>JBIIOJ010000125.1:0-8520 GCA_044337015.1 Pirellulales bacterium
GAACGGCACCGGGGCGACCCGCGCGGCACGCGTCTCGGAACGGATCACCGCCAACCGCTCCTGAAGCCGCCGTCGATGGGCTGCCTCGTCGAACAGGTTGTCGTCGGCCGACGGAGTGGCGGGCGAGGAAGGCTTCTTCGGCTCGGGCTTTGATTCCGGTTCTGCCTCTTGCTGTTCCGGCTGTTCGGTCCGTTCCTCCTTCTCCGTCCGGTCCGTCGTCGCAGGCTTCAATGGCGGCTGGGCCGGCTTGTCCGAGGGCCGCTCAACGTTTTCGTCCGGTACTGTTCGAGGTTCGCGGGCATCCAGCGGCTTCGCCGCGGGCGGCCTCTGCTGCGGCGGCGGAACGATCGGCCCGAGCCCCGGAAGCGTCGTGGCATCCGGGCCCTCCAGGGGCTCGTCGACTCCGAACTCGACGGCCGCCTTCGGATCGAGCGACTCCTCCTTCTCACTCGGCAACTGCAGCCGCGGCGGCGATGCCGGTGTCAATTGCTCGACGCCCGCCGCCTGGACGACACTCGCACCGGGCCACTGACGCCACTGGGTCTCATAGAAACCGAACCGGTCGGGCCGCACGACGCAATGGTCGTCGCAGTGGCCGCCACGACAGGCGGCGCCGGCGTGGCCGCCATGCCCTTCGAGCGAGTCGATCTGTCCGGCGTAGGCACCCCCGGCATGGACGACGAGGCCGTCCTGATAGTCGTTTCGATGCGCCGGCCGCTCGTCGATCCGACGATGCAACCGCGCCGCGGGGCCGCCGTCCCGCCGGGGCGACACGGCGCCGACCACCCGCTTCAGGATCGACTCGTCGGCTTCGACCGCACGCGGAGCCGATGCGGCGAATACGACGGTGGCGGCCAGGAAGACCGCGTTGATCACGCGATGGAGCCGGAAAGTGTCCATGACGAAGGCCTCGGCTGATGCAGTCAATCGGGCCGCGTGCGCGGCACGATCCTCACACTCGCTTTTATCGGCAGGGTCGCCGCCAACCTTGCAGTTCGATTCAGGCCTCTTGCCCAACCTTCCCCCCCGACGCCGTCGGCGGTCCGCGGGCGCCGGGGCAGGAACCATCCCGATCGACGTCATTTCAGCCCGTTTTTCGCATCCGGGAACACGTTTGTGATACGATGACGGTCGGGGTGCAAGAGGCCTGTATTCGGCCGTTTGCGGCCCTCTTCCGAAGGTGCAACCGGTCATGAAGCAGGTCAATATTCGACTCCTCGTCCTGCTCGTCGGCACGGTGGTCGTCGGGGTCGTCGGGACGTATTTCCTCCATCGATTCCAGGTGGCCAGAAACGCGGGGGGGATCGCGATACTCGCCCGATCCAAGCTCGACGAGGGTAAGACCGACGAGGCGCTCGCGCTCTACGGTCGCTATCTCGGGTACCGCCGTGACGACGCCGACGCCCTGGCCGAGTACGCGAAACTGCTGCTCGACCGGGCCAGCCGCCCCGATGCGAACCGCAACGACTTTGCCCGCGCCTTCACGATCCTCGAGGAGGCCGTCCGCAAGAAGCCGGCCGACCACGAACTGCGACGCAAGCTCGCCGACTTTCAGCTCCGGATCGGCCGGTATTCGGACGCCCGCGAACACCTGGGCATCCTGCGGGAACTCTGCACCGAGGATTCGAAGCCGCCGCTCGACAAGGCCGGCATCGATGTGGCGCTCGCCCGATCGTGGGCCGGCGGCGGCAGCTTCGATGAGGCGGCCGGCATCGCGGCCGACCTGATCGGGTTCGACCTCCAAAGCCGCTCGTTCCACGACGAGAACGAAGACGAACAGGGCGAAGCGGATGAAGGTGATGGAAAAGACAAGATGGAATCGACGGCGGCGGTGCCCACGGAGGCGTACGTGCTCCTGGCGGCGATCTTCGACGAGAAGAGGGGCGATCGAGACGCTGCCAAGAAGATTCTCGACCGGCTCCTGAAGGTCAATGCCACCGACCACTCTGCGTGGCTGTCCTATGCCAAGTGGTCGCGGCAACGAGGCGACCTCTCGACGGCGTCGAAAGCGGTGTCGGAAGCGGCCGCCCTCGCCCCGGACGATCCTGAAACGATGATCGCCAGCTTCGAGATTTTTCTCGCCGAACGAAAGCTCGATCAGGCCGCCGCCGTGATCCAGGCCGCCGTGGAGAAGTACGCGACCGACGAACGGGTCATCAGGGCCGCCGCGATGCTGGCGATCCAGCGGGGCGAGGCGACACGAGCGATCGATATCCTCGAGGACGGCATCAGGAAGGCCGGCTCGCAGCCGGGCCTCTCGCTCATGCTCGCCGATCTTCAGCTCCAGCAGAACCGTCTCGCCGAGGTCGACAAGACGATCGACGTGCTCAAGGAATCGCTCGGTTCGTCGAACCCCGCCATCGGCATGCTCGAGGCGAGGCTGCTCATCGCACGGCAGAAATGGCTGCAGGCAAAGCAGAAGCTCGAGCGGGTGCGGCCGCTGGTCGCCGCTTCAGCGGAGCTGACCAGGCAGGTGGACCTCCACCTCGGCCAGTGCCACGAGCAGCTCGGACAGTACGACGAGCAGCTCGAGGCCAATCGAAGGGTACTCAGCGACGATCCGTCGTCGCTTGCCGCCCGGGTGGGCGCCGCAAATGCCCTCGTGGCATCCGGCAAGCCGGAGCAGGCGCTCGCCGAGTTCGAACTCGTCGCCGACTCGATCGCCGCCGAGAGGCTGGCGGCGATTCCGCAGGTCTGGGCCCCGCTCCTGCAGCTGAGGATCGGCGTCCAGTCCAGGAAGCCCGACGCCGACCGCGACTGGACCGCCGTGGACGAGCTGATGGAGATGCTGGGCAACTCGGAGCAGATCTCTGACGAGCAGATCGCGATCCTTCGCGCCGACCTGCTCGTACGAAAGGGCGAGCCGAAGGAAGCGATCGAACTGCTCGGGAAAGCACTGAAGGCGAATCCGAACAGCGTTGCCCTTCGGTCCTCTCTCGCGACGCTGGAACTCCGGCAGAACGGTCCCGTCGCCGCCCGCGGCATCGTCGACAAGGCTCCTCAGCCCGTGCGGGAAAACCCCGGATTCATGCTCGTTGAAGCGCAGGTCGCATCGCGGGCGGGCGAGGGCGGCGATGAGGCCCCGACGGCCGCCCTGGAGAGACTGAAGGCGATCGAAGAACGGGCCGTGAATCTCGAGAACAAGGACGAGGCCGCGAGGGTTCTCTCGGGCCTCGCCTCCCTCTGCTACGGCCTTCGGCAGCGAAGTGAATCCGAGCGATTGTGGGCCAAGGCGGTCGAAATGCGGCCCGACGACCTGAGGCTGCGGCTGGTGCTGCTCGACATGGCGAGAGAGGAGTCCGACGTCGAAAAAGTGAGGGCCGCGGCCGGTGAGATCGCGAAGCTCGCCGGTCCGACGAGCGCCATCGGCCGGTTCGCGGAGGCATCGAGTCGGGTGCTGGATGCGAGAAAGTCCCTCCAGCGGAAGGCCGACCCATCCAGCGAGGTGGTCGGGGAGATGGGCAAGGCGGAGCGGGCGAACCTCCGCGAGGCCCGGAACCTTCTCATCGAGGCGGAGAACGAGCGGCCCGGATGGGCCGATATCCAGCAACTCTTCGCGGAACTCGACGGGCTCGAGGGCGACATCCCATCCTCCATCGAACGGCTCCAAAAGTCGGTCAGGCTCGGCGCGGGAAACCCGGCAGTCGTCCGGCAGCTCGTGACGCTCCTTTACGCCTCCAACCGGTTTGACGAGGCCCAGGAGGTGCTCGGCACGCTCGGCCCGGACGGCCTCGGCGGGTTCGAGAAAATCTCCGCCGAGATCCAGCTCCGCGGCGGCAAGGTCGACGAGGCCGTTGCGATCGCCGATCGCGCCGTGAAGGACGAGTCCACGAACGCGTCGGAACTGCTCTGGCTGGGCCAGCTGCTCAGCCGGTCCGGAAAGTCCGAACGGGCGGAGGAGGTGCTCGAACGCGCCGTCAGGGCAGCTGGGGATCGTCCGGAAACCTGGCTCTCGCTGATCGGCCACCAGATCTCCACCGGTCGCCGCAAGATCGCCGAGCGCACGCTCGATCGCGCCGGCGACGCGCTCGAGGGCCTCGAGCGGCAGCTGGTGCTCTCGCAGGCGAGCGAGATGCTGGGGCGGCCCGATGATGCCGAGCGCTATCTGAAGGAGGCCGTCGCGGAGAGGAAGGACGATCTCACCGCGCTGCGGGCATTCGCCGCCTTCACGGTTCGTCGGGGCAAGCTCGTGGAGGGGCGCGAGTTGCTTTCCAAGATTGTCGATCTGCCCGACGCGTCGGCGAGCGACCGGTCCACCAAGGTCTGGGCCCGACGCGCGCTCGCGGAACTGATCGCCGAGCGGGGAACCTACGCCATGCTCCAGAGGGCCATCTCGATCCTCGACCAGAACACGGGCCCGGACGGCGAACTCGGACCTGAGGACCGGGCCATAGCGATCCGCCTTCTCGCGGACCGTCCCGAGCCCTCGAGCTGGCGGAGGGCGCTCGAACTGCTTTCCGTGCTCGGCAAGTCGCAGCCGCTTTCGATCAGCCAGCGGCTGATGGTCGCCCAGCTCCGTGAGAAACTCGGTCTCTGGGAGGATTGCCGTAGCGAACTCGTGTCGCTCGTGGCCATGCCCGACGCGCCGCCCGCGCTCTACGCGATGCTCGTCGAGCGGTTGATCGAGCACGATGAAACCTCGGCTGCCCGCACCTGGCTCCAGCGTCTCCGGCAGAAGGTGCCCGAGGCGCCGGTCACCCTTGCCCTCGAGGCGAAGCTCGCGATGGCCGAGAAGGACCGGCCGACGGCGGTCGCCGCCGCGAAGAAACTGATGCCCGCCGGGCCCGTGACCGCAGAGCAGTTGCCGCAACTTAGCTCCACCGCCAAGCTCATGGAGGAACTCGGCTTCCCGAAGGCGGCCGACAAGCTGCTCACCGAATTCGCCGAGCGGTCACTTGACGGCATCGTCGCGCGTGCCGAGTTCCTCGGTCGGCAGAAGCGGGCGGAGGAAGGGATCCAACTGCTCGAGAACGCCTGGGATCGCCTCCCGCTGGAACGGCTCCTGCAGACGGCCGTGCTCGTGGCCCGCACTCAGGGCACCTCGCCGGAGCCCGCGATCCGCAGCCGCATCGACAAATTGTTCGTCAAGGCTCGCCGGCAGGACCCCGGGTCGATCGTCATCGGGCTGCTGGAGGCGGAGATGCGCGAGATCATGGGGCAGGCCGAGGAGGTCGAATCGATGTACAGGAAGCTGCTCGCCCAGGATGATCTCGAAAAGACCCAGCGGGCCATCGTCGCCAACAATCTCGCCTTCCACCTCGCGAGAAAGGAAACCGCCACGGAGGCCCTCGATTTGATCGATTCGGCGATCCGGGAACTCGGACCGCATCCGGACCTTCTCGACACGCGAGGCGTGGTCCAGACGGAACTCGGCAACTACTCGAAGGCAGTCGAGGACCTCAAGGAAGCCTCGCTCATTCCAACGCCCGTGAAGCTCCTCCACCTCGCCGTCGCCCAGGAAGGGGCGGCCCAGATCGAGGGAGCAAGGCGTTCTCTGGCGCGGGCCAGGAAGCTCGGCCTCATCGCCGAGCAGCTCACCAAGGCCGACCGCGACCGCCTGCAACGGCTCGATGCCGCACTCGGCACAGTTGAATCTCAGCCGGTGGAGTCTCGGCCAGTGGAATCTCAGCCGGTCAGCATCCGAGATCGCGCGAGGGCGTCCTCCGCTTCCTGGATTCGTCCGGCCCGCATGCACGCCACCGAGAGCGCGGTGTAGCTGAACGGATCCCGCGGCTCCAGTTCGACCACCTTTCGGGCATGGGCGACAGCGTCGGAGTGCCTTTCGAGACGCGTGCACCACGCCGCGATCGCAGAGTGGGCCAACGCATAGTCGGGGTGTTCCACGACGACCGCCTCGAGCGCTCGCACGGCTTCGTCCAGTCGCCCCTCCGACTTGAGTTTTTCCGCCGCCGCATAGGCATCTTCTCGATTCATTGAATCCTCTTCGCCGAACGACTCGACCTTCAGTCTCTCCATCCTGCCACCGCCGTGCAGCATAGCGTCTGCTACGTCCGGAGACACCCGGCCCGGGGTTCTGGAGACATGGCGGAACCTGCAACGCCGGCGGAAACTGGCATTGAAACGGGTCGGCCTCGCAGCCGATAACCCTTCCCGCCGTCGGAATGACCGCGCGGCTTCGATCGCCCGGGAAAAAAGGCCGTGAGCATCCATCCCCTCGCCGTCGTCAGCCCGGAAGCCAAGCTCGGCGTCGGGGTGAAGGTCGGCGCGTTCGCGATCGTGGAGCCCGACGTGGAACTCGGCGACTTCTGTTCCGTCGCAAGCGGCGCGGTCATCAAGTCGGGAGTCGCCGCCGGCTGCCACAACGAGTTCGGCGAACACTCCGTCATCGGGGGCGCGCCCCAGCATGCCGCCAGGCCACAGACCATCGGCAGGCTCGTGATCGGCGACCACAATGTCTTTCGCGAGTACGTCACCGTTCACCGGGCCTTGAAGGTCGGCATGAACACGACGATCGGCGACATGAACTTCGTGATGGCCAGCGCACACGTCGGCCACGATGTTGCGATCGGCAACAACGTGATCTTCGCGAACGCATCCCTGCTTGGCGGCCACGTGGTCGTGGAGGACAGGGCGTTCGTGTCGGGGGCCGTCGCCGTCCATCAGTTCTGCCGGATCGGACGGCTCGCCATGGTCGGCGGACACGCCCGCGTCGTCCAGGACGTTCCTCCGTACATGCTGATCGACGGGATGTCGGGCTGCGTCGTCGGGCTCAACATCGTCGGGCTCAAGAGGAGCGGTCACACGTCCGCCGACATCGCCGATCTCAAGGCTGCCTACCGCATCATCTATCGCCGCGGGCTCGCATGGTCGGAGGTTCTCTCAACGCTCCGCGTCGAATTCCCCGAGGGCCCCGTGGCACACGTCCACGAGTTTTTGTCGAAGGGTTCCCGCGGCTTCGTGCAGGAGCGGCGTGGGCCGCCCACCTCGACGCTCCGATTGCGGGTGCCGGACGAGGATGCCGCACCGGTCATCCGGTCGAAGGCCGGCTGACGGGCCACCGGCTGTCAGGCTAGTCAGTCGCCGCCCTCGCTCGCAGTCGCACTGCCGTCGGACGCACTGCCGTCGGACGCACTGCCGTTGTCAGTCACACTGCCGTCGGAGTGTTCAACACCTTCGGCGACACCGCCATCGACATCACCATCGCGGCCGCCCGCGGCGTCGAGCCCGTATCGCTGCAACTTCCGCCGCAGCACCGAGCGATCGATTCCGAGCAGCTTTGCAGCCAATGATTTGTTGTACATCGCCTCGGCGAGGGTCCGCTCGAGGTGGACCCGTTCGACGTCGGCCAACGTCGGCCAGCCGCCGGCAGCGGCCGCCCGCTCCGGCACCGCTCCATTCCCGTCCGCGGCCGACGATCTCCCGGCCGGTTGAACCGGGGCGCGCGACCTCGCGTCCACCCTGTAGACGCCGCTGATCGAGGTTGGAGCGACGGCCCCACGCCTAGCGGCCTGCTCGAGTTGCGTCCCACCGCCAAACGCGGTCGGCCCGACCGCCCGCTGGCCGGCCTCCTCGGCCTGTGGAGACGACCGGTCGGAGCGTTCCCGTGGCTCCCGAAGGCTCGAAAACGCGTCGTCGTCGATCTCGTCGCCGGACGAGAACATCACCGCCCGCTCCAGCACGTTTTCCAGTTCGCGGACGTTCCCGGGCCACGAGTACTGCATCAACAGTCCGAGAGCCGCCGGGGAAAGCGTGCAGGAAGGCATACCGTACCGGGCCGACAATTCCGCCAGGTAACGCTCCGCGATGACCGGGATGTCCTCCGGCCGCTCCCGCAGGGCGACGGTTCGAATCGTGACCACGTTCAGCCGGTAGTAGAGATCCTCGCGAAACCGTCCCTCCTGCACCTCGCGGGAGAGCTCGCGATTCGTGGCCGCCAGAACGCGGACGTTCACGGGCACCTCGTCATGGCTGCCGACGGGAACCACCGTCCGCTGCTGGAGCACACGAAGCAGTTTCGCCTGGAGTTCCGGCTCCATCTCCCCGATCTCATCGAGGAAGATCGTGCCACCGTCGGCGGCGCGAAAACATCCCAGCGCCGACGCGATGGCGCCGGTGAACGCGCCGCGAACGTGCCCAAACATGTGGCTGGCGAAAAGCGTCCCGGTCGTCACCGCGCAGTCCACCGGGATGAAAGGCTTCGCCGCCCGGTTGCCCAGCGCGTGGATGGCCCTGGCGATGAGTTCCTTGCCGGTGCCGCTCGGGCCCAGAATCAGCACGTTCGACTGGTGGGCCGCGACTCTCTCGATGTCGCGTCGAAGCTGCTCGGCCCACGGTGAAACGCCGACGATTCGCGCGACGGCGAGCCCGCCGGAAGGTGTTTGAGCCGGAAATGAACGCATTACGGAAACTGCCTGCACCGGTCGTCTGACTGCCCCACCACGACAACGCTGTTTATACAGAGAAACTTACCACTTTTCCGCGGCACTCGAGCCCCCCCTCCATCGAGGTGTCCGGTCGTTCGAGCCGGACTCCCGGAGCCCGTCTCGGAGCGGCAGCCGG
>JBIIOJ010000126.1:0-8493 GCA_044337015.1 Pirellulales bacterium
ATGAAAAGGGGACGCAGCTCTTTTCCTTCCTTCATTCTTGCCATCTGCCCTGTTGCCATGAAAAGAGCTGCGTCCCCTTTTCGCTCACACGAGGCCGTCGATCGGTCCGTGTCCGGAGCCAAAGGAGTCGGTCTCGACGCCGAAGCGGCGCAGCATCGACACAAAGAGCTTGCCGAGCGGGGTGTTGTTCTTCGAGTCACCCGCCACGTGGCGGCCGTGCTTCCAGCCGCCGCCGGCGAGGAGGATCGGCAGGTTGTGGGTGTCGTGCCAGGCGGCGCTGCCGAGGTTGCTGCCCACGAGCACCTGCGTGGCGTCGAGCAGGCTGCCGTCGCCCTCGCGGGTGCCGTCGAGATCGGCGAGGAAATCCTTGACCGCCCTCATCTCCTCCCGCTCGATCAGCTTGAGCTGCTCGATCTTCTTGGGGTCGTTGCCATGGTGGCTGGCGTTGTGGTGGTCATCGGTGACGCCCTCGATCGGCGGGCGGATGTCGGAGCCGCGGATGAGCAGCGAGATGACGCGTGTGGAGTCGGTCTGCAGGGCCAGCTTCACGATCTTGTACATGAGCCGCGAACGGCCGACGATGTCGCTGCGGTCGGTGGAGTCGGCCGGCGACTGTTCGGCGATCGCCGGCTTCGGCCGGCCGGCCCACGCTTCGTCCGATTCGAGCTGCTTTTCGAGCTCGCGGACGGCCTCGGTGTAGTCGTCCAACTGCTGGCGGTCGCGGGCCGAGAGCTTCCGCCCCAGGTCGCCGAACCGGCCCTCCAGCCGGTCGAGCACGCTGCGCCCGCGCCTGAGCCGCTCGATTTCGGCCTCCACCTCCTTGGGCGAGCCGGCAAGGAACATCTTCTTGAACACCGCCGAAGGACTGCCGAGCGAGGGCACCGAAGCGCCCGTCGCGGTGTAGGTGAGGCTGCCGCCTTCGAGGGTCGAGAGGCTCAGGAGCGGAAACCGTGTCGCACCCCCGACGCGCCGGGAGGCCAGGAAGTCGAGTGACACGCTGTTGCGGAAGCCCGGCGCCGTCGGCCGCTTGGCGCTTGTGAGGAAGCAGCTCACGGAGGCGTGGTCGCCGCCGATGTCGGGGTGGGAGATGCCTGAGAAGACCGTGAACTTCTTCCGCAGGTCGCCGAGGATCGAGAGATATTCGCTCGGCGTGTAGTTCTCCCCGGCATCGGTCGGCGTAAACGACGGCCCGAAGAAGCTGAAGTCGTTGCAGATCGCGACCAGCCGCCGCGGAGGAGTAGCCGCGGCCGCCGCGCCGGCTAGGCTTTCGAGCCACGGCAGCGCGAGCAGGCCCGAGCCCGCGCGGAGGAATTGCCGGCGGGACGGCATTTGGTTCAAAAGCAGCGGAGTCATGGCTCGTTCCTCGGGGAAGGGAATCTCACTTGGTTCGGAACAGGTCGCTCTGGATGACGGCGTGGACGAGCGAGCGGAAGCCGTAGCCTTCGGGCTTGGACTGCGCCGCGATCTCCTCGATGGCTACAGTGTCGACGCCCAGTGGCCTCATGCCGGTGCCGTAGGTGACGAGATGGCCTGCCACGCCGCGGGAGAGCTGGTCAGGCCGCTCTGCCAGCATTTTTCGCAGCGTCTTGATGTCGGCGAACGGGCGACCGTCGGGAAGCGCGCCGGCCGACTCGACCGGGAGGTGGTTTCGCCAAGCGGTGCGATCGTCGGTCCAGCCGGGCGTCCTCCGCTGGGCCGCCACGAGTCCGGTGGCATCCAGCCGCGGGGCGGCCACGAACGTCACGGGAGCCGGTGATGCCGGTTCAGCCGCTGGTGTGGGGGTCGGCTTCGCGACAAGCGTCACCATCACTGCATCCTCTGAATAGTCCACTTTCGCGACCTGGTCGCTCGTACTCGCAAACGTTCCGGTGATTGCGGGAGCGTCTTTCCCGCGGGCGAGGATCGTGAAGGTGCGGCCGCCGATCCTGTTGTCCGTCGCGTCGGTGCCGGCCAGCAACGCGATCTCGAGCCGGCCGCCGAGTGTGACGCCGCCGCCTTCCCTGTTGCCCACGACAATCCCGGTCTTCTCTTCCGCGCCAAGGCCCACGCAAAACGTGCCGCTCTTCTCGAGCACGAGGTCGGCCAAGAGCGTCACCGGACCGTCGTGGCCCGTGGAGAGAAGGCCCTCGTTCCGCAGCGTGGCCTTGTGCATCCTGATCGCCGCTGCTCCCTGCCACCGCAAGTGGCCGCCGGCGGCGTTTACGAATGAGCCGCCGAGAGAGAAGGCGTTGGTGCCGGTGGTGTCGAGGTAGTTGAACGTGCCCGCATTGATGACCGTCGCCTGCACGTGCTGTACGCGTATCCCACCGCCGTGCCAGTTGACAGCGCCCGCGGGGCCGATTTCAAGCAAAATATTGCCGTCTTGCCTGGGCATGCCCATGACCTCGGACTCGCCGAGTTTGTCGAGCACGGCGGTTGCCCCGGACATGCCGACGCGATAGCAACCCTGCTTGGGCGGTGTGCCACGCTCGCACGACACAATCCCGGAGTTCTGGCCGATTGCGAGCCGGCCGTGCTGCACATCCCACTGCGCCGCCGAGCGGATCGGCTCCGACGTGTCGAGAACGACCTCACCGCGACCATTGGGCCCGTTGCCGACCTGCGCGATCCCGCGGAGTTCGAGCCGGCTCGATCCGCTCACCGCGAGCGCCCCTTCGCCCGCACTCCCGATCACGTGCCTGGTCAGGGTCGAGTTCGGCAGGGCGAGATCCATAACGCCGAAACTGCCCGCCTTGACATTCACCCGGCCGCCATGCGAGATCTCGAGCCGCCTCCAGACCGGCCACCGTCCTGCCGTGAACGTGCCGCCGGCTACCTCCACTTCGCCACCTACGATGGCGGCGGAGTCGGTTACCGTGACGGTGCCATCGCGGTGCAGCCAGTGGCCGCCGGGGCCGACAAGGGCCCGCTTGGCCGTCAGATCGGCCGACGTCACCAGTTGCGTGACTTCGTCCGGTGTCTGGTTGCCAAGGGCGAGGGCGAAGACCGCCTTGTCCGAGAGGTCGTAGAGCGACGTGTCGTAGGTGATCGAATCCGACGCGGTCCCTGAAATCACGACGTGGTCGCTCGTGGCCGGCACCGTCCTGCTCGTCCAGTCGGCGCTTGCCGCGCCGATTTTGTCGCCCCACCGGCCGCCGGTCGGGCCCTTCCAGGCCACCGTGCTTTCCGCGGCGACCCGGTAGAAATCGCGGAACGTGCCGACAGGATCGAAGCTTTCGAGCGCGAAGCCGTAGCCGTCGAATTTGGCGTGGCACGCGGCGCAGGAGCCTTTGCCCGCGTGCAGGGCGAGTTTCTCCTTGAGCGTCGTCGCGGAACTCGTGTCGGTGGAGATCGGTTCGATGTTCGGCGGCGGGGGCGGGATGTGCACGCCGAGAAGCCGCTCGGCCACGAACACCCCTCGCTTGACAGGTGACGTGTTCGTACCGTTGGCCGTGACTTTCATGACGGCCGGCTGCGTCCAGAGACCGCCGAAGGGGGAGCCCTCGGGAAGTTTCAGTTCCCGGAGGCCGCTGCCGAAGACCTCGGGCAGGGCGTAATGCCGGGCGAGCACCGAATTGGCAAGCACCCGCCGCGAGTCGACGAGCTCCCGCACGCTCGCATTCTCTTTCGCGAGCAGCGCGAGGAAGGCCTCGGTCTCGGCCACGCTCGACCACTTGAGTAGATCGTTTTCCGGCCGGTGGTATTCCGGGAAGAGCTTCGGGTCGGGCGTCGTGTCGTCGATCGCCGAGAGCCTGAGCCACTGGGCAGCGAAGCCCTTGTAGAACCGCTTCCCCTTCGGATCGGCGAGCATCCGGTCGGTCTGTTCGCGGAGCACCACGGAATCGCGGAGCTTGCCCCGGCGGGCGACCTCGAGCAGTTGCTCATCAGGCGTCGAGTTCCAAAGAAGGTACGAAAGCCGCGAGGCGAGAGTGAAATCGGTGAGCGGCCCCGGCTCCTCGACGATGCAGAAGAAGTCGGGATCCATGAGCAGATTGCGAAATTGTTCGGACACGATGTCGAACGCGTTGCGGCCGGCGTCGACGTCGGACTTGATCGAAGCCGCGATGGCCGCGATCTCATCCTCGGCGAGATCGCGGCGGAACAGACGCGGCGCGATCCTGCGGATCGTCTTCTCCATGATGGCGACGAACTCGTCGGGCTTGACCGATTTGAGCTTGGACACGGGCCACACCGTCCCGGGAGGGTAGTGCCGCGAGGCGGCTTTCAACTGCCGCAATTCCTTGTCGACTTCCGGTGGAAAATCGGCCGCCACGAAACGGTCGGCGATCGAAGGCGAGTGCACGGGCGCAAGCTCGATCCACTGCACCGCCAGCCCCGGCTTCCCCTGCCTTGCCGCGTCGCTCGCCTGCGTGTTCTTCGGCACCGGCACACCGAGGCCGAAGGGCACGACCCGGATGGAGTCGCCGATCCCGTTCTCCCACTTTTCGTTCATGTCGCCGCTGCCGAGATAGATCTCGGTCTCCAGCACGGCCGGCTTGCCGGGCGGGGCGTCGAGCACGTCGAGCAGTTGCAGAAGCTGCGGATACGCGCCAGTATGTCCCGCGTAGATGCCGAAGGGGAGCGGCTTGTCGGTCTGGTAGCCGTAGACCGAGAGGCGAATCTTGTAGAGCCCGGGCGTGCGGATTTCGAGCGACTCGAGATTTCCGGAATTGACGTCGGAGTTGAAGGAGACCACCGTCTCGGTATCGAGCACGAGGAGGTGCCCGCCCGACTGCGCGCTGGGCAGAGCCCGGTACCGCTCGAACCCTGGCTGATCAGCGGGCGACGGGGCGAGCAGCCGATCCACGATCCGGTCGGCGAGCCGCATGAATCCGTCGACGCTCGCGGCGGAGAGTGGCAATGCCTGGGCCACCTTCTCGTAGCCGTCCACGCGGCCGTCCGCCGGCAGCATGGCGGCCACCGGTGGACGGAAGCCAAAGAGGTCGTAGATCGTGTTCGAATATTCCTCGCGGGAGAGCCGCCGTAGCTGAGCGCGACCAAGAGTGAGCTGATGCTCGCGCTGGAGATGCGCGAGGTCGCCGCGGATCCATTTTGCGACGGTCGCCCGTTCCGCGTCGGAGGGCTGCTCCTCCTCCTCGGGTGGCATCCGTTTCGACTCGATCTCGTGGAGTGCGCGAAACCAGTTGTTTCCCTCCGAAGACACGAGCCGCTCGGCCGTCCACTCGCCGTCGAGCTTCACTCCGACCTCGGGCGATTCGCCCCCGTGGCAGCCCGCACAGCGGGCCTCGATCACCGCGGCGACGTTCGCGGGCAGCCCGGCGGCGGCCGCCGCGGATGCAAATGAGCCGACGGCCCCGAAGACGAGAAGCAACACGGGGAGACGTCGGGCAGCGATTCGTTTCGCAGGCATTTTCAAACTCCCGGACTCGATCATTATAGATCGGCACTATCGAGACCCCACGATGACCTTGAGAAAGATCGGTACGGCCGGCAAAAACACACCTGTTGGTTACTTGTCTGAATAAGCTCGGGCGTTACTTTCAGGCGAGTTTATTTTTTGGAAAGTGATGTGCGCCGCGCTTACCAACAAAGGGCGGCAGCGATCTTTGCCTTTCACCGCAGACGATACCCTCGACGGCAGGTCTTGTGTTGGACTGGATCGGAGGTACGGTGCCCCGCACGGGAAAAATCTCGCGAAACCACGTCGCTCTGATCGAGCCGAGCCGCTGGGTCGGCGGCCTGACGAAGTCGCGAAGGTCGCGATCGACGCCAGTTACGAGGGTGACCTCCTTGCCGCGGCGGGGGTGGGGTCTGAGATCGGCCGTGAGCCGGCCGGCCGTTACGTCGAGGACATCCTGAAGACCGCGCGAGGCGATGTGGCAAAGGCGCTGCCGCGGCTGGCGGAGATCTTTCCGGGCTGACTGAACGACGGCGAGTACAACTACCACCGGGAGTCGCTCGTCACGATCGCGCCGTTGGGAGTGAGCAGGTTCTACCAGGACGTTGATTGGCCGACCCGCGCCCGAATCTGGCGGCAGCACGTCGACTACCTCCGTGGCCTCCATCATTTCTTGAGCAAAGACCCGCGGGTTCCCGAGGAGTTCCGCCGGCGGACCGTCGTGCTGGGGTTCGACCGCGCAACGCATCCCGACACGCAGCGCTGGCCAAATCAACTCTACGTTCGCATCGCGCGGCGCATGCAGGGCCGCTACACACTCACCCATGCCGACGTCCTGAATCGAACCACCGTCGACGACTCGGTGGGGCTCGCGCTCTACGGCGTCGCCAGATTTTTTGCCCGCCGCTACGCGGTGCAGGATCCCGCGATCGGCGCCTGGGGCGTGGCCACCGAGGGGAACATGTCTCGGTGGAGCCGGTGGCACGGGCGTGCCGTACGGCGTGCCCTATCGGGCCGTCACGCCACTACCGGACGAGTGCACGAACCTGCTCGTTCCCGTCTGCTTCTCCGCCAGCTTCATCGCCTAAGCCTCGGCCCGGATGGAGACGGTCTTCTGCTCGCTCGGGGAATCGTGCGGAGTTGCAGCGGCGGCCGAGAAGGTGGTCGGCCCCGGCGACGCCGTGGGCATCCGCGGCGACGCGCACGACGTGCCCGCGCCCGAGTTCGCGCTCGTGATGAACGCGCCCGACGGGCGGTCTCTGGCGGTCACCGGCTGTCAACTCGGCCACGCTCATGGTCTACGCGATCGCAGCCTCGCGCCAGAGGCCACTCCCCCTTGGGAGGAGCGGATCACCAACGTGATCGCCCGCTGGAGCCGCCTACTACTTCGGCGCCGGCACCATGCGGGTGGAGCCGGTCGTGTAGCCGCCGTCGACGAGGAGCGTCTGGCCGGTGATGAAGCCGCTGGCGTCGCTCGCCAGAAAGACGACGACGCCGTCGAGGTCGCCCGGCTGGCCCGGCCGGCGCAGCGGCGTGCGGGCCACGATCGAGTTCACCCACTCCTCTTCGCGGTACATCACGTCGTTTTGGGCCGTGCGAAAAAAGCCCGGCGCGAGGCAGTTGACCGTGACGCCCTGCGGGCCGAAGGCGTCGGCGAGGCTCATCGTGAGCTGGCGGATGCCGCCGCGGCTGGCGGTGTACGGGGCCAGGCCGCCGAAGCCGAACACGCTCGTGATGCTGCCGACCGTGATGATCCGGCCGCAGCCGCGGGCCGTCATTTGCAGGCCGATGGCCTGCGACATGAAGAACGTGCCGCGGAGGTTCGTGTCGAGCACGGTATTCCAGTCGTTCCACGTCACGTCGGCGGCCGGCTTGCGGACGTTGCAGCCGGCGTTGTTGACGAGGATGTCGATCGGCCCGGCCTCGATCGCCGCGGCGGCCGCGGAGCGGATGCTCGCCTCGCTCGTGAGGTCGAGGGCCAGCGCCGTCACACGCCGGCCGAGCGCTTCGAGTTCCGCCCTTGGACCGGCGAGCGAATCGGTGGAGCGGGCCGTGATCACGATATCGGCGCCGGCCCGCGCGAGCGCCTTGGCCATCTGCAGGCCGAGGCCACGGCTGGCGCCCGTCACCACCGCGGTGCGGCCGGTGAGCGCGAAGAGCGAGAGATCGGGCGGAAGGCCACTCACGGCTGCAGCACCACCTTCACGAGGCCGGGCTCCTGGCGGTGCAGTCGCGCGAAGAGTTCCGGACCTTCGACGAGCGGCGCCACGCGGCTGACAAAGCCGGAGAGATCGACCTGCTTCTCGGCCACGAGGCGGATCGCCTCGGGGTAGCAACCGGCCGCGGAGCACGAGCCCTGCAGGCGGATCTGCCGCGTGACGACCTGCTGCAGCGGCAGTTCGATCAAGGGTGACACGTTGCCGACGAGCACCACTGTGCCGCCGCGGCTGGCCGCATCGATGGCCGTCCGCACCGGGGCGGTCGCGCCAACCGCCTCGATGACCAGATCGGCGCCGTCGCTGTCGGCAGAGGATTTGCCCCAGTCCGCCGCCTGCCTGCCCGCGTCGGGACCCGCGGCGATCGTCTCGGTGGCGCCCAGCCGGCGGGCCGCCGCGAGCCGGGATGCGTCGAGGTCGATCGCCGCGATCCGGGGCACGCCGCGGGCCTTCAGCGCCGCCACGCAGGCCAGTCCGATCGTTCCCGCGCCGACGACCACGGCCGAGCGTGTCTCCGGGCCCGTGCCACCCAGGTTGACCGCGTGCAGGGCGATGGTGAGCGGCTCGAGGAGTGCGGCCGACACGAAGTCGACGCTGTCGGGGATGCGGTGCACGATCCGCCTTGGCACGGATACGAACTCGGCGAAGCAGCCGTGGCGGCGGTACGTGCCGGGGGATACGCCGAGCACCTCGCGGTGGGTGCAGAGGTTTTCCCGGTCGGTGCGGCAGTATTCACAGTTGCCGCAAAAGACGGTCGAATCGAGTGCAACGCGGCTGCCAACCGGCAGATCGCTCACGCCGGCGCCGACCGCTTCGATCGTGCCGGCCGCCTCGTGACCCATCACGAGCGGCGGAATCCGCCGGCCAGAGGCGCCGGTGTAGCCATGAACGTCCGAGCCGCAGATCCCGCAGGCGGCGATCCGCACGAGCACCTCACCG
>JBIIOJ010000127.1:0-8483 GCA_044337015.1 Pirellulales bacterium
GAGCAGCCTCCGACGACGGCCGCCGCGATCGCATTGAGCTCGTGGCCGCGGCCTTGGTTGACCGGGGCGGCGACCGACTCGTTCGCCACATAGAACACGCCGGCGAGCGAGGCCGTCATCGCGGCGTAGCAGTAGGCGAACCATTTCACCCGGTCCGTCCGGATGCCGGCGAGCCGGGCGGCCTGCTCATTGCTGCCCAAGGCGTGGATGTGCCGGCCGAGCACCGTCCGCGTGAGGAGGACCCACGTGACCACCGCGAGAACGGCGAAGACGCTGACGGGAATCCAGACGTTCTCACGGATCGTGCGGAAGAAGGGATCTGAGACGTTGACGAGGGCACTCTTCGTCGGAGTGAGCGTTGATGTGGCGGCCTCGCAGAGGGCCCGGGCGAGGCTGCGAAGGCCCACGAGCGTGGCAAGCGTGGCGATGAACGGCGGCAGCCGGATCGTCGTGACGAGCCAGGCATGGAGCGATCCGACGCAGAAGCCGACTGCGAGGCTCGCGGCCACCGCCGCCGCGACCACCCACCCGCCGACCGGCTTGAAGGCGGTCATCTGCTGCGGAGCGAGGGCGAGCATGGTCGTCGCGCAGACCGTCGCCGAGAGCGCGATCATCGAGCCGAGGGACAGGTCGATCCCGCCCGAGATGATCACGACCGTGGCGCCGAGCGCGAAGATTCCGAGGAGCGAGGCATTGCGGGCTATGTCCCGGAGGCTCTCGACGGGCCGATGAAGGTAGCTGTGGTTGGCGTCGACGAGGGTCGTGATCGCCACCGCGATCAGGATCGCGACCACGAGCGCCCACTCGCTCGGCTTCAAGACCTTGTGCATGCCGCGTTCCTTCATCCTCGCGGCCGCCGTCGGGCGGCATTCACGAACTCGAGAGCCCGTAGCTGCGGAGCCACTCGCGGAACCGCGAGAGCGGCATCACCTCGATCCCCGGCCGCTCGAACGCCGCAGGGTCGATCGCCGACCCACCGCCAGCCCCTCCCTTCGGATCCGGAATCACGAGCCGCAGCCCGGTCGTGTGCAGATCGCCGTCCGGCTTTCCGGCGTTCGGGAAAAGCTCTTGAATCGTCCCCGAATCCTTCTCGTGCATCGCCAGCAACAACCGCACCGCCTTCACGCCCATGTCGAACGGGTTCTGGACGACCATCGCGTCGATCCGGCCGCCGGACATGTGTTCGAGGGCGGCCGCCTGTGCGTCGAACGTCACGACCGTGGTCTTCTCGCGGACGCCCCGCTCTTGGACGACCTCGGCGATGGCGGGGGCGTTGTAGGCCCAGATGCCGACGAGCGCCGCGAGTTCCGGATGGTTCACGAGGCTGGATCGAACGTTGTCGCGGGCCTTCGCGAGATCCATGTCGTCGCTCATCCGGTCAATTTCCCGAAATCCGCCACCGACCGCCTCCTTGAATCCGTTCATGCGCGACCGGGCATTGTCGTTGTCGGTGAAGCCGGCGAACTGCACGTAGCTCCCCTCGGTGAGCCCGCGGGACTCGAGCAGCTTCGCCGCGGCCCGCCCGAGGACGCGGCCCGCCTCGACGTTGTCGGTGCCGATGTACCAGGGCCTCGCGTCGCGGAAGCTGTGGCGGTTGACGTCACCGTCGACGGTGATGACGAGAACCCCCTTCGCCGCGAGCGACCTCATCTCCTCCACGATCGCGGCGTTGTCGGCCTGGATCACCGAGATCGCCACGCCGGCGATGTCACCCTGGCTACCAAACTGCCGGAGTTTTTCGATCTGCCCCTGCGCCGTCCCATTGTTCTTCTCCATGACGACCCGCAGCCCCTTCGACGCGAGGTCGCACGTCTTCCCCCCCTCCACGAGACCGGCGTTGCAGGCGTCCCAGAACGGGTCGTCGCCATTCGTGACAAAAATGAACCGCTTCAACCCCGGGGATTCGGCCGAGGCAGGCGGCCCGACTCCGGGGCGACTGCAGCCGACGGCGATGACCGCGACCGTGACACACGCGAGGAAAAAAGAAGACACTCGACGATGCATGGACGAAATCCGTGTACTTCGGAAGGTTTGCGAAAAGACCGTTATAAAATCCCGTGTTCGGCTCCGGCAATCGCCCCGGGCCAAACCGTCAGTACCGCAATCCATTCTTGCGGAGGTGGACAATCGGCCCGTCGGCGATCCGCCCGTCACCGATCGGCCCGTCGTTGGGGGCCGCCTGGAAAAATCCGCAGCCCGCCGCCCGCACGACCGCAACGACGACGCGGTGATCGGTCGCCGTGATGCCGCCCGCCCCCACGCACTCGAGCCATCCCGAGCCCGGGGCAAGGATCGCCGCACCACACGGCGCCCGCTCGACGGAGAGTCCGTCGAAGGGATCGTAGCCCCCTCCGGCCTGTCCGTTCTGGGCCTGGGAGGCGGGCCGGCCGAATCGCCCCACCATGCTCCGCTGCCCCTCGGCCAGCAGGTTGACGACGAACGGGGTTCCGGCCTCGATCGCGGCGGCGAGCCCGCGGGATGGCGCCACAGCGAGGCTGATCGACGGCGGCTCGAAGCCAGCCTGCATGACCCAACTGGCGAGCATGCCGCGGTCACCACCGTCGCCTGGATCGAGCCACGTGACGACGAACAAGCCGCTTGGAATCCTCCCGAGCACGGAGGCGATGTCCTCGGCCGAACCTCGAACCGTTGGTGGCTGGGACATCGATCCCTCTCAAAGTGCTATTCGAAGTGATTTTCGAAGATGGGGAATTTCGGCGGAAGCCGCCGATCGCCGCAGACCTCCCAGACACCCTCGCCTCTCCCGCGGAACCTGACTGCCGCCGACGAGTGCGTCGCAGGGCTTTGGATTCCCGTGGCGGGCTGCCGATCAGTCTGGGGTCGGTCTCCGGCCAGCCGTAGAGTGTCGCACCGCCCGAAACCGATGACAAGCCACAAGATCCCGATCGAACCCCGACTGCCCATGACCAATGCGATGTGGCGAACGACGATCCTGCTGTCGATCGTGGCAGCGGGGATCGCGGCCGCGACGGCACAGGAAGTGATCTCGGAACTGCCCTCGGTGAACCGGGGGCCGGTCGTCCTCGACATACCCTACGACGAGGCGGCCCCGGAGCTGCAGTCGCTCACGGGCGACGGCTTTCCACGCGTACTCGACGACCTCTGGGCGTCGAGGCCGTGGGTCTGGCAGATCTTGCCCAACAATCTCATCTATACGAGCTATCTCGCCGGGCCGAAGGAATCCCGTATCGGATCGGTGGTCTACGAGGACAACTTCGACGGCACGCTCTGGGACACGACACTCGGCGGCCGGGCCTCGATCCTGCGATACGGATCGGATACGACGGTCCACCCGCAGGGCTTCGAGGTTCAGATCGAGGGAGCCGCGTTCGTGCGACTCGACCCGCAGGATGACCGCGACATGCGGAGCAACGACTTCCGCTTCGGCGTGCCGCTCGTCTACGGGATCGGCCGTTGGCAATACAAGCTCGCCTACTACCACAACAGCGCGCACCTCGGCGATGAATACATGATCAAGTATCCACCGCCACTCGGCTACACGCGGATCAACTATGTGCGCGACTGCATGGTGCTCGGCGCGAGTTGGTATCCGCTCGACTGGATGCGGCTCTACGCCGAGGCGGGCTACGCCTTCTACAACGCCGGCGGATCGGAGCCTTGGGAGTTCCAGTTCGGAACGGAACTCATCCGGGCAAGGCCCACGGGAATCCTCGGCGCGCCGTTCCTGGCGGTGAACGGCATGCTCCGCGAGGAGCTCGATTACGGGGGCAACATCTGCACCCAGGCCGGCTGGGCGTGGCGGGGCGATCGCAGCGAGAAGCTTCTCCGCGTCGGCGTCGAGTATCTTTACGGCTCCGATCCGCAGTACGAGTTCGCGTTTGCCAACCAGAACCGCTTCGGCTTCGGGATGTGGTACGACTTCTGACCGCCGCGAAGCTTCCGACGTGCCCCTGCTGGCGATCGAAACGACCTGCGACGAGACGGCCGCGGCGGTGATCGACCGCTCGCGGGCCGTGCTCTCGAGCGTGGTCGCCAGCCAGGAGCAGCTCCATGCCCGCTGGCGGGGCGTCGTCCCGGAAGTCGCGTCGCGAGCGCACGTGGAGCGGATCATTCCCGTGATCGAGGAGGCGATCCAGCGGGCGGGGATCGCGGTCGCGGCGATCGAGGCCGCGGCGGTGGCGGTCACTCCCGGCCTCGTCGGCTCGTTGCTCGTTGGCCTTTCCGCCGCCAAGGCGATCGCGGCCGCCCGATCGATCCCGATCGTCGGCTACGACCACATCGCCGCCCACCTCTACGCCTGTCGCGTCGCCCACGGGGCTCGTATGCGGTATCCCTGCGTGGGGCTCGTCGCGAGCGGCGGACACACGTCGCTGTTCCACGTCCGCGACCCCCTGCAACTGGATCGGCTCGGCGGCACGATCGACGACGCCGCTGGGGAGGCGTTCGACAAGGTTGCCAGCCTGCTCGGGCTGGCCTACCCGGGCGGGCCCGCGATCGAGCGGGCCGCCATCGGCGGTGATCCGCGGGCCTTCCGGCTGCCGCGACCACTGGCAGCCGACACCGACACGCTCGACATGAGCTTCAGCGGGCTCAAGACCGCCGTCCGCTATATCGTGCGGCCGCCCCACGCGGCCGAAGGTCCGCCACCTTCGGGCCAGCAACTCGCAGACCTGGCCGCCTCGTTCGAGCAGGCGGCCGTGGACACGATCCTCGCGAAGCTGAGGCTCGCGGTCGAACGCACCGGATGCGATCTCATCGCGATCGGCGGCGGCGTGGCGGCGAACGCCCGGCTGCGGGCCGCCGTCGAAGCCCTCGGCGACGAACTCGGCCTCGACGTGCTCGTGCCCCCGCTCTCCCTCTGCACCGACAACGCCGCCATGGGCGCGATCGCGTGGGAGCGGCTCGAACGCGGCGAGAACGACGGCCTCTCCCTCGACGTCCGCCCCGGCACCGACCGCAAGCAGCGGCCGTGATGCCCCGTGCGCCGATTCATGGCCCACGCGGGCCGTCTTGAAGGGCCCGGGCGAAAGAAGTGAAAGAGTTGACCGTTCGGGGCTGCCCGTGTGCCCGAGACGGCGTAGCTGACCAGCGAAGGCCGGAGGCCGAAAGCGCCAGTCAGCTCCGAGTGAGCGGAGCACAGGATGTGCGTAGCGAACGTCCGGCGAGGGCATACGGGCAGCCCCGAACCCGCACGCTTAGGGTGCCTCTCAATACCCCCAGGAACTGCTCGAACTCCCCGATTCGCCAGGCAGGATTCTCAATAGCCCGAGAATTGCTCGAACTCCCTGATTCGCCAGGCAAGATTCTCAATAGCCCGAGAATTGCTCGAACTCATCGTAGGTCTTCTGCTCGAGGTTCACGAATCTCGTGAAGTCGTGCTGCCACAGCAGCTTCACGTCGCCCGTCGGGCCGTTTCGCTGCTTTGAGATGATGATCTCCGCCTGTCCCTTCACCCGCTCCCGATCCTCATCGTTCGTCTGGTAGTACTCCTCGCGGTGGACGAACATCACGACGTCGGCGTCCTGCTCGATGGCGCCCGACTCTCGGAGGTGGCTCAATCTCGGCTTGTTGTCCCGGGATGCCTCCGCCTGCCGGTTGAGCTGCGCCAGGCAAAGCACGGGGATATCGAGCTCCCTCGCCATCATCTTCAGCCGTCGGGCGATCCGCGCCACCTGTTCCTGCCTCGGGTCGCGGGGGTTGTCCGGCTCGATGAGCTGGAGGTAGTCGATCACGATCATGGCGAGGCCCTGCTTCCGCTTGAGCCGGCGGCCGACCGCCGCAATCTCCGTGAGCGTGCGGCCCGGGGTGTCATCGATGAAGAGGGGAGCCACGCTGATTTCGGACGATTTCTGGACGAGCCGCCGCCGGTCCTCCTGGGAGATCGTGCCGTTGCGGAGACGATGACCGTTCACCCGGGCGGCCGAGCAGAGCAGCCGGTCGGCGAGCTCGAGCGCCGCCATTTCGAGGCTCACGAACAGCACGGGCCGCCCGGCGTTCACGGAGACGTGCTCCGCGATGTTCATCGCGAGCGCCGTCTTTCCCATGCTTGGACGCGCGGCGAGGATGACCAGTTCCGAATTGTGCAGTCCGCCGCTGAGGTTATCGAGTTCCGTGAAGCCGGTTTCCACCCCGCCGAGGGCGTGTTCGTGCTTCATTCGGGCATCCATGCGAAGCATCGCCTCCTCGAGGACGGTTTTCACCGGCTTCGCCTCGGCGGAACTGCGTCGCTCGAGAATCGAGAAGATGTTCGTCTCCGCCCGCGAGACGAGCATCATCGGCTCGTCGGGCGACGTGTACGCGTCGTGCAGGATCTCCGTGCCGGCGTCGATGAGCGACCGCAGCATCGCCTTGTCGCGCACGATCGCCGCGTAGTGGACGGCATGCGCCGCGTGCGGCACCGACTGGACGATCTCGCCGAGCGCGACCGCCCCGCCGATCCTCTCGAGGTCTCCTTTGGAACGCAGCCGCTCGAGCAGGATGGTCGCGTCGATCCGCCGCCCGCCATCATGGAGTTCGAGCAGGTGCCCGAAGATGATCTGGTGCGACTCGTCGGCGAAGTCCTCGCTCCGGATGACGAGGGAGACGTCGTCGCAGACGTCGGGCTTCAGCAGGATGCTGCCGAGCACGCCGCGTTCCGCGTCGATGTTCGCAGGTCTTTCCTGCAAGCCGCCATCCGCGGCCGTCACGCCCAATCCGGAACGCCGCCGAAGCGAACGATCCGGGAACTTTGCAGCCCGATCGTTTGCCGAACGGTCGCTGGAAACAGCCATGCAACACCTCCCTGCGGCTGATGCACTTTCCTTCGCCCGCCGGCCCCTACTCCCGTCGGCAATTCGCCCGCCGGAACACTGGCCAAAGGCCGTTTACGCAGCACGGCGGCTCACCACCGTGCTCACTTGCTGCCCGCGCCGTCGCTGCTCGACGGCACGACCCATACCCTCAAATCGCCCTCGACTTCCGCCGCGAGCCGAACCTTGACGGTGTACATCCCGACCTCCTTCAGAGGCCCCTGCAGGATGATCTGATCGGGCGAAACCATGAGATCCTGCTGCTTGAGCGAGCGGGAAATCTCGACCGGACCGACCGATCCGTAGAGATGCCCCTCGTCGTTGGCATTGGCCTCGATCGTCACGCTCGTGGAGACCAGCTCGCTGAGGATCGACCGCAGGCCGGCGAGCCGCTCGCGGGCGATTTCGTCGAGCTTCGCCTTGTGCTTCGCGACCATCCGTTTGTGATGGTCGGTCGCGATCGTGGCCAACCCCTGCGGCAGCAGATAGTTGAAGGCGTAGCCCTTCTTCACCTCGACGACCTCGCCTTGCTTTCCGAGACTCTCCACGGCGTGCACGAGCAGGAGCTCGACACCGCCTCGCGGGCCCTCGGGAAGCCGCCGAGCCTTACCGGCGAGCTTGTTGGAAATTTGCTGGGTTGGCATGGATGGTCTCCTGTCAAAAAAGAATTTCAGTATGGAATTTCATCAGAAGGGGATGTCGTCGTCACCGCCGCCACCGGCCGGCATGCCGACATCGGCCGCATCGTCGTAATTCGTCGCCTGCGAGAACTCGTCGTCCGAACGCCCGCCGCCACGAGGCGCCTTCGAAGCGGGCGGCCGACCGCCCCCCCCGCCGCCAGATCCTCCCCGACTGCCAAGCAGCTGCATCCGATCGCAGACGACCCGCAGCTTCGAGTTTTTCTTGCCTTCCTTCTCCCACGTGTCGAGCTTCAATCGCCCTTCGATGAGCAGTGGAGAGCCCTTCGTCACGTACTCGCCCGCAACCTCCGCCGTCCGCCCCCAGAGGGTGACGTCGACGAACGTCGTCTCCTCGACCCACTCGCCGGACGCGGTCTTCCGGCGGTCGTTGACGGCCAGCCCGATCTCGGTGACCGCCGACCCGCTCGCGATGTATTTCAGCTCGGGATCGCGGGTCACGTTGCCGACCAGAATCACCCTGTTGAAGCTCGCCATGATTCGCTCCTTCTTGAATGCGATTGAAACGTCACCTTGAAATCTTCGTCACACCGATGTATGTGGACGATTGTACAGGTGCCTCTTCGCGTTGGCAAGCCCCGTTCATTCCGCCGTCGCCGTCTGCCGGCGACCCGCTGCCGCAGCCCCCTCGAGGGCGTGCTGCACGAGCGCTTCGGCGATCCGGGGATCGACCTTCAGGACGAGCATTCGAAGGATGTCAGAGTTGAGCGAACACTGCCGCTCGAACGCAGCCAACTGCTCGCTCTTCATCGTGAAGTAGGTGAGCCAATAGACGCCCTTCTTTTGTCCCTTGATCGGGTAGGCCAACTTCCGTTCATCCCACAGGCGGGCGGCGAGCACCGTGCCGCCGTTTTGGGCCACGGCATCAGAAACCCCGCCGCTCACCGTGGCAGAGTCGCGTGAATACCGCGACGGGTCGAGGATGAACATGCCTTCGTACGTCACCATGAAATCGTCTGTCTCCGGAGAATCATGCGGAAAAAATGTTCCAAAACCGCCGTCTAAACGTGGCCGG
>JBIIOJ010000013.1:0-26442 GCA_044337015.1 Pirellulales bacterium
ATCGAGGCTGTCCTGTGGGTGCCACAGGGGAAGGCCCCGCTGGATCCTCTCGGCCAGCACGTCGATCTTTTGCCGCGATCCGGCCGGTGCGGTCGTCGGCACGAAATCCGAGGTCGTCTGGGGTTCGAAGTTCTCGTCGTGACCATACAACTCGATGATCTCAAACACATTGCGAATCCGGGCCATCGGAACGGTACAACTCCTTTTCGTCTGGGTCCTGAGTGTGGTGGATTGGAATGAACAGCAAAAACGATCGACGGATCAGCCCAGCATGAACGACGAACAGATCCCGTGCCGCCGATCATCGGGACGGTAAGGCGTCGCGGCGACGATTCGACGAAACAGGCCGTCGTACTTCCCGCAGACTGGACAGCCGGAAAGCTGCAGCGGGGACGAGAGCTGATCCGAACAGACTCATTATGGAGGCGAAAAAGTCGGCGTCAAATTTTTCGGCGGCACGATTGCGGCGGCGCCCCGGGGCCTGCATGAAAAGCGTCGTGATCCCGCCGCGAAACCGTCGTTTTTGCTGGTCTTGAATCGGGGAAAGTACGATGGAGCTTTCGCATGTCGCTACGTGCGACCCGCGCAGGCAAGACCCGAATGGCTCAACAGTTCACCGGCTCGCTCGTCAGCTATCCGGCGAGGGTCTCCTTCGCGGCCTATTTCGCGGCGATCTTGCTCGGGGGCTTCGTCCTCACGCTCCCGATTTCCAGGGTTCCCGACAGGCCCCCGATCACGCTCGTGGATGGCATCTTCACCGCCACGAGCGCCTGCTGCGTCACCGGCTTGGCGGTTCGCTCGACCCTGCACGACTTTTCGTTTTTCGGCCAAGCCGTGATCCTGGTGCTCATCCAGCTCGGGGGGCTGGGCATCATGACCCTCACCACGCTCATTGCCTCCAACCTCGGTGGCCAGGCGACGCTCCACCAGCGGGCCGTCATTTCCGAGACGCTCGGCATTCGTGCCGGCCACGACGTGCGGTGGCTCGCGGGGGCGGTGCTCGTGACGGTGTTCGTGGCCGAGGCCTGCGGGTTCGCCGCGCTCCTCGCCGCCGGCTGGTCCGCGGCGGGTCCGGGCGGGGCACACTGGGGGGAGCTCGTCTGGAAGGCGGCCTTCCACTCGATCTCCGCCTTTTGCAACGCCGGCTTTGCCCTCGGCGACGACAACCTCATGCCCGACGCCGGCGCCCCGGTCGTCAACATCGCCATCTGCTCGCTCATCATCGTCGGCGGCATCGGCTTCCCCGTCATCTTCGACGTCTACTCCCGCCTGCGGGCGCGGGAGCGGATCTGGGACAGGCTCCACATGCAGTCGAAGCTCATGCTCATCGGCACGGCCGCCCTCCTCGCCTTCGGTGCCGCGTCGTTCTGGATGCTCGAGTGGGACGACGCGATCGCCGGCCGGTCGCTCGGCACGAAGATGCTCATGGGGCTCTTCCACTCGACCACCTGCCGCACGGCCGGCTTCAACACGGTCGACTACGGCACGCTCTCGAGCGCCACGCTCTTCCTCACGATCATCCTCATGGCGATCGGCGCCGGCCCCTGCTCGACCGGCGGCGGCTTCAAGGTGAGCACCTTCATGACTCTCGCGATCCGGGCATGGTCGAGCTTCCACGGTCTCAAGAACGCGAACTTCTGCCGCCGCACGATCCCCTCCACGGCCGTCGAGCGGGCGACCGTCACGGCCCTTCTCTTCGCCGCGATCGCGATCTTCGCGCTCATCGCGCTGCTCGTCGTGGAGAAGGGGGGGGACATCACGGGCCGATCCCGTTGGTTCCTGGAAGCCCTGTTCGAGTGCGTTTCCGCCCTCGGCACGGTCGGTCTCTCGACGGGCATCACGCCGCTGTTGTCCGACCCGGGTAAGATCGTCCTCGTCGGGTTGATGCTGGCCGGCCGGCTGGGGCCGATCACCGTCGCCGTCGCCCTTTCCCGGGAGCAGCGAACCTACCAGCCGACCTATCCGGAGGAGGCGCCGCTCATCGGCTGAACCACATGGCACGTTCCGACGCGAGGATCTTCATCATGCTCGGCATGGGCACCTTCGGGGCCGCCCTCGCCACCAAGCTCGCGAGCAACGGCTGCCGCGTGATCGGCGTCGACCAGCGGAAGGAGCGGCTCGAGGCGGTCAAAAACCACATCTACGAGGCGGTCATCGGCGACTCGACCGAGCGGGAACTCCTCGAGAACCTGCCGATCCGCGACGCCACGGCCGTCTTTATCTCGCTCGGCGAGAGCATCGCGACGTCGCTCCTTGCGACGCTCCATGTGAAGGAGCTGGGGGCCCGCAACGTGATCGTGAAGGGAGTCACCCACGAGCATGGCAAGATCCTCGAACACCTCGGCGCCGACCGGGTCGTCTTCCCCGAGGAGGAGGTGGCCCGCGAGCTCGCCGACCGGATGACCTGGCCGAACGTACTCGACTATCTGCCGATCGACCCCGACTACAGCGTCGCCGAAATCGCGATGCCGGCATCGCTCTCCGGGAAGACGCTCGCAGAGGCCAACCTCCGCAGCCGGATCGGCGTGCACGTGATGGGCCTGAAGGACGTCATGACCGGCCGCTTCGAGATGTTTCCCGACGGCAAGACCCGCCTCCTCGAGGAGCAGGTGCTCCTCGTCGTGGGCCGCGAGGCCGAGCTCGCGGCGCTCCGCGAGATGAAATAGCGGGAGTTTCGCTGCGGCCTGTGTTCATGCGGGTTAAGCGTGCAGGTTCGGGACTGCCCGTGTGCCGCTCGCCGGACGCGCGCTGCAGGTTCGGGGCTGCCCGTATGCCCTCGTCGGACGCTCACTGCGCACATCCTGTGCTCCGCTCGCTCGGATGCAGACTGCGCTCCGCAATCCTTGCTTCGCTTGTCTGCATACGCCGTCTCGGGCACACGGGCAGCCCCGAACCGGTCAAACGTGGTGCTGAATGGGTCACACAGGCACTTTGATGCTGAACGCCGGATGGGCGGACGTTGAGGAGCATCAGGTGTATCCTCACCGTAGCGACGATGCGTCCGCTCATCCGGCGGCAATGCGGCGTCCATCAGCTGCCTCAGGGAGCCGCTCGAATGCTGATGAGCCGGCTCTTGAACCGCGCAAGACGCGATATCTATTTCTGCCCCGGCGGCCCCGGTGGGAGGGCGATGTCGATTTCGGTCGGGGGGGGCGGTGTGGGGGACGACGCGGGCTTTTCGGCCGTGGGGTCGAATTTCGGCGTGTCGCTGCCCGTGCGGGCCTCGAGGTCGCCGGTGAGCACGAGGTGGTCGGACTTGCCGGGCATGCGGACTTCGAGCGACGTGACGCCCCACTCACCGCCCACCCGCTTGCCTTCCACGACGACGACGCCCGCTCCCTTCGGCCCCTTCACGTCGAACTGAAGCGCCGCGATGCCGTCGGTGTCGCTCGCGGAGCCGGTGACGGGGGTCGTGCGTGTGATCGGGCCGCCGAGCGCCTCGGCCGCCCGTTCGTTCGTCGCGAGCTCTTCGATGGCAACGACCACGATCGGGTGACGGTCGTGACGTCCGCATCCGATGGCTGCGACGGCAAAAACGCCGACGATCGTGAGCCACGCTTGCAGCGAGTGGGCCAGACGAGGATTTCGGAACACGGTGCGGCTCTCCATGAGACTCGGGATCCGACGGCCGCTCGTCCGCTGCGTCACGACTTCGCGTCGTTCTTGCGGCACCAGGCGATTTTCTCGGCGGTCGTGGTCGGGAGCGCACCCGCGGCGGCCTTCTTCGGCGCGGCTGCCTTCGGGGAGGGTGCTTCCGCCACGGCTTCGACCGCCTCATCGGCGGGAGCTTCCGCGGCCGGCGCAGCCGATTCCGTGGCGGCCTTCTTCGCGCGAGCCATCGCCAGGATGTCCGCGGTGGATGGCTTGCCGGCTGCCGGCTTCGCCGCGGCCGGGGTTGCACCGCCCGCCTTGCCCCGTGCCGCGGCCAGGATGTCGGCGGTCGAGGGCTTGCCGCTCGCGGGCTTGGCTGCGGCGGGCTTCGCCGGAGTGGCTGCCTTCGCCGGCGCCGCGGCCTTCGCGGGCTTTTCCTTCGCCTCGACCGGCTTCGGCAGCGGCTTGGGCACGATCTTCAGGAACGAGGGATCGATGTCGTACCAGCCGATGTTGTTGTACTGGTCGAATTCGACGAGGCAGCGGCCGTTCATGTTCACCGTCTTGACGGTGCCCGTCGCGTTGGCGAACCGGGCGAGCTCCGGCGCGGGAGAGCTCACGACGACGTACTTGTCGGTCCATTCCTTCTTGAGCTGTTCGACCACGTCAAACATCGTGAACCTGCGGAAGTGGCGGCTGAGTTCGGGCCAGGAACCCTTAAGAATCTGATCGATCGGGCGGGCTGCCGCAAGCCGCGGCCGTCGCCGCCGCGGGATCAGCCGGGCCGGCGGCACGGCACCGGGCCCGTCGGCCCGACCACGTAGGACCAGGTCACGGTCCGGGGCAGGGGGGCATCGACGCCGGGAAGGATCATCGCGGGAATGCGGACGAGTCTCGCCGGAGTGCCGGCCGTTCCGGCCTGTTCGTAGGTCGAGCCGAGCCATCCGGGCGGCTCATGGATCCGACAGGCGCACTCCACGAGGATGCCGGGCTCGCTTTCGTCGGCGGGCTTTGCGGTAACCCCGCCGGCGGGCTTTGCGGTAAAGCTCACCGAGTAGTGGGACTTGCCGGCCCGGCCCACACCCACGACGGCTCGCGCCGAGTCAACGGGCGATACCTCGGCGATGACCGGCGAGGCGGGCCAGGCCGCATCGCCTTCGGGCTGCTCCGACCCCTCGACGCTCCGCCACGTCGCCGCGTCCGCACGGCCCCGGAAATGGATCGCGTGCGACCAGCGGTCGCCTCGCCATGAAAACAGGATATCGACGCCGTCCAGGACGACGCTGAAATCCTTCACCGAGGGCTTGGGCATGGCAGATCGATCCGGGGGAGACACAGGCCGTGGCCATGGGCCTCGGCACCGCAAGGGTATAACGGCTCGGCCCGAAAGGAAGCTTGCCAAATGGAACCCCGCCGCTCGCTCGGCTGGCCGATCCTGCTCGGGATCGTGCTCATCGGCTCGATCCTCACGCTCGGCGTTGGCTGGGTGCTCGTGAGCATCGCCGCCGCCCTTGGCTCGGGCAACGCCGCCTTCTACTGGACCGTGCTCGGTGTGGGTGTGGCGTTGCTCGTGCTCGTGCTCGCCGGGGTGATCGTGTACCTGCTTCTGGCCGTGAAGGCGATCGCGCTGTCGCAGCGGCAGAGCAACTTCATCGACAGTGTCACGCACGAGCTCAAGAGTCCGATCGCGTCGCTCAAGCTCTACCTGCAGACGCTCACCCGTCGCAGCGTGACGCCGGAGCAGCAGGCGGATTTCCACCGGTTCATGCTCGACGACGTCGAGCGGCTCGACACGCTCATCGACCACCTGCTCGACGCGGCCAAGACGCTCCAGCGGCAGCCGAGCGGGCCTGTCGAGGAGGTGCCGGTGGTGCCGCTGCTCGCCCACGCGGCCGACCTCGTGACGAAGCGGCACGGCGTGGAGACGTCGTGCATCTCGATCGACGACGGCGGGAATTCCTCCCGCACGGTCCGCGGCCGCCCGTCCGACCTCGACATCGTCTTCCGCAACCTGCTCGACAACGCCGTGAAGTATTCGCTGCCGAAGCCGGTGGTCGAGGTGACCGTGCTCTCGATGCCGAAGCAGATCGTGGCGGTGCGGGTTGCAGACAATGGCCCGGGCATCCCGCAGCCGCTGCGGGCGAGGATCTTCCGCCGGTTCGTGCGGCTCGGCAGCGAGCTCGAGCGGAGCGTGCCCGGCACGGGGCTCGGGCTCTCGCTCGTGAAGTCGGTCGTGAAGCAGCTCCGCGGCCGCGTGCTCGTCCATGACCGCGGCTCGCAGACGGGCACCGTTTTCGAGGTGCAGCTGCCGGGAGGGTGAGGGGGTGAGCTCGCGCGGCGAACGGGTATAACGGTGCCATGCACACGACCCATCCCAGGCCCTCGATCGACCCTTTTCCCGGCAACCCCTCCGGTCTCGTGCCGGTCCGACGCGTGCTCGTGAGCGTCTTCGACAAGACCGGCATCGAGGGCCTCGCCCAGGCGCTCTCCGAGGCGGGTATTCGCGTCGCGAGCACCGGCGGCACCCGCTCGGCCCTCGAGAAGCTCGGCCTCGAGGTCGAGGACGTCTCCACGATCACCGGGTTTCCCGAGGTGCTCGACGGCCGCGTGAAGACGCTCCACCCGCGCATCTTCGCGGGCGTGCTCGCCCGTCGGCACCTGGAGGACGATCTGGGCGTGCTCGCGGAGCACCGCATCGATACCTTCGACGCGGTCATCGTGAACCTCTATCCCTTCGAGCGGGTCGCCTCCGCGGCCAACGCCACGGTCGAGGAGTGCATCGAGCTGATCGACATCGGCGGCCCGAGCCTCGTGCGGGCGGCGGCGAAGAACCACCTCTTCACCGCGGTCGTCTCGTCGCCCGACCAGTACGACTCATTCGTCGAGGCGATCGCGAAGGGGGGCACGACGCTCGCCGATCGCAAGCGTCTCGCGGCGAAGGCCTTCGAGCGGACGGCCGACTATGACCGCGGGATCGCCGCCTGGATGGTCGGATATGCCGCCGGCTCGCAGCCGCTCGCTGCGGACGAAGCCTCGCCGCTTCCGGAGCGGTTCTCGCTCGATCTCGAGCGGCGGCTTCCGCTTCGCTACGGCGAGAACCCCCACCAGGCCGCCTCGCTCTACTGTCCGACGGGGTCGCGTGGAGGGCTCGCCGGCCTCCACCAGCTCTCCGGCAAGGAGCTCTCCTACAACAACCTCGCCGATCTCGACGCCGCGATGCGGCTGGCCTGGCTCTTCGACGAGCCGGCCGCGATCGTCGTGAAGCACACGAACCCCTGCGGCGCGGCGGCGGCGTCCTCGCCGGCCGAGGCCCTCGCGACGGCGATGGCCGCCGACCCGACGAGCGCCTTCGGCGGGATCGTGGCGGTGAACCGGCCGTTCGACCGGGCGACGGCCGAGGTGCTGCTCGCGCCGGGAATGTTCCTCGAGGTGATCGCGGCTCCCGCCTTCGAACCTGAGGCGGTGGAGTTGCTCACGACCAAGCCGAGTTGGAAGGCGAACGTGCGGCTCGTGACGCTTCCGGCGGGTGATCCCTGGAAGGCGACGCACGGCTTGGAGCTGAAGACCGTCGCCGGCGCGATCCTCGCGCAGGAGCCCGACGACTCCGCCGACGACCCCGCCACCTGGCGGGTCGTGACGAAGGCCGCGCCGCCCGAGCCGCTCCTGAGAGACCTGGCCTTCGCGTTCACGGTTGTCCGCCGACTTTCGAGCAACGCGATCGCCGTCTGCAAAGGGAAGAGCCTCGTCGGCGCGGGCCTCGGCCAGACGAGCCGCGTCGACGCCGTGCGGCATGCGATCGAGAAGGCGGGGGATCGGGTGCGGGGGGCCGTGCTCGCCTCCGACGCGTTCTTTCCGTTTCCCGATTCGGTCGATCTCGCGGTGAAGGCGGGGATCGCGGCCGTGATCCAGCCGGGTGGATCGAAGCGGGATGGCGAGGTGATCGCCGCCTGCGACGCGGCCGGTCTGCCGATGGTCTTCACGTCACGGCGGCACTTCCGACACTGATGGCGACGATCCTCGACAGCATCGTCGCGAGGAAACGCCGCGAGGTGGAAGTCGCCCGCGCCGCCTCGAGCGACTCGCAGCTCGCCGCCGCCGTGGCCGCCGCGCCGCCGGTCCGGGATTTCTTCGCGGCCGTCAGCGGCGACGAGGGCACCCACCAGAAGCCCGCAGGTCGCATGCATCTCATCGCGGAGTTCAAGCGGAAGAGCCCGTCGGCCGGCGAAATCCGTCCTGGGGCGACCGTCGAGGGCGTCGTCGCGGAATACCGCGAGGCGGGGGCGTCGGCGCTCTCGATCCTCACCGACGGCGAGGGCTTTGGCGGCTCGCTCGACGACCTGCGTGCGGCGCGAGTCGCCTCGCCGCTGCCGATCCTGAGGAAGGAGTTCGTCGTCGACCGCTTCCAGGTGCACGAGGCCCGGGCGGCGGGAGCCGACGCCGTGCTCCTCATCGCGGAGTGCCTCGACGACTGCCACCTCCGCAGCCTCTACCGCGAGATCCTCGACCTCGGAATGACGCCGCTCGTGGAACTGCACGACGCCGAGAATCTCTCCCGGGTGCTCGACCTCGGGGCGACGCTCGTCGGCATCAACAACCGCGACCTCCGCACGATGACCACGCGGCTCGAACATGTCCTCGAGCTCGCCTGCCGCATCCCGGAGACCTGCACGATCGTGGCCGAGAGCGGCATCAAGTCGCGGGCCGACGTCGAGCGGCTCGAGGCCGCCGGGATCGAGGCGATGCTCGTCGGCGAGTCGCTGCTGAAATCCCCGTCGCCCGGCCGCGTGGCCGCCGCGCTTCTGGGCGCGGGGTGACCCTGTTTTCGTGCGGGTCGAACCTGCGGGCTCGGGGCTGCCCGTATCCCCTCGCCGGACGTTCGCTACAGCCCTCCGGGCTTTCGCTCACTCGGAGCTGACTGGCGCTTCGCCGACCAATCCGCCCGCGGCGGATCGGTGCCCGTGGCTTCGCTGGTCAGCTACGCCGTCTCGGGCACACGGGCAGCCCCTCGCGGTCAAACGTACCTTCGTCCTTAATTTCGTAGGGCGAGGATTCGGGAGGGGGCACCCCCGACCTCGCCAGACTCGCAAGAACAAGATTTGCCCGGAGGCGTACCATTTGATGTTCCAGAGCCGGCGGCTGTCAGGGGCCCGCCCGCGGATGGAGTTTCCGGTGGCACGGATCGCCTTGCGGCGAACGTTACGACGAGAGCGGACGCGATCCTTCGCGTGCTGCGTCGAGCGACTTGAATCGCGGGCGGTGTTCGCGGATCTCGTTGGCGCCGCGGCGGTGTCCCAGGTCGTTTCGCCGCAACTCGTCCCGCCGCAGTGGGTCGTGAACCACGAACCGCGGCTCCAGCCTGGCAACGCGCCGCTTGCGGGCTATGCCGGGAGCGAGTTCGACCGCGTCGACGTGCTCTGGCAGACGATGCCCGCGGGCGCCGGCACTGAGGATTCCTTCACGGTCGACTACCGGGCCGCGGGAGCCGGCGCGTGGACCGCGGCCGCGATCAATCCGCCGATCGACACGGGCGTCGGCGGCCGCGCGGTCCGCTCGGCCTCGATCACGGGGCTCGCCTGGAATGCCGCCTACGAATACCGCGTGCGGCATCTGCGGGCCGGCGGGCTCGTCGCCGAGTATGCCCACGACTTCCGCACGCGTCTTGCGGTCGGCGACTCGGCTCCCTTCTCGTTCGTCGCCTACGGCGACTCCGCGAGCCCTTCGCCTGCCGGCTTCCGTGCGGTGCAGGCGAGGATCAACCAGATCGATCCCTCCTTCGCGGTGCTGCTCGGTGACAACGTTTATGACGTCGGCTCCCACGCGGAGAGCGACTCGCGGTTCGACCCCGACGTGAATCCCGAGGCCGCGACCTGGATGGCGGGACACGTCGACTACCTCGGCCTCGGAAACCACGACGTCGCGACCGGCTCGGGGCTGCCGAGCGAGCAGAACTACTCGGTGCCGATCCCGATCGCGGGCGTCACGGCTCCGGCCGCGCCGCCGGCCTCGGAGCGGCCGGAGCACAGTTACTCGTGGGACTACGGCAATGTCCACTTCGTCACGTTCGACACCAACAGTCTCTCCTCGACCTCGCGGCTCGACGGCCTGCTCGACTGGGTCGTGGCCGATCTCGCAGCCTCGAACGCGACCTGGAAGATCGTCTACGGCCACCACCCCCTCGCGGGCGTGCCCGACAAGCCCGAGTCGCCCGGCGGCAACTACTACCAGCAGGTCGTCAACCGGCTGAAGGCGGCCGGGGCCGACCTCTTCATGACCGGCCACTCCCACACCTACTCCTGGACCTATCCATTGACCGGGCAGGTGGAGGGCGTGGCCACGTTCGCCGACCACGGCGAGCACGACCACTTCCATGCCGGCGAGGGGCTGCCGCAGCTCGTCTCGGGCGTCGGCGGCGTCGGCATCCGCTCGGGCGACTACTCGGGCTTTCCGTTCGTGGCCGCCGGGTTCACGAGCTCGACGGCGACGGTGGCGAGGCTCGGCTTCTCGAAGATCGACGTCACCCCGTCGTCGCTCGTCGTCAGTTACATCGCCGCCGACGACGGTTCGACGATCGACTCCTTCACGATCGCGAAGGAGGCGGTGCAGACGGTCTCGTTCCAGCAGGGCGTTGGGGGCTACGCGGGCGTGTTCGACACGTTCCTCCACGAGAACACGCCGTCAACGTCGTTCGCGGCCGCCGCGTCGCTCAAAGTGGACGACGACAATCCCACCGGGACGGGCCTCTCCGCCCAGGCGATGCTGCGTTTCCAAGACATCTTCGGCGATGCGGCGGGGAAGATCCCAAGGAACGCGATCCTGCGGTCTGCCACGCTCGAGCTATCGGTCACCAACGGCGGCGACAGCATCAACCTCCACCGCATGGCGACCGACTGGTCGCCGCTCGACACCTGGAATTCGCGGGTGGGCGGCATCCAGGCCGACGGCCGCGAGGCGGTCGCCTTCCCCGACGTCTCCACCGGCAGGATCGACACCGGCACGCTCTCGTTCGACGTGCTCGCGAGCGTCGAGGCCTGGCGGCGGAATCCCGCCGCGAACCGGGGCTGGGCATTGCTCCCCACCGGATCCGATGGCGTCGATTTCGACTCCGCGGAAGCGGCGGTCGCGCCGAAGCTCGTCGTGACCTACGTCGTGAGCGGGGCGGCCGCGATCGATCCGCCGCGGTTCATCGTGGCTGATGGCGGCTCGGCCACGGCCTTCGGCTACGCGGCGGCCGGCGCGCCCGTCGGGTCATCGGCGATCCAGCATGCGGCCGCCGCTCCCCGCGGGATCGCGGCGAGCCCCGACGGCTCCCGGATCTGGGTCCTGGGCTCGGGCGGCGTCGTGTCGGTGCACGACGCCTCGATGAAGCGGCTCGGCTCGTGGACGGCCGGCGGCCTCGCCAAGCCCACCGGCATCGCCTTGGCCGGACGGGACCTCTACATGACCGACGCATCGGCTCGCCGCGTGCTCGTCTTCGCCGACGCGGTGGGGCGGCTCTCGGGCTCGCTCACGGCGACACGGTCGTTTCTGCTCGCCCCAAAGAACACGAACGCCCAGGATCTCGCCACCGACGGCACGACCGTCTGGGTCGTGCAGCCCGGGGATATCCACAAGGTGTTCGTCTACCGCGCCGACGACGGCATTCGGCTCGGCACCTGGACGCTCGACACCCGCAACCGCCGCGCCACCGGCATCGCGCTCGATCCCACGGGCGCAAGCCAAAGCCTCTGGGTGGTCGATGCCAATCGCCGCAGGGTCTTCGAGTATGCCGGCGGCCGATCGTTCACGAGCGGAATTCGCCGTGCCTTTGCGAGCTTCGCGCTCTCGGCCGCGAACCTCGATCCGCAGGCGATCACCGATCCGCCATCGGCTTCGTCACGTGTGCGGGGTTCGGGACATCTCAAAGCGGGTATAACTCGGAGAGCGTGACCCCGACCCTGCAGCGAGGTGCGGTATGCGACGGAGTGTGCGATCGGCTTGGATCGGGTACTGGCTCGCGGCTGCCGTCGTCGCGGCCGGACCGCTTGCGGCCGATGACTGGCCGCAGTTTCGCGGCGGGGCGGCGGTGGGTCGGGCGGGTTCCTCCGACGTGCCGCTCGACTGGGCGCCCGACAAAAATCTCGCCTGGCGGACGGCGATCCCCGGCAGCGGCTGGTCGCAGCCGATCGTCGTCGGTGGCCGGCTCTACGTCACGACCGCGGTGACGAAGAGCGGTGGCCGTCCGAGCGGCATGATGGGGGGCGTGATGTCGCTCTCGACCTGGGGGATGGGCTCGGCGCCGAGCGAGCCGGTCGAGTTTCGCGTGCTCAGGCTCGACGCCTCCGATGGGCGGATCGCCTGGTCGCGTTCGATCGCCGACGTGAAGCCGAAGTTCGGCAAGCATGCCTCCAACACGTTCGCGACCGAGACGCCCTGCGGGGACGACTCCGGCGTCTATGCCTTCTTCGCGGCGGCTGGCATCCTCGTCGCCCTCGACCACGACGGCAACGAGCGGTGGCGGCTCGATCTCGGCCCGCAGCCGATCCAGAACCAGTTCGGCACCGGCTCCTCACCGATGCTCCACGCCGCGAAGGGGGGCAGCCGGCTCTTCATCCAGCGGTACAACGAGGACGAAGGAAAGCTCATCTGCCTCGATGCAGCCACGGGCCGCGAAATCTGGTCGGCCGACGGGCCGAAGGGCACGTCGTGGAGCACGCCGTTCGTCTGGCGGAATGGCGGCGCGGAAGAGGTCGTGACGGCGGGTCAGGGGATGATCATCGCCTACGCGATCGAGGATGGCCGGGAGCGGTGGCGGTTCGGGGGCATCGACACATCTTTCGCCTGCTCGCCGGTGGCCGATGCCGAGGGGCTCTACTTCGGAACGTCGAGCCCAGGGAGCCGCGCGCCCGCGGCGGCGATCGCGGCGGGGTGTGCGGGTGATCTCACGCTGAAAAAAGGGGAGACAAAGAGCGACCGCGTGCTCTGGTCGCGGGTCAAGTGCGGGGCCGGCATGCCCTCGCCCGTGGTGGTCGGCGACCACCTTTACTTTTTTGACAAGATCGCCGTCTGCTTCGACAAACGGACCGGCGAGGAGAAATACCGCAAGCGGCTCCCGAGCGGGAGCACGGCCGTCGGCTCGCCCTTGGTCGTGGGAGACCGGATCTACCTCGTGAACGAGCGTGGCCGCACGGTGGTCGTGAAGACGGGCGATGTGTTCGAGGTGCTCGCGGAGTCGTCGCTCGGCGACTCCGGGGAGATTTTCTGGGCCACGCCGGCCGTGGCCGATGGGTCGCTTTTCATCCGATCCTCCGACGCGGTCTACTGCGTCCGGAGGTGAGGTTCATGCAAATCGTTTTTCTCGTCCGGCCGAGGCGCTTCCATCTCATGGTGGCCACGACGTTCCTTTCGGCAACGTTCCTTTCGGCAACGTTCCTTTCGGCAACGTTCCTTTCGGCAACGGCTTCCCTTGCCGACACGATCTACCTCGGCGGCGACATCCTCACGATGCGAGGGCCCCGGCCGGAGTACGCGGAGGCGATCGTGGTCCGCGACGGCACGATCGTGTTCGTGGGCCCGGCCGCCGAGGCCAGGTCGATCGCCGGGGCGGCCGCGAAGACGGTTGATCTCGGTGGCAAGACCCTGCTTCCCGGCTTCATCGATACCCACGGCCACTTCGTCTACTTCGGCAAGAACCTCGTCGATGCCGATCTCTTCGGCTGCCGCGACGTGCCCGACCTCATCGCCCGCATGAAGAAGCAGGCCGAACGCACTCCGGCGGGCGGGTGGATCGTTGGCTTCGGCTACCAACCGCGGCAGATGAAGGAGGGACGGACGCCCACGATCGAAGAGCTCGACGAAGTCTCGGCGGACCGGCCGGTGATGATCGTCGATTCCTCCGGGCACCTGGGCGCGGGCAACCCGACGGTGTTCGCCGTGGCCGGCATCTCGGCCGACACACTCGACCCCGTCGGCGGCTCGTTCGGCCGCAAGGCTGATGGCAAATCGCTCGCGGGCCCGATGGAGGAGACCGCGCTCAACGCCGTCCGCAGCAAGCGGCCACCGTTCAAGGGGGAACTCGCCGACGCCGTCATCACGGGCGCCGCGAACCTCTGGGCCCGCCACGGGCAGACGACGGCTATGGAGGCGGGGCTCGGCCTCGGCAGCGACGACATCGAGGTCGTGCTCAACGCCATCGACAGGAACCTGCTGCCGATCGACCTCTACGTGGCGGCGAAGGATTCGGCCGTGGACGACACGCTCGCGGCAGCCTACGGCGTGGCGAACGCCTACAACCCGAAGGCCGACGGCACGCTCGAGAAACTCCGTGTGGCGCGGACCGACCTCGACCGTCGCTACGTCAACCGCGTCCGTCTCGGCGGGATCAAGTTCTGGCTCGACGGCAGCCTCGACACCGCCTGGTTCACGCAGCCTTACTCGACGAACCCTCCGGGCAAGACGGGATCCTACTCCGGATTCCGCCAGATTCCGGACGAGGTGGTCGACGCTGCCTTCGACCGGTTCTGGACCACGGACATGCAGATCCATATGCACATGAACGGCGACGCCGCCGCCGACCAGGCGCTCGCCGCGATCGACAAGGCGGTGAAGAAGCACGGCATGCGGGACGCCCGTCCCGTGTTCGTCCACGCCTCGTGGCTGCGGCCCGACCAGATCGAGAAGATGAAGGTCTGCGGCGCGATCCCGAGCTTCCTGCCGTCGGGGATCGTGCCGGGGGGTGACGGTGTGCTCAGGCTCTGGGGAGCGAAGCGGGCGGCTGGCGCGATGGCCGCGCGAACGTTCCTGCGGGCTGGACTCCCCTTCACGTTCTCGCACGACGCGCCCGTGTCGCCGCAGCCCTTCATCCTCGCGCTCGTCGACGCGGGCACGAACCGCACGAGCGGCAGCGGGCAGGTGATCGGGCCCGACGAGCGGATCTCGCCTTACGACGGGCTGCGGGCCGTCACCGCCATGGCGGCCTACCAGCTCAAGGAGGAGAAGACGAAGGGCACACTCGAACCTGGCAAGCTCGCCGATCTCGTGGTCCTGGAGAAGAACCCCTTGAAAGTCGAGCCGTCGACGATCAAGGACATCGCCGTGGTCGAGACGATCAAGGAGGGCCGGACGGTCTACCGTTCCGCACCCTGAGCCGGCTTGGCAGGCGGCTCGTTCCCTTTCGGCAGTTCTCCTTCAAGCAGTGCGTGACCGAACACCGACCAGACCGCGCCGTCGGTGACGATCGAGAGCGTCATGCGGCCCTCGGGAGTGATGATCAGGCTCACGCTCCGCCCGCTCTCGACGCCGGAGAAAATGTGCGATCCGTCGACTTTTTGAACCATCTCGAGCTTGGTCACCTCTCCTTGCCGCGACTCCGGCGCCAGCAGCGTCAGCGTCTTCTTCTCGGCATCGACCCGGAAAAACGTCGGTCGCTCCCGCTCGCCCAGATCGGGCGGCCCAACCGTGCCGTCCTCGTCCACGGCGACGGCCGATGCGACCGAACACAGCCATACCTGCTTGTCGCACGCGGATGCAGCCGCCGCGAGAGTCACGGTCATCGTCGCCACAATCATCGTCATCGCTTTCAAGATCATGTTTCTGCTCCGTTGATTGGATGGTGTCAGCGAACCGTGTATCCCTTGGCTTCCATGGCCGCCATGAAGTTCCTGTTCCAGACGGCGAACTGCTGCTGGTAGGCGGCGACGGCGGCATTCGAGGACCCGCCCGCCGTCTTCATGGCCCGCCTTGACCGCACACCCCCGGTGAGTCCCAGGGACGTCGCGCCGATGGCTGCACCCTTGCCGGCATCGCCGGCCACGGCGCCGATCGCGGCTCCGAGGAGAGCCCCGCCGGCCCCGCCCTTGACGGCGCCGCCCCTCGCCGCGTTGGCCGATGCCGATGAAGCCTGGGTCTGCTGGTCGAGGGCGGCTTTCGCCTGGTAGGGATCCCACCCGGTCTGCTTCGTGGCCCAGTCGTAGGCCGCGGACTCATCCGCCCGCTGCTGTTCCGGAGTCTGTCCCTTGGCAGGGAAGACCGCGAGATTTCCGGGATTGGTGCTGAGCGTGGGGGGCCCGGCCTGTGCCAGGGCTGTCACCGTCACGATCGCGGCCATCGCCCAGACGGCGAGTCGCGGACCTCTCATTGGCTCAAGGCTCGTCTGCATCGCGATTCCTCCTCGAAAGTTCCATTCGTCGAACGAACGAATGGGCTCATAGCACGGGCGCGATGCGGGTGTGAATACGAGTTGTGGGCGACAACGACGGTGCACCATGTCGAAGCCGGGCATCTTTGGGTTGTCGCTCGCTCGCAGGGTCCCAAGGGCCTGTGCACTCTCCGACAGAATGGAGTCTCTGGACGCGGAGGTGCCGCGGAACCGATGATCCCATGGAGCGGAGCTGCCGGCAGTCACCGGTTGCCCTTCGTCGTTCAGCGGATTTATCCTGCTCATCGTGTTGACGTTCAGAGACTTCGACGAGTGGGGAGAGGCCGTCAGCGGCGCGAGCCTTCGTCTGGCCTGCGACTCGGTTGAAACGCCCTCGTGGACACTGGGTATTCTCGACCTCGGGGGGACCGTGCTCCAGGTCGCTTCGGAGGGTGGCGGCAACGTTTGCTACGGCGGCAACACGCACACCGGTCCGCTCCTCTTCGTGCCGCTCACGCACGCTTCCGAGCACGTCGTCAACGGCGAGTCGCTCGACGACGACTCGCTCTTCGCCATCGCCCGCAACGCCGACTTCAGCATCAGCGTACGTCGCAAGGCCCACTCGTGGTGTTCGATCGCTCTGGCTTCCGATGCGGCTCTGCCGGGTGTGGACCCGCTGGCCGGAAGCGCGAGGATGGCCTGCCGAGCGGGGGCGGTGCGGACGCTCCGGAACCTCGCCCGCTCGATCGCATCCTCACTCCTTGAGATACCCGTAAGAACGGCGGCCCACCGGGCGGCCGGCGCGGAGCTTTCCCGCGCGGCCGTGGACTGCCTCACCGTCGCGGAGCCGCCGCCGCCGCCGGTTCCGGGGAGACCGCGGATCGATCGCCGGATGATCGTCCGGAGATCGATGGAGGCGATCGACGCGGCGACGACGCTGCCGACGGCCGCCGATCTCGCCCGCCACGCGGGCGTCAACGGCCGCACGCTGCTACGGGCCTTCCAGGAGACCTACGGCATGCCGCCGAAGCGGTATCTCGTGCTCCGCGAACTCCACCTGATTCGTCGCGTTCTCAACGCGGGTGCCCCCGACGATGCCAAGGTCGCCGACGTCCTCGCGAGGCATGGCATCTGGGAGTTCGGCCGGTTCGCAGGCCGCTACCGACGCCACTTCGGCGAACTTCCATCCACCACGCTCAAGCGTGCCCGGGCCTGATCCTTCCCCGCAGTTCAGGCGTGATCAGCGGCCCGATCCGGCCGTCGCCGAGACGGCCTCCATGACGCGGTTGAGGTTGAAGCTGCCCGGCTTCTGTCGCGGCGGAAACTCCTTGAAGCTCTGCAGCCATTCTCCCACATGGGCCGCGGCGGGGGCGATCGCGAACATGTGCTCGAGATACCACCGCTGGTAGTCCATGCCGATGTCCTGAGCGAGCTCGAAGGGATCCATGCGGAGGTTCACGAGCGTGGGCGCCCGCAGCTCGACGAACGGCTGCTGCCAGACGTGCATGCCGTGGGCCCTTTGCTCGAGGAAGGTCACCTTCCAGTTCTCGTACCGCAGGGCCGCCACGCTGCCGTCGTCGGTCCAGTAGATGAAGTCCTTGCGGGGCCAGGGGGCCTCGCCGCGGAGAGCCGGCCCGAGATCGTGGCCGTCGAGGTGCACCTTGTAGCTGCGGTCGCCGATGCGGCGGCCCTTCTTGAGGTCCTCCTTGGCCGTCGTGTCGCCGGCCGCGGCGCAGAGCGTCGTGAGCATGTCCTCGTGGGCGCCGATGTCGTTGATCACCGTGCCGGGCTTGATCACACCCGGCCAGCGGATCGCGCAGGGCACTCGGTAGCCCCCTTCCCACTGCGTGTTCTTCTCGCCGCGGAACATCGTCGTGCCGCCGTCGGGCCAGGTGAAGGCCTCGGCGCCGTTGTCGGTGGAATACATCACGATCGTGTTCTCCAGGAGGCCCAGGGCCTCGAGCTTGGCGAGCACCTCGCCCACCTGTCGGTCGTGCTCGACCATGCCGTCGGCGTAGATGCCGAGGCCCGTCTTTCCCCCGACGCCCTCCTTGAGGTGCGTGAAGATGTGCATCTTCGTGGAGTTCCACCAGATGAAGAACGGTTTGTCGGCCTGCTTCGCCTTCTCCATGAAGGCGAAGGTCTTCTCGTTCACCTCCTCGTCGATCGTCTCCATCCGCTTTTTCGTGAGCGGGCCGGTGTCGGTGATCTTGCCGCCGGCGAACGAGTGGATCACGCCCCGTGGGCCGAACTTCTTCTTGAACTCGGGGTTCTTCGGGTAGTCGGGATGCTCCGGCTCCTCCTCGGCGTTGAGGTGGTAGAGGTTGCCGTAGAACTCGTCGAAGCCGTGGTTCGTCGGGAGCATGTCGTCCCGGTCGCCGAGGTGGTTCTTGCCGAACTGGCCGGTCATGTAGCCCTTCGCCTTCAGGAGCGTGGCGATCGTGGGGTCTTCCTTCTTCATCCCCTCCGGCGCTCCTGGCAGGCCGACCTTCGTGAGTCCTGTGCGGATCGGCGACTGGCCGGTGATGAAGGCGGCGCGGCCGGCGGTGCAGCTCTGCTGGCCGTACCAGTCGGTGAAGAGGGCCCCCTCACGGGCGATCCGGTCGATGTTGGGCGTCTTGTAGCCCATCATGCCGAGGTTGTAGGCGCCGACGTTGAACTGCCCGATGTCGTCCCCCCAGATCACGAGGATGTTGGGCTTCTTCGCCGGTTCGGCGGCGGAGGCGGGCGGGGTGGAGGCGAGGGCCGCGAGGGCGGCCGCGACGGCGATGAACCGGAATGAAACGAGGCGGATCGCAGGCATGGCAAGGAGGCTCCTTCTGGAATCGGGAGTCCCCATTAAACACCGTCCCCCGAACCCTTCAATGCACATACCGCCACAATTGCCCGATTGCCCAATCGAATGCACATTCGAAGCACTATGACAGAGATCCGGGCGTCGTCGGGCTTTACCGATGCATACGATGCTTTCGGCATGGTCGCGGTGCGACGATTCGTACGCCGAGGGAGCAGACGATGGCCGAAACGGGAGAGGACGTGTCGCTGCGAAAGCGGACGGGTGCGATCGTGCGGCTCGACGCGACGCGGGCCCGCAAGCTCGTGGCGGCGTTCACGAGGCCGGTCACGGCGACCGCCGACGGGCTCTCCCGCGCCGGAAGCGACGCTATCGGCTCGGCCGCCTACGGCTGGGTGACGCTCGACCGGCCCGAGGGCGACGCCCCCGCGAGCGTGATCGGCCACTACAAGACGCACCTCTATCTCCACGGCCTGGCCCACCTCCCCCTCTCGGTCACCCGCCAGCTCGTCCGGCACAAGGGCCATCTCTACCTCGACAAGCTCACCTACCTCACCGACTCTGTGGCCGCCGAGCTTGCGAAGCACGTGGGCGGCGGTCTCTCGCTCAACAACCTCAGCCAGCTCTCGGCGACGGCGGCCCGCTCGCTCGGCCGGCACGAGGGGGAACTCTCCTTCCAGCGTCTGCGGAGGCTCTCGCCCGAGGCCGCGAGGGGGCTCGCTCGACATGCCAGCGACCTCTATCTCGCGGGCCTCGTGCGGGTGCCTTCGCGGGTCGCCGCGGCCCTCGCAACGCACCGCGGCAACCTCGCGCTCGAAGGCTGCGAGCGGCTCTCAGGCCACGCGGCAAGGCACCTTGCGCGGCATCGGGGCGAACTCCACTTGCACGGCCTCGTGTCGCTTTCCGACGCCGAGGCCGGGGCGTTCGGCGGTCGCGAGGGGCATCTCTGCCTCAAGTCGCTGCGGCGGCTCTCGCGAGAACAGGCTCGGCATCTCGCCTCGCACCGCGGGCCGCTCCTCTTCCAGCAGCTCGCGCTCGACGAGCCCGTGGCCGAATGGCTCGGCTGTCACGAGGGATCCCTCGTGATCCGCGTGGCCGACGGGATCCCGCTCGCGACGCTTGCGGCGCTCGCCGCGCACCGCGGGCCGCTCGAAATCGGCGGCCTCGCCTCGCTCGACGTTGCGCGTGCGAAGCTTCTCGCAGGCCGGCCCTTCCGCCGCGGCACGGCCGGGCTCAACGGCCTTGGTCTCAGCGGCGTGAAGCAGGTCACGCCCGCCGTCGCCGCGATTCTCGCCACGTATGCCGCGGGGGAACTGTCGCTCTCGGGAATCGAGTCGCTCGGCGAAGACGTGGCGAGGGAGCTCGTGAAGCACCCGCTACTCGCACTCGACCGGGTCAAGCGGCTCGGTGATTCGGTGGCGCGAGTTCTCGCCTCGCACTCGGGGGCGTCGCTGTCGCTCCGGAGCCTCGAGGAGGCGAGCCCATCGGCGATTGCGGTCCTGCGGGGCAATCCCGGCGTCCAACTGCCGCAGCGGTTCCTCCAGACGGCAGATGCCGGCGGCGGTCACTGATGTGGCGGTGGGCTACCGGCCATGCCCGGAGAGGCGGGCCCCGCGGGCTGGCCCGGGATCTCGCAGGGATGAAACGCCGCCCAGACCGGATTGTGGTCGGAGACTTCGAGGGCCGCCTCGAGCGGCAGGCCGAAGTGGTTCTGGAGGTCGAAGACGCCCCAAGCCCCGAGATACTCGCGGGTGGCCGAGCGGGTGAAGACGAGGTTGTCGTAGGTCTTCGTGCGCCGGGTGTTCGTCGTGACGCCTGAAACGGCCCAGCCGACGTTTGGGATCCGCTGGAACGAGCGAAACTCGGGCGGTCCGGCGTTGAGGTCGCCGAGGAGGATGACGTCGTCCTCGTCGGGCCGTGCCCGCTGCATGCCGAGGAAGACGTCGGTGAGCGCCTCGAGTTCCTGCGGCACCTCGTCGGGGTCGGTGTGGATGTCGACGAGCCAGAAGGTGAACGCCATCTGCTGCGGGATCACCTTGGTTCGGAAGCGGGCGTGCATCGGCGGGCGGTGGAGCCTGCCACCGGGATCGGGCACGATCCCGACCGACGCCGTGTCGACCTCGACCCGGTCGGTGTCGTAGACGAACGTGTACTGCTCCTTGCTCACGGTGCGTCCCTGCCGCGGGCCGATGACCCAGTGGTAGCGGCTGCCGTCGGCGTTCACGCGGCGGACGAACTCCGGCACGATCGAGTCGGACTTCGCCCGCACTTCCTGGATCGCGACGATGTCGAAGTTGCGGACGACCCGCGTGAGCACCTCGACGACCTGCGGCTTCGCCATCTTCGATTCGCCAAAGACCTGGATGTTGAAACTCGCGATGAGCACCGCATCCCACGGCTTCACCGGCCCGGCGACGGCGGGATCGCGAAACGAGATCGCGAGGATCAAGAACGCGATCCCCCTCCGCAGGCAGGCCGCCCGCGGATCGATCGACACCGATGGCGTGAAAACCCCCCGAAAACCCAGCGGCGCACCTCTGGCGACGGCCGTGCGAACCCGCAAGGAGTATCGGCCGCCGGCTCAGGCAGGGCCGATCTTTTCGATCGCCCAGACGGCCCGCCTGCGGACCGCTTCGTCGGCTGCCTCCAGGCAGGCCGTCAGCACCGGCACCGCAGACTTCGCCTTTTGCCCAGCCCGTCCGAGGAGCGTGATCGCCCAGTAGGACGCAAGCGGATTCTCCGACTTCGCGAGGCCCGAAAGTGCCGGGATCGACGCCTCCGGCGGGGCCCCGAGCCCTTCGAGCGCCGCGACCACCCATTCCCGGACCTGCTCGTCGGCGTCGGTGCACGCGCGAACCAGGTCGACCGCCGCCGGCGCCGCCTCCTCCGCCATGTGGCAGATCCGCTCGGCCGCATCGAGGCGGGCGGCCGGATCGCCCGACCGCAACAGTTCGACGAGATTCGCGATGGTCATCGGGTTCCTCCCTGGTCAGCCGGCCTTGCGGACGAAGCGATAGCCGGTGCCCCGGACGGAGAGGAAGTGAACGGGCCGCGACGGATCCTTCTCGAAGTACTTCCGCAGGTTCAGCATGAAGGTGTCGACCGTGCGGGTCGTCGGCGCGTGCGTCATGCCCCAGACCTTTTCAAGCAGTTCATTCCGCGACACGACCACCCCTTCGTGCTCGACGAGATACTTCAGGAGCTTCATCTCCAGGTTCGTGAGCCGCACGGGCTTCTCGCCCGACCTCGCCTCCCAGGTGTCGAAGTTCACCTCGCAGTCGCCGAACCGGTAGACCGCCTCGTCGCGGCCGGCCGGCGGCTCGACGGCGCCACTCGCGGCCGGCTGGCCGCGGCCCCGCCTGGCGACGAGGCTCCGCACGATCGAGATCAACTCGTCGATGTCGAAGGGCTTCTGGAGATAGATGTCGGTGCCGGAGTCGAAGCCACGGATTCGGTCCTCCACGAGGGTGCGGGCGGTGAGCATCACGATCGGCACGGCATCCCCCTTCGCCCGGATCGCCTCGCAGACGGCATATCCGCTCATGCCCGGGAGCATGATGTCGAGCACGACCAGATCGATCGGCGGGGTGGAAGAAGCCATCGCCTCGACCGCGGCCTGCCCGTCGCCGACGGTGGTGACGCTGAATCCCTCGGCCTCGAGGTTGAACTTGATGCCGATCGCGAGGTGCTCTTCGTCTTCGACGACGAGGATGTGTGGCATGGCAGCTTCACCGCTTCGCGTAGCCGTTGGCGAGGAACCAGCCCCAGGTGTCGGCGACCGTCCGCTCGATCGGCCTGACCGTGTAGTTGAGCTCCGTGCGGGCCCGGTCGAACCGGAAGTTGTGCCGCAGCATCGACATGCCGGTCGCGGCGGAGTTCACCGGTCCCTCGCGGCCGGTGATCGCGGCGAGGAGGTCGCCGAACCGGCCCGCCACCTTCACGATCCGCGGCGGCGCGTCGCGAAGCGGTGGCCTGCGGCCGGTCGCCTCCGCGAAGATCTTCCAGGCGTCGCCGTAGGAGAGCGGATGGCCACCGAGGATGTAGCGGCGGCCCGTGACCCCGAGCGTCATCGCCGAGAGGATCCCAGCGGCGACGTCGCGGACGTCGGCGAAGTCGTTCGAGCCGGGTGGCGCGAAGAGCCCGCGGCCCGCCGCGACCTCCAGCAGCATCCTGCCGCTCGACGGCTTCCAGTCCCAGGGCCCGAGCATGTAGACGGGATTCACGATCACGGCGTCGAGCCCGCGTCCGACCTCGTCGAGCACGGCCCGCTCCGCCTCCCGCTTCGTGACGACGTAGGGGCAGTCGACCATCCCACCGGGTGGAGTCTCCTCGTCACCGGGCCCGCCGCCATCGGGGATGCCGAGGGCGTCGACGCTGGAAACGTGCACGAGTCTCGCTCCCTCGCGGCGACAGGCGTCTGCCACGAGCCGCGTCCCCTCGACGTTCACCCTTCGCATCGCTTCGAGATTGCGCCAGCCGACGTGCACCATCGCGGCGGAGTGCACGACCATCTCGGCTCCGGCCACGGCCCGGCGCACGGCGTCGGCATCGGTCACGTCGCCCGCGGCCCGTTCGATCGCGAGCCCCTCGACCGCCTTCCCCTGCAGGCCCGTCCGGCCGCGGACGATCGCCCGCACCGTCCGCCCGGCCTCGAGCAGCATGCGGATGACGTTGTTGCCTACGAGCCCCGTGCCCCCGGTCACGAGGACATCGACGGCCGCGGCGATTCCGGGGGTTTCTCTCATGTCGTTCTCGGTTGACGCGGGCCGCTTCGGGCCTTGATGATACGAAAAGAGTCGAACAAGGCATCAGGAAGTCCCATTCGTGCAACCAGTGGTCGTGCGGCCGGTCGAAACCCGCTCCGAGCAGAGGCGGTTCATCCGGTTCGCCTGGCGGATATACCGCGGGAATCCCCACTGGGTGCCGCCGCTCATCCACGCCCAGGAACAACTCCTCGGGTTCCGCCCCCACCCCTTCTACGAGCAGGCCGAGGCCCGGTCGTTCCTGGCGACCCGTGGCGGCACCGACGTCGGCAGGATCACGGCCATTGTGAACCGGGCCCACAACGCCCTCCACGAGGAGAAGCGTGGCTTCTTCGGCTTCTTCGAGTGCGACGACGACTCGGAGGCCGCCAAGGCGCTCTTCGACGCGGCGCGGGATTGGCTCCACTCCAAGGGAATGACCTGCGTCCGTGGCCCCGCCAACCCGTCGCTCAACTACGAGGCGGGCCTGCTCGTCGACGCCTTCGACAAGCCACCGTCGTTCATGATGACTTACAACCCTCCCTACTACGCCCGCCTCGTCGAGGAGAACGGCTTCGTGAAGGTGCAGGACATGTACGCCTTCTGGGGCGAGTTGTCGATGCTCGAGACACTCGACCCGAAGCTCTACTCGATGACCGAGAGCATCCGCGAGCGTTTCGGGGTGGTGATCCGCACGCTCGACAAGAAGCGGTTCGAGGAGGGGGTGAAGCTCTTTTTCGAGACCTACAACGCGAGCCTGCCCGGCACCTGGGGCTTCGTGCCCTTCGCGAAGAAGGAGATCGACCACCTCGCCGCGGAACTGAAGCACCTCATCGTGCCGGAGCTCGCGCTCGTCGCGGAGGTCGAGGGGAAGCCGGTCGGCACGACCTTCTCGCTCCTCGACTACAACCCGCGGATCCGCGCCATCAACGGCCGGCTGTTCCCGTTCGGGTTTCTGCGGCTCTTGTGGAACCGGCGGGCGATCAAGAACATGCGGGCGATGACCGCCAACGTCGTTCCGGAGTTCCAGGCGTGGGGGATCGGGCTCGTGCTCCTGAGCGGGCTCGTGAAGCCACTCAAGGACTGGGGCATGAAGGAGGTCGAGTTTTCTTGGGTGCTCGAGAGCAACCACCTCTCGCGGAAGAGCCTCGAGCGCGGCGGTGCGATCCGCACGAAGACCTACCGCGTATACCAGGACGACCCGCCCGCCTGACGTGGGCGGCTGCGTTTTTGTGTGTTGGCTGCGTCGCGCGTGGGTCGGGGATACCCCAGCCACGTCTCCGGACGTTCGCTACGGACCTCCAGTCCTCCGCTCACTGCATGTCCGCTTCGCTTCGCCATCCATGGCTTCGCTCGCTCCCATAGCCCGGCGACATGGCTGGGGTGCCCCCTCCCAATGCCCTCATGTTGCAAAAAAGGGAGGCCTGTTCAACTCGGCGCACGCTTCTGTTTTTTGTGAATCGACTTGCCAGCGAGGGGCGCCCCGAGCCCACGCAAACCGCTCCATCAAACCGTTGTGAGCAGCCGTGCTACCGGCTGCGGCGGACGCCGCCCGTGCCGCCGCTCACGGCCGCGCCGCGGGAATAGCTCCGCGACGGCGTGTTGTAGTAGGGCCAGACGCGGCGGCCCTGCCGCTGGGCGCGTTCCCACTGCATGGCTCCGTAGTTCACGCCGGAGAGGTTGAAGCTGGAGTAGGGGTTGCGGGGCCGGGCTTCGGCCCGCGAGGCGAGGCCGGTGCCAAGGAGCAGCGCGATCGCGACCGCCGCGCCGCCGCCGAGAAGAACCGCTCGAACCGCCGACTTCGCCGCCTGCATGAATGCATCCGCCTTTCCGGAGGGAGGGATCGACCGTTGTCGAACAATCCTACGCCGCGATTCCGGCGGCGGTTCGCGGCGGGTTTTCGAGGGTGGATTTGCCCTAGGGCCCATGAGGGGACGCTTGGTACCGTTCCGACGGTTTTCCGCCGGGTATTTCCATGCGCCGTCGCACCATCTCCATCGCCCTCCCAACGGTCGTCACGCTCGTCGGCGTTGCCGTCACCGCCACCGGCTGCGGCCATACCCGATGGAGCGACTCGAAGCGCACGGCCACGGAGCAACTGCTCGTGTCTGACGCGATCGAGCGGGCGGTCGAGAAGGTCGATCTCCGGCCGCTCGCCGGGCGGAAGGTATTCCTCGACACGGCCTTCATGGACGACACCAACGATCAGCACTACCTCACGAGCGTTCTGCGGCACCAGCTGCTCGCGTCGGGCTGCAGGATCGCGGCGAAGGTCGAGGATGCCGACGTGGTCGTCGAGGCCCGCGCCGGGGCGATCGGCACCGACCGCACCGGCGTGCTCGTGGGAGTGCCCGCGACGAGCATCGAGTTTGCCGGCCACGGTACGACGATTCCGGAGCTCTCCGTGCTCAAGCGGACCGACCAGCGGGGCGTCGCGAAGATCAGCCTCTTCGCCTATTACCGCGAGAGCGGGCTGCCGGTCTGGCAGAGCGGCGAGGAGAACGTCGCCAGCCATGCCCGCGACCGTTGGTTTTTCGGCGCGGGCCCCTTCCAGGACGGCGAGATCTACGACGAGGTCGACTTCGCGGGCGAGCGGCCGGACACCGACTGGTTCAAGCCGATGGAAAAGACGCAGGCGGAGATCGCTGGCGACGTCGATCTCACGAAGCCGTTCGTCTACGCGAGCGTTCCTGACCCCTCGAAGCCCGCGGCCACCACCGCCGACAACCGCCCCGCCGATCTCCCGCCCGTGCGATGAGCCACGGCGGGATCGGCTCCTCCGCTACGCGGCCCGCTCGCCGGCGGGCTCGCGGCGTCGTCTCGCGAACCACTCCGCGTCGAGCACGGACAGGGCCACGCGGTCCTCGAGGTTCGGCCGGAAGATCACGAGCAGAAGCATCGGGAGATACCACGCCATGAAGAGGCCGCCGTTGTGGGCCTTCCAGAACTGGCTGCCAAGCAGCACGGCCGCCGAGCAGCTCATGAGCGTGCCGAGGTTCTTGTGGGCCGGCCAGATCGCCATCGTGGAGATCATCGCGACGAAAGCGGCGATCACCGGCAGGCGAAACACCGAGTCGTTGCTCGGCAGCGCCCAAAATCCCTCAAGCGACACGTCGCTCGGGAAGATCCAGCCGAACATCTGCCGCAGTTGGCCGATGAACACGGTCAGGTCGGGCGACGTGATCCAGAGGCCCGCCACGAGC
>JBIIOJ010000128.1:0-8451 GCA_044337015.1 Pirellulales bacterium
GCAGACCGGCCAGTTCCGGACGCCGGAAGAACCGGATGTCGTAGAGGCGATCGGTCTTCGCCCGCTCGGCAAAGGTCCGCCGCAGCCGATCGTTGTGGGCGTTGTGCACGATGACGACGAGATACCGGGACGTGATGCGGGCCTGCTCCGCGAGCAACTGGCGGATCTTTTCGTCGGAACCGAAGCAGACCCAGAGGCCGTTGTGGAACGTGACATCGAACGCACCGTCGGGCAGGCCGGTGGCGAAGGCGTCGAGCACCATCGTCTTGAGCCCGGTGTTGCCGCAGGCAGCGGCGGCGATTCGCACCGTATCCGCCTCGTAGTCGGAGCCGGTCGCGTCGTACCCGCGGGTCGCGAGGTAGTTGGCATCGCGGAGCGTCGCCCCGCCGAGTTCCAGGAATCGCAGCGCGCGGTTCGGGAAGAGCATCTCGAGGTGGTAGCCCGTTCTCGGAAACGCGTTCAGGTAGTTCGGCAGGTGGTGGGCCCATGCCTGCCGCCACTGCTCCTTCGTCATGAGGCAATCGCCTCGGAAGCCAACCGGCGCCGCGCATGCCGTCATCGTCGCCCGGGCCGCGAGGGGCCCGCTCCTGCAGGATTCAGAGACGGGTTGGTAGGGGAATGAGGCCTCGGGGTCAATGTTGCTTGCACGCATGGAAAGGCGCATGAAAAAACCACGTCCCTCGCGGGGAGGGACGTGGCGTCGAAACCGTTCATGAATCGCGGCTCAGGCGGCGAGGGATGCGGCGGCCCGCATCTTCCGCCGCCGGGCGATCTCGCCGCCGCCGACCGTCGCCAGGCCGAGCACCGCGAGCATGATCGTCGAGGGCTCCGGCACCGCTGCGACGCGGAAGCCTTGGGCACCCGACTGGTTCATGCTCGACTGGAGGGATCCGGCGAAGGCACCGGAGTTCTGCGAGTTGAGGTTCGCGGTCGGCATGTTGAACCAGCCGCCGATCCAGTAGGCCTGCGTGGAGTTGGAGTTTTCGAGCCACTCCGACACGTTGCCGAGCATGCCGATCGTGCCGTAGTTGCTCTGCGTGTTCGCAAGACCGTCAGAGATCATCGGGATCGACAGGTTTGACTGGCCGTAGTACCCGACGTTCGGGTCCGTGCTGAGCGGGTTGGTCGAGACCGTGGGGGCGGTGTTCGACGCCGAGGAGTAGGTGTAGTAGCCCCCGCTGCCACCGCTGAGCGACTGGCTGTAGTAGGCGGCCTTGTACCACTCGTTGCGGGTCGGGAGGAACGCTTGGGCACCGATGTTGCGGACGAGAGATGTGCCGGGATTCTCGACGTTGGACAGCGTGTAGGCCCCCGCATTGATGATGGAGTTCACGGAGCCCGGTGCGACGCTCGTCGGGGCACCGTTGTGGAGCCAGTTCGTGAACCGGGCTGCGTCGTAGACGGAGACCCAGTTCACCGGCTGGTTACCCGCGGTCGGGCTCTTCACGGAGTAGCTGAAGCTGCCGTTGCCACCCGAGCGGGAAATACCGCCGGTCGCACTCGAGTTCATCGCGGAATTGTAGAGGCCGAGCGGATCGCTCGCCGCGACGGCGTTGAGGAACGTGACGTACTCGTTGTTCGTCACCTCCCCCCTGCCGATGTTGTACATGTCCGCGACGGCGCCAAAGGTGCCGCTGGAGATCGCCTTCCCGACGTTGCCGGGATTGCCGATCGGAACGAAGTCCATCTCGGTGGCGCTGCCGAACCTGATATTGACGCTGAGAACGCCCGCCGACGCTGCGGTCGACCAGAGCGTCGCGACGGCGACGAGGGCGCAGCGGGCGAAGGCCCGGAGATTTGCCGAATGGGCGGAACGGCCGTGGCCCCACGTCCAGCGGCTGTTTCGCCGCATATGGATGCCGTTCACGCTGCCCGGGGGAGTGCTCGAACGGCGGTACTGGGGCCGCCTGTTCTGCTTGCTGATCTTCTCGAAAGACCCGCGGGAATCGACCGCGTAGTCGTTGTCATACTCGGAACGGAAGGACACACACGACGTGCTCATGAGACAGCTCCTTTGAAATGGGTTCCTGTTTTGGAACGGTAAAAATTGACTGGTGAAAAACCGTTGGGCTTGAACCGGACGATTCAGAAACGATCGACGGACGAACTCACGACATCACAAAAGCACTGCGACGGTCGGCCAGGCGGCCGGCCTCCTGGAACAACGACACGAGGCCGTCTCCGGCGATCGCCCCGGGCAGATAGACCCAGGCACCGAGCTGGCGAGCCCACAGCTCCTCGTCGATGCCGTCCTCCGGACCGCAGATGACGACGAGTGTTTCCGGTCGGGCGGCGAATTCCTCCGCGAGTTCGACGATGTCAGAGACGCGGTCGCCGACCGGATTCGCGACGTCGACCAGCACGAGCCGGTAGTCGCCTTCGATGGCCGAGCGGAGATCGGCGTCCGTTTCCGGCGCGTCGCACTCCTGCCAGCCGCCAAGCTCCGTCGCCGCCAGGAGGCGGTTCCTGAAGCCGTTGTCACCCGTCACGACCAGACACCGCGACAGCCCGGGCAACCGGCCGCCACGAGACGTCGGCGAAGTCGCTGTTCGCAAATCCTCCGACGTGATACCAACCGCCACGACCATCATCACGCACCTCCTCGCTCTTGGTTCCGTGCTCGTCGCACTTCGCGACAGAGGTGAGGAAATGCACGCGCCGTGCCACTCGGCGCGGAGGAGAAGAAAAATTTTTCGAATGCGCGAAATTCCCGCGGAAAGCAGCGGGTTTTCGCCGCGGGTCGATCGCGCGGCGGCGGAGGGGGCTTCCCGAGGCCTCTCACCAAGACGGTGACATGATCAGCCGTTCAGGAGGCGTTTTCCGCCCCCCGCGGCCCCCGTCAGGCCGCTTTTCCCCGGGAAAAACCCGGGTTCTCACCAGGATGAGGACGGCCCAACCGCAATGGTGAGTCGCCCTCGAGACCGCAGGCGGCCGCGACCGCATCGATCACGCGATCCTGATCGGCCGTGGCGAGGTCGGGGCCCATCGGCAGGCTCAGCACGTGCCGAGCCAGCCAGGCGGCCACGGGTGTCGTGCCGCGGGCGGCGTCGCGATAGGCCGGTTGCTCGTTGATCGGCAGCGGGTAGTGAACGGCCGTCGGGATGCCGTCCGCCGTGAGCCTCTCGCGGACCGCCTCGCGGTCCGCCGCGACGACGGTGTACTGCGCGTGGACGCTCGACCGCGCCGGCCGCACGGCGAGCAGTGCGAGCGGGGCGGGGCCGACGCCGGCCGCGATCCATCGGGGTTCGACGGGTGGGGCGCCGGCGGCCGCGAGCGCCCGCGTGTACTCGACGCCGATTCGCTCGCGACGCTCGACCTCCCAGGCGAACCGGGGCCATTTCGCGAGCACGACGGCGCACTGGAGCGTGTCCATCCGCCCGCCCACGCCGATCCGCTCGTGGATGTACCGCTCCTTCTGGCCGTGGACGCGAATCATCCGCGTCGCCTCCGCGATTGCGTCGTCGTCGGTGAAGATCGCGCCGCCGTCGCCGTAGCAGCCGAGCGGCTTGCTCGGGAAGAAGCTCGTACAGCCGATGGTGGAGACGCCACAGCTCCGCCTGCCATCGAGCGTCGCCCCAAAGCTCTGCGCGGCATCCTCGATGACCGGGATCCCGCCGTGGGCGGCGGCGATCTCGTTGATCCGCCTCATGTCGGGCATTTGGCCGTAGAGGCTCACCGGAATGATGGCTTTCGTGCGGGGAGTGATCTCGCATTCCAGGAGCGACGCATCGATGAGCCCTGTGTCGGCCTCGACGTCGACGAACACGGGCGTGGCCCCGACGAGCGCGATCACCTCGGCCGTGGCGATGAACGTGAAGGGGGTCGTGATCACCTCGTCGCCGGGGCCGATGCCGAGCGCCATGAGGCTCACGAGCAGGGCTTCCGTGCCGCTCGAGACGGTGATGCAGTGCCGCACGCCCACGTACGCGGCCAGGACGCCCTCGAGTTCCCGGACCTCCGGGCCCATGATGTATTGCCCGTGCGCGAGCACCGTCGCCATCCGGGACTCCAGCTCCGGCCTGATCGCGTCCTGCTGGATCGACAGGTCGATGAACTGCATGGGTGTGGTTTCCTCGGCTTCTCGTTGAACGGCGGCAGGCTCATGCCGCGACGCGGATCTCGGAATCGACCAACTCGTAGCGCCGGCCGGTCGAATCGACGGCTGAAGCCCCGCTTCCCTCGACGGGCAGGTCGAGCCGCTCGCCGTGCTCGCTCATCCAGCCGATCTGTCTCGCGGGCACGCCGGCGACCAGCGCGTAGGGCTTCACGTCGCGGGTCACGACGGCGCCTGCGGCTACGAACGCGAAGGGGCCGATGGTCGTGCCGCAGACAATCGTGCAGTTGGCGCCGAGCGTGGCCCCGCGGCGGACGAGCGTCGGGCGGAATTCGTCCCGCCTCGGCACGTGCGCCCGCGGGTTGACGACGTTCGTGAACACCATGCTCGGTCCGCAGAAGACGTCGTCCTCGAGTGTCACACCCTCGTAGACCGAGACGTTGTTCTGGACCTTGACGTTGTCGCCGAGGATCGCCCGCGGACCGATCACGACGTTCTGACCGATGCGGCAGTCGCGGCCGATCCGCGAGCCGGCCATGACGTGGCAGAAGTGCCAGACCTGCGTGCCGGCACCGATCTCGACGCCGTCGTCGACGTAGGACGACTCGTGGACCTTGACGCCGGCCGCGGGCCCGGTGGAGGACGTACCGCGGGTCTCCATGGTTCAGCCGCTCCGGCAGACCGCCCGGGGCCGCCGCGCGGGCCGGCCCGCGAGGTTCGGGTGCAGCGATCCGGTCGGTTGCACCTCGACGGCGTTGATCCGGTGGACGAGTTCGATCGCGGGCCTCGCATCCTCGATGCCGAAGCCGTTGCCGGCGAGGATCTCGCGGTAGACGCGGGTGTGCAGGTCGGTAAACCCGTCGGAAAACTCGATCTCCTCGCCGTCGAGCGTCATCGAGCGGTGGGCGAACTTGCCGGCGGCCCGGACCTGCTCAGGCAGATCCTGCTCGTCCACCGAGAGGAACCATCGCACGCGGGCCCGCTCGAGCTCCACGAAGCCCGACATCCGCCGCGGCTCGTGGAGGTGGACCTCGACCTTCCCCGCCTCGCCGAAGAGCCAGAGCAGGAGGTCGAAGAAGTGGACGCCGATATTCATCGAGACGCCGCCGGAGCGGCGGGCGTCCCCCTTCCAGGAGACGTCGTACCACGCGCCGCGTCGCGTGACGTAGGAGAGGCAGACGTCGTGGGGGCGGCCGGCGGGCTCCGAGCGGATCTCCTCCCGGAGGGCCTGGAGCTTCTCGATGAGCCGCAACTGGAGCACCGCGTGGACCCGGCGGCCATACTCGGCCTCGAGGTCTGCGAGCGCGTCGAGGTTCCAGGGGCTCAACACCATCGGCTTCTCGCAGATGGCGTGCGCCCGCACCCGCAGCGCCAGCCGCACGTGCGCGTCGTGGAGGTAGTTCGGGGAGCAGACCGACACGTACTGCACCCTCGACTCTTCCGGCCCGCGGCGGAGCTTCTCGAGGTAGCGGTCGAACCGCTCGATCTCCGTGAAGAACCGGGCGTCGGGAAAGTAGGAGTCGATTCGGCCGACGCAGTCGTGCGGATCGACCGCGGCGACGAGGTCGTTGCCGGTCTCGTGGATCGCCTGCATGTGCCGCGGCGCGATGAAGCCGGCGGCGCCGATGAGGGCGAAGTTGGCCATGGCGAGCGTCTCCGGAGGTGGCGTTTCAGGCACGGTAATAGGCGGCCGGGCGGCACGTGGCGAAGTTGCGGCAGTCGACGAGTGGCACGCCGAGGGAGGCGAAGTCGAAGGTGCGATAGTCCTCGTGCGCCGTGCAGAGGACCATGACGTCGTGGTCGGCCGTGATCGGCCGCGACCTGCGGCCGGCGACATCGTGGTGGCTGCGGCCCGCCTGGATCACCGGCACGTGGGGATCGTTGTAGGCGACGACCGCCCCCCGCTTCTCCAACAGCTTCATGATCTCATAGGTCGGCGACTCCCGGTCGTCGTCCACGTTCGCCTTGTAGGCCAGGCCGAGCAGGAGCACCTGCGAATCCCGCACGGGCTTGCCGGCGTCGTTGAGCGCGTCGATCACGCGGGCGACCACGTACTCCGGCATCGCCGTGTTGATCTCGCCGGCCAGCTCGATGAGCCGTGTCCGCTGCCCGTACTCGAGTGCCTTCCAGGTCAGGTAGAAGGGGTCGATCGGGATGCAGTGGCCGCCAAGGCCGGGCCCGGGATAGAAGGGCATGTAGCCGAACGGCTTCGTCGCCGCGGCGTCGATCACCTCCCAGACGTCGATCCCCATCTGCGAGTAGATCACCTTGAGTTCGTTGACGAGCGCGATGTTCACCGCGCGGAAGATGTTCTCCGTGAGCTTCGTGGCCTCGGCGACGCCGCAGCTCGACACCGGCACGACGTCCTTCACGATCCGGCGGTAGAGCTCGGCCGCGCGGTCGCGGCAGGCGGGAGTGAGGCCGCCGACGACCTTCGGCACCTCGGAGAGCCGGCTGCGGGGGTTGCCCGGGTCCTCCCGCTCCGGCGAGAACGCGAGATGGAAGTCCCGGCCTGCGACGAGGCCGCTTCCCTGCTCGAGGATCGGCTTCACGATCTCCTCGGTCGTGCCGGGATAGGTCGTCGATTCGAGCACGACGAGCTGCCCTCGGCGGAGATGCGGCGCGAGCGACCTCGCCGTGTTGGCGACGTAGGCGAGGTCGGGCGTGCGGTTCGCGGTCAGCGGCGTCGGCACGCAGATCAGCACCGATGCCGCCTCGGCCACCTCGCGGAAATCGGATGTCGCGCGGAACCGTCGTGCGGCGGTCGCGGCGACGACGTCGGCGGCGGCGATGTGCTTGATGTAGGAGCGGCCGGCGGCGAGCGAGTCGACCTTCGCCCCGTCCGTGTCGATGCCGAGCGCCGTCGCACCGCTTCGCGCGAACGCCAGGCAGAGGGGAAGCCCGACGTAGCCGAGGCCGACGACCGCCGTGTCGTACCTCGCCTGCCCGCTTGGCTTGCGCGGCGGCAGCCGCAGCGCGGTGACGTGCGGTTCGCGCGAAGGTTCGCTCGAGCCTGCGGTCGTCGCATTGGGCGTCGACGCGACGGCGGGTGAGGCGGTCGTGGCGGGTGGCACCATGATCGACGGGGCTCCCTCGGGACGGATGGCAAGCCGCACGGGCCGCGGCTTTCGCGCATGAACCGGCGGGACGGTAGGGAGGCCCGGGGCTCGGGGCAAGACGTTTTTGAGGGGGCGGGTTCGGCCGTTGCCGGGGAGGGGGTGTCCCTGCCGCATCGCCGGACGTTCGCTGCAGCCCTCCGGGCCCGTTCAGGAGGCCGGCGTCGTCGCGATCAGCGGCGCCGTGGGAATCACCGGGGTCGACGGCCGCGAGAAGACGCTGTTGCCAGCGAGGGTCCCGGCGGCGACGCGGAAGAGGTAGCTGGCGCCGTACTCCAGGCCAAGGACGGGGGCGGACGTGACCGTGCCCCTCGCCACCCTCGCGGCTTTCCAGGTGGCGCCACCGTCGGTGGAGAGCTGGATGACGTAGCGGGAGATCGGCAGGCCGCCGTTCGACGCCGGGGGCGTCCATTGCACCGTCGCGCGGCGGTTCACGACCGTGACGACGACCTCCGTCGGGGCCGTCGGACGGACGGCGAACGGCGTCGACGTCGCATCGAAATCGACCTTCACGTTCGCCGACACCACCTGCACGTTGGTCGATCGGTAGAGCCCCGGCAGCCCGCCGCCCATGGCCGTGATCGTGTAGGTGCCCTGCGGCACTTGCAACTGGTAGCCGCCGGCCGACATCGTCGTCGTCGTGAAGGTCGCCGAGGGCCCGACCACCCGGACGGTCGCCCCGCCGAGCCCCTCGCCCGCGTCGTAGCGGCGGTTGGCGTTCGCATCGCGATAGATGACGCCGACCACGAACGGCCCGCCGTCGGCGAACCGGCTGCCGAAATTCTGCGTGACCACGAGCGGCCCGACAGACGTGGCCGGCGACGTATCACTCTCGAGGCCGACGCCGAACTCCTTGAACGACGGATCCATCATCATCGTGCGATGGCCGCGATCAGGCACGGCCCAGTCGATCGCGAAGGCGGAATGGGCGTGGAAGACGTTCTTCGCGAATGCGAAGGCGTTCTCCCCCACGCCGGAATAGCCGGCGTAGCCGGCGTTTCGCGTCCGCGTCGCGAGGTCGGGCTCGCCCGGCAGTTGGTGCGACTGGGTGTCGTGCTGGATCATCAGCCGGGAGTGCGTGGTTGCCGCGGCCGAGAGGCTCTCGTTCCACGCGAGCGGCGCCGCCGGCTGCAGCGTCGGCCACTCCGACCGGATCTCGGCGGCCGAGGGATCCTTGAAGTACTGCACCGCGGCGTTCGCGTCGGCATCGCGGGCTTGCAGCGGGGCGAGGCTCGTGAAGAGCACCTGCTGCTCGGCCTGCGGGTTCATCCGCATCCGGTT
>JBIIOJ010000129.1:0-8445 GCA_044337015.1 Pirellulales bacterium
GCTCGATCACCTGGCAGAAGAACTCGTCGCCGGCGGGCATGACATTCGACATGTCGTGACGCTCATCGTGTCCAGCGACGCCTACGCCCGCGGGCACGCCACCGACGAGGATCCGAAGCGGCGGCGGCAACTCGAGGATGCATGCCTCGCAGCGCCGCTGCGGCCGCTGCCGGCAGAGGCCCTCCACGACAGCATCGTCACGGCAGGTCATCTGCACGAGGTGAAGCATCCACCCGGAGTCAATCTGAAGACCGTGGAGACGCGGGTGCTCGTCCGCCGCGAGCCCCCCAAGGAAAGCGGCAGTGAGGAAAGCGACGGTGCAAAGGGCGAAGGTGCGAAGCGCGGCGATGCGGCGGGTGGCGAGGACCCCGGGGCTGCGGCCGCCCTGGCCGAGGCGGTGTTGGGCGGCCGGCTCACCGTCGCCGACGCGGACGACGAGCCCGCGATGGGCGATCTCTCCGAGGTGATGAACGACGCCGATCCGCTCGGCGGGATGCGGGCGATGTCGCTCGAGGACTCGCAGCGGCTGCGGATGGCAGACGCGATGGCGCAGCGCGGCGCGGCCCCGAAGCCGCTCCCGCAGTCGGCCGAGGAGGTGGCAAGGCTCTACCGGGTGGAGACCATCACGCAACAGGTCGATCAAAACCCGCACTACCCATGGGCCATCGAGATGCCGCTGCCGGCCCCGCCCCATCACTTCCTGCAGCTGCTGGGGCAGTCGCCACGGCTCGACGACGACGCCTCGGAGCCACGGCCGCACATGCGACAGGCGCTCATGCTTCTCAACGGGCCGCTCGTGCACGAAGCCGCGAGGGTGGGTCCACTCGAACCGCTCGGCCGGGCGATCGCGGTCGGCGGCCGCAAGGACCTCGTGAACATGCTCTACATGGAGACGTTGTCCCGCGAACCGACGAAGGAGGAGCGGGCCGACGCCAAGGAAGTGATCGCCTCGGCGGCCTCGGTGGCCGACGGCATCGCAGACATGCGGTGGGCGATTTTAAACTGCCGTGAGTTTCGTTTCATCCCATGAACGTGGAGGTGCCGATGCATCGCACAGACTGTTTCCGGATGCCGCTGACCCGCCGCCGCATCCTCCGATCGGCGACGACCGGAGGCCTCGCCACGTTCATGGGATTGCCCGTCCGCGATCTCGTGGCGCGGGAGGAGCAGGGGGGGACCAGCCGGACTGCGAAGGCTGATGCCGTCATCCTGCTCTGGATGGGAGGCGGCATGAGCCACATCGACACGCTCGACCCCAAGCCCGGCACGGTCACCGGCGGCGAGTTCGCCGCCATGCGCACGGCCGTCGACGGCGTCCGAATCAGCGAGATCCTGCCGACGGTCGCCTCGCAGCTGCAGCATGCCACGATCGTGCGTTCGCTCGTCGGGGAGAGCGCCGATCATGGAAGTGCCACGCATCACCTGCTGACGAGCTATCCCCAGGTGCGTGAACTGGTGCACCCGTCCCTCGGGTCGATCGTGGCCGACCAGGTCGAACGGCTGGGCGATCTCCCGGCGTTCGTCTCGGTGGGCGGCGAGGCACCTTCGCCCGGGTATCTCGGCCAGACGGCGGAGGCGTATTTCATCGGCGAGCCCGGCACTCCGGATCCGACGATCTCACTGCCCGAGGGCATCACGCAGGTGCGGTCGCAGCGGCGGCTGGAGGTTCTCGAAAAGCTCAACGGCCGGTTCGCCGCCCCGGGTGATCCGATCGTCGACGCCGTGGGCGGTTCGTACGCGGCGGCCGTTCAATTGATGCGGAGCCCGGCCCTGGCGGCGTTCGACATCGATTCAGAGCCGGCCGCGGTCCGCGAGGCCTACGGCGACACGCGGTTCGGGCGGGGCTGCCTGCTCGCTCGCCGTCTCGTCGAGCAGGGCGTGCGGTTCGTGCAGGTCAATCTCGGCGGCTTCGACACCCACTCGAACAACTTTCCCACGATGCGGAGCCTCGGGGCCGTGATCGATCCGGCGATCGGAACGCTCCTGGGCGATCTCGCGTCGAGCGGTCGGTTGGACCGCACGATCGTGCTGCTCCTGAGCGAGTTCGGACGCACGCCCGTCATCAACGGCAGCGCCGGCCGCGATCATTACCCCGACGTATTCAGTAGCCTGGTGGCCGGCGGGGGCATCAAGCGGGGCTTCGTGCTCGGCGGCACCGATCCCGAGGGGCGACAGGCCTCCGAGCGGCCCGTGCGGATCGCCGATCTGCATGCGACGATCGTGTCGCAGCTGGGGATCGATCCCGACAGGCGGGTCGACACGGCACTGGGGCGGCGGATGAAGCTGGTCAACGATGGAACGGTCGTGTCGGATATGATCGGCTGATCTGGGCGGGCGACGAACCGCCACCTTCTTCGTCGGTCACTGCTGCTGGTCGCCGTCGGCGTCCGACTCGTACCTCACGTTGTGCACGACGGTCTGGACCGGCGCGTCGAGCGGGGCAAGCTCCTCGTGCCAGCCGAGCGAGGGCAGCCGGTCGAGTGGGCGGGTCGCCACGCGGACCTCGATCTGCTCCACGCCGGAGCCGAGGTAGATCCCCTTGTTCGGAGGCACGTCGCTAAAGTCGCGGCCGACCGCCGTCTTCACGAACTCGCCGCCGATCGGGCAGCCGTTGGTCGGGTCGAAGCCCGTCCAGCCGACGTCGGGCAGCCAGACCTCGCACCAAGCGTGGCTCTGCGACTCGCGGTTGGGCCGATGGATGTAGCCGCTCACGTAGCGGGCAGGCACGCCCCAGGACCGCAGGATCGCGATCATGAGGTGGGTGAAATCCTGACAGACCCCCTTGCCGTGGGCGAGGATGTGGTCGATCGGCGACGAGGCATCTGTGACGTCACGGGCATATTCGAAGTTGCTGCGGATGTGCTCGGCGACCTGGCAGACCCACATGCCGACTCGCGCACTCGGACTGGGCGCGAGCGATTCGCGGAGCGGCTCGAGTAGCGGCGTGCGGCGGACCGGACCGCGGAGAGGCAGGTAGTCGAGCGTCTGCAGGGGTAGTTCCCAGCCGAGCGGCCCCGCCTCGGGAAACGTCACATGGCTCGCGACCGGGCCGACCGCCGATTCCTCCGTCTCAACGACGCTCGCCGCAAGGATCCGCACCTTCTGCGGCGGCGCGAGCAGATTGAAGTGGTGCACGGAGTTGCCGAAGCCGTCGCGGTAGTTGGCCACGGGATGCGAGAGGCCGGTCGAAACGCGGAAAGAGTGGCATCGCTGCCCGCGGTCGCTCGCCGGCTCCATCCGCAGTTCGCAGAGCCATTCCCGCACGGGGCTGGCGTAGGAGATCGTCGTCTCGTGCTGGATCTCGAGGATCATCGGTCGGGCCCTCCGGGCCGCGTCTTTGAAAACGTCACTGGAGCGAGTACTGCTGCTGGAGCAGGTGCGATATCCTCGCGCAGCGGGTCTGCGCGTCGCCGAGGAACGAGTGGAGCCGCTCTCCCTCGAGCGTCTCGGAATCGAGGTAGGCGAGGTCGCCATGCAGCCTGCCGACCACCCGCGAGACGTCGTCGTCGCAGCGGTCGGTGGGCCGGCCGCTGATCGCCGCCAGCGACTGCATCACCCGCCCCAGGCAGAAACGCACGGAGTAGGGGAAGTCGGCGTTCGAGAGCAGGAACTCGACGACCCGCTCCGGCTCCACGCGGCTGATGTAGAGCCGCTGGTAGGCCTCGTAGGCGGCGCAGTTCTTGAGCACCGCTCCCCACTGGAGGTTGCTGATCGGCAGGTCCACCGTGCCCGACCGCTCGAGGAGGGCGAACTTGGCATCCACGATCCGCAGGGTCTTGTCGGCCCGTTCGAGGTAGCGGCCGAGCTGGATGAAGTGCCAGCCCTCGTCGTGAACGAGCGTGGCTTCGCTCGCGCCCGTGAAGAGGAGCACACCCGTCTGCACCTCCTCGCAGAAGTCGTGCGGTGAATCGGCGACGCGCGCCTGCAGCGCCGCGTCGGTGAGCCGCCAGTGGAGCTTGTTGAGCTCCCGCCACATCTGCGGGCTCACCGAGCCGCGGACGCTGCGCGCGTTGCTCCGGGCGCGGTTCATGCAGCCCATGACGCTGCCGTGGTTCGCCGTGTCCACGAGCAGCCACCGCTGCACGGCCGCCACGGGATGTTCACCAGATTGCACCGGCGGCGGCGGCTGCTTGAGCAGTGACACGAGCGCGTTCCACTCGAGCTCCACGGGATTGGCGAGCACGCCGTGGAGGTCGAGATCGAGCTGGAACGTGACGTTCACCGCCCGCGCGACGTGGTCGGCCCGCTCGAGGTAGCGGCTCATCCAAAACAGTGCGTCGGCGACCCGGCTCAGCATCAAATCCTCACTTCGCTCGATCGTCCGCCAAGACCATGCGGTCGTCCGCCAAGACCATGCGGTCGTCCGCCAAGACCGCGCGGTCGTCCGCCAAGACCCACGTGTCCTTGCTGCCGCCCCCCTGGGAGCTGTTGACCACGAGGCTGCCCTTGGGGAGCGCCACGCGGGTGAGCCCGCCGGGCGTGACGACCGTCCGCTCGCCGCAGAGGATGAACGGCCGCAGGTCGACGTGGCGGCCCTCGAGATGGCCGTCGATCAGCGTGGGGTGGGTGGAGAGCTGGATCGTCGGCTGGGCGATGAAGTCCCGCGGGTCGGCCTTGATGAGCTCGCGGAACTCGTCCCGCTGCGCCTGCGTGGAGGCCGGCCCGATGAGCATGCCGTAGCCGCCCGACTCGTTCACCCGCTTCACGACGAGCTTGTCGAGGTTGGCGAGCACGTGGTCCCGCTCCGCGGGCACCTCCGGCCGGAAGGTCTCGACATTTTGGAGGATCGGATCCTGACCGAGGTAGTAGTGGATCATCGCCGGCACGAACGGGTAGATGCCCTTGTCGTCGGCGATGCCCGTGCCGATGCTGTTGGCCAATGCAACCGTGCCGGCCCGATAGGCGTTCACGAGCCCCGGCACGCCGAGCGCGCTGTCGCTGCGGAAGGTGAGGGGGTCGAGGAAGTCGTCGTCGATCCGCCGATAGATGACGTCCACCTGCCGCGGACCGCGGGTGGTCCGCATGAAGACGCGGTTGTTGTCGATGAAGAGATCCCTTCCCTCGACAAGCTCGATGCCCATCCGCTGGGCGAGGAAGCTGTGCTCGAAGTAGGCAGAGTTGTAGATGCCCGGGCTCAGGAGCACGGCGGTCGGCTGGCTGGAGGTCGCCGGGGCGATGTACTGCAGGACGTCGAGCAGGGCAGCGGGGTAGTCGTCATTGGGCAAAACGTCGTAGTCGTTGAAGAGCGAGGGAAAGACCCGCTTGAGCACCTTGCGGTTCTGCAGCATGTAGCTCACGCCGCTGGGGGTGCGGGCGTTGTCCTCGAGCACGAGGTAGCGGCCGTCGGCGTCGCGGATCAGGTCGGTGCCGCAGATGTGCACGTAGATCCGCTTGGGCACGTTCACGCCGACGAACTCGCGGCGAAAGAAGCCTCCTTGGAGCACGAGCCACGGCGGCACGACGCCATCCCGCAGGATCCGCTGCTCGTGGTAGACGTCCCAGAGAAACAGGTTGAGCGCCGTCACCCGCTGCACGAGCCCGGCCTCGATCTGCCGCCATTCGTTCGCCGGGATGATCCGGGGCACGGGATCCATCGGCCAGACCCGCTCGATCCCCTCCTCGGCCCGGTAGACCGTGAAGCCGACGCCGTCCTGTCGCATGGAGAGGTCGGTCATCGCCTTGCGGCGACGAAGGTCCTCGGCATCGAGGCCCCGCAGCCGGTCGTGGAGCGGCCTGTAGTGGGCCCGTGGCTCGCCACCGGCGGCGATCATTTCGTCGTAAGCGGCCCCGAGCGCGTAGCCCGCGAACGGATCGGCGACCGGCTGACAAATCTCGGCCACGGTCTCGGCGATAGTCTCGGAGCGTGGCATGATGCGGAATTACTGCGCACGAAACTCGCACCGCCTGCCTAATCGGCAAGCAGCCGCTCGAGCCGCATTCGGTTCCTTGACGGTTTTTGCGTGTAGGCTAGTTTGCCAGTCGACTGGATTGTCACCAGTTGCAAGTCGCGCGCCAAACCGGAGCCCATCGATGACCTACTGCGTCGGCATTCGCACCCACGAGGGGCTCGTACTCGCCTCCGACTCGCGGACCAACTCGGGGATCGACCAGGTCTGTGTCTGCCGCAAGATGCACAACTTCGCGGTGCCGGGCGAGCGGATGCTCACGATCCTCTCGAGCGGCAGCCTGCCGGTGACCCAGTCGGTGATGACGCGGCTGCAGCATGAATTCCAGTCCGGCAACGGTCTCGCACAGGTGCCCACGATGTACGAGGCGGCTCGATGCGTCGGCGGGCACGTCCGCGAGGTGGCGGCGCTCGACCGGGAATACCTCGAACGCGACAACATCGGCTTCGCGGTGAATTTCATCGTGGGCGGGCAGATCAAGGGGGAGCCGCCGCAGCTCTACATGATCTACGCGCAGGGAAACCCGCTGCGGGCCACGCGGGCCTCGCCGTTCCTGCAAATCGGCGAGTCGAAGTACGGCCGGCCGATCCTCGACCGGGGCGTCAGGTTCGGAGAGACGACGCTCGACCAGGCCGTGAAGTTCGCCCTCATCTCGCTCGACTCGACGATGCGGTCGAACGTCGCAGTCGGCCCGCCGATCGACCTGCTCGTCTACGGCAACGACGAATTCGCCGTCCGCCGCTACCGCCGGCTGGGCGCCGACGACCCCGACCTCGTTGAGATCCGTGGCAGCTGGGAACGGGAGCTCCGCCGCGCGATCAGCCAACTCCCGAAGCTCGAGTTTCCGCAGCCGGCCCACCCAAACGAGCTCTTTACCGGCGTCACCGCAGGGCAGTAACGAACCCGCGTTTGACGAGCTCGGGGCTGCCCGTGCTCCCGAGACGGCGTAGCTGACCAGCGAAGCCATGGATGGCGCAGCGCCCGTCAGCTCCGAGTGAGCGAAGGCCCGGAGGGCCACAGCGAACGTCCGGCGAGGGGGCACGGGCAGCCCCGAGCGGACCACCGCGGCACGAGTCAATCCCGGCTCGGTATCACAAGGGCCGGTGGCACCCGCAGGATGATCCGGTAGAGCGCCGGCAGGATGAAGAGCGTGAAGAGCGTGCTCGTGATGACGCCGCCGATCACGACGGTCGCCAGCGGCCGCTGCACCTCGGCGCCGGTGCCCTCCGAGATCGCCATCGGGATGAAGCCGAGGCTCGCGACGAGCGCCGTCATGATGATCGTGCGGAGGCAGGCGACCGACGTCTCCTCGACCGCGATGTCGCGGGAGGTGCCCCGGGCGAGCCGCTCCCGCAGGGCGCTTGCGAGCACCATGCCGTTGAGCACCGACACGCCCGAGAGCGTGATGAAGCCGACAGCCGCCGAGATCGAGAGCGGCATCTCTCGCAAGGCCAGCGCCCAGATCCCGCCGACGCAGGCGAAGGGCACGCTCACGAACAGCAGGATCGTGTCGGCGACGTTGCGGTAGGTGAGGTAGAGCAGCAAGATGATGAGCAGGAGCGCGAGCGGCACGACGATCGTGAGCCGCTTCTGGGCCCGCTGCATGTTCTCGAACTGGCCGCCCCACTCGAGCCGGAACTGCCCTTCCGGCAGATCGACCTGCCGCTGAATCGCCGCTTGTGCCTCAGCCACGAACCCGCCCACGTCGCGGCCGCGGACGTTGCACTGCACGACCACCCGCCGCTCGCTCCACTCGCGGGTGATGAACTTCGGGCCGGAGATCGTCTCGATGTCACAGATCCGCTCGAGCGGCACGTTCTCGCCGGCGGGGCTGCGGACGGCGATGTCGCGGATCGCCTCAGGGCCCTTCCGCAGCGACTCGGGCAGCCGCACGACGATCGGGAACCGCAGCTGCCCCTCGACGATCTCACCGACCGCCTTGCCGCCGACACTCTCGATGATGTCGAGCACGACCTGCGCCGAGATGCCGTAGCGGGCAATGTCGTCCTGCCGCACGGCGATGCGGAGGATCGGCTGCCCCGCGACCTGCTCGACGGCGATGTCGGCCCCGCCGGGAATCTTTCGCAGCACGCCCGCCACCTCCTCCGCCTTCCGCACGAGCACCCCGAGGTCCTTCCCAAACACCTTCACCGCGATGTCGGCCCGGACGCCCGAGACCATCTCGTTGATCCGCTGCTCGATCGGCTGCGTGAACCAGATGATCTGCCCCGGCAGGCCGTCCACCTCCCCGCTCATCACCTCGACGAGCTCGGCCTGCGTTCTCGCCCGCTTCCACTTCTCCCTCGGGTGCAGCGCGATGAAGATGTCGGTTGCCTCGATTGCCCCGGCGTCGGTCGCCACCTCCGGCGTGCCGACACGGCTCCAGATTTCGTGGATCTCGTCGGGGAACTGCTCGAGGAGCATCTGCTCCATCCGCGTGTTCATCCGGGCCGACTCCTCGAGGCTCGTTCCGGGTGCGCGGATCGCACCGATGACGATGTCGCCCTCGGAGAGCCGCGGCACGAACTCCGTGCCGAGC
>JBIIOJ010000014.1:0-26250 GCA_044337015.1 Pirellulales bacterium
GATTCCCGCGAGCTGGGCCGACCGCAGCGCCAAGAGCATCCATCCGCTCACCGACAGGTCGGACCCGATCCCCGGCATGTAACGCCAGCCGCCCCGCTTTTCGTGCTGGCTCGACGCGATGAACCGGCAGGCATTCGTTGCCGATTCGCGGAGCAGCGGGTCGCCCGTCATGCCGACCGCCTCGCACACCGCCATCGTGGCGATCGCGTGGCTGTAGAGCCGCGCCGAGCGTCCGGAAGCCTCGTCCGATTCGAGGTAGAGATCGCCGTCGGGCTTCTGCACCGCCCGCAGGAATTCGAGCCCGCGGCGAACCGCGTCGGCGTGGCGATCGCCAAAATGGTCGTAGCCGGCGCCGAGGAAACTGAGCAGCGCGAGTCCCGTCGCCGCCGTGTCCGACGCGATGCTGCCGCCGTCCGCCCGCGTCGCGCCGGGAAACCGCGAAAGGCTCCATCGCCCGTCGGGGAGCTGCGCCCGCGCGAGGAATTCGAGCCCCCGCTCGATCGCCGCCTCCGTCTCCGTCCCGCGATTGCCCCGACGCAGCTGATCCCGCCGCTCGGGCGAGCGCTGCATGAAAGGTGCCGCCGTCTGCCGTACGCGGCCATCCACGGGCAACGCGGCGGCGGCCACTCGCGCGAGAAACCGCTCGTCGTTCTCGAGCACCGACTCCGTCGTCCGCCGCGAGGGACGCGCGGTGATGCCCGGCTGCGGGCCGGCTTCGTCCTCGCTGCCGCCCGGGCCATCCGGACCGCGGAGCCGCACCGACGGCCGCGGGCCTCCGCGGGGCTGCCTCGTGGGCCGCGGCGAGGCCGCGATCGCGGCGAATGGATCGTCGGCCGCTTCGCCCGCAGCGACCGCCGTCGCACCGCCGACGATCACTGGTTCGACGGCCTCCGCCACGGCGTCGACATCGGCCGCGCCATCGGTCAACTGCCGAGCCGGGCTCGAGGAGTCCGCCTGCGGCGCCGGCGCGTCGAGGCCGCCCCTGCTCCCCTCGAGGCCGCGCGACCGACCGCCGACGAGCGCGGCGAACGCCTCGTCGGCCATCGCCGATTCGGCCGCGGAGCCCGGGCTTCCACTCCTTCGCCGGCTCGTGCTCGCATTCTGTCGACTGCGGACGCCGCCTCGCTGCGCAGCCGTCGGTCGCCGGGCCAAAGCCGCGGCGGGAGGCGAGTCGGGCGGCCCCTCGCCGGCCGGTGGGGCGTTCGGCTCGCCGACGAGGCGGGCAACCGGCGCCGCGTCGGCGGCATCGCCCGATCCCGCGCCGGTGCCGCCGGCTCGAGCCAGGGCCGCGATCGCCTCCGTGGGAACCGAATCGGCTATTGATGCAGCCACGCTCTCGGCGCGGGCGGTGCGGCGGCCACCCGCCACGTCCGCACCCGCGTCCCCATCGATGGGCCGCGCGGCCCGCGATGCCTTCGAGGCGACGGAGCCCGAGACCGCCCCGCTCGTCCGCGGTCGCAAGCGGGCGGCGGCGGGCGCCGAAACACTCGGCTCCTGCCGACTCGGCTCCGCGGCGAGGGAAAGCGGTTCGACCTCGTCGGCGGCACCGGAGTCGAATGGCCCACTCGCTTCGGTCGCCGTCACCGCGCGGGCGATCGATGCACGCTCCTGCGAATCCGCCGAGGTGGTCCGCGGGGTCGACCGCCTGCGGATCGCCGACGCCGGCTCCGACGATTTCGTCTCGTCGGCCCTGGGGCGGGCGGTCGCGACGGCGGTGGCCGCCGAACGCGGACCGGCCCGCGGACGCCTCGCCGCCGGTTGCGGCTGGACGGCCCTGGGCTCGTCGGCGGCGGTGGAGGTCACGCTCTTCGGAAGCGCGACCGAGGCATCGTTCTCGGCGGTCTCATTCCCGAGATCCGATTCCTGGCGCGAGAGCTTCGTCGGCGTGTCGACAGCGGCTTTTGGTGCCGCGGCCGCTCGGGGCAGTTCGATCGCGACGGGCGACTCGACCGGTTCGGCCTCCCCCGCCTTCGGCGAGACGACGCGGTCGGCCGGCCTCGGCCGCTCGACCGGCTCTTCCCTCGGGGAGGGCTTGTCGACCGCAACCTCCAGCGGAGCCTCGTGCACCGGCCGCGGCGCCGGCTCCTTCGCGACGAAGAGTTCGAACTCGGAGGCCGACCGCTTCGCCTTCGCCTCCGGCCTCGCGCGTTCGAGCCTCCGCTCGACGCCAGAAGGCTCGTAGCGGAGCGTGAGCACGCCCATGAGCAGGCTCAGAAGCAGGTGCACGACCACGCTCAGGAACGTGGCGAAGCCGAGCGAGAGCCGACGCCGTTCGCCCTCGTGGCCGCTCATGGCCCCTCCAGCGACTGCACCTTGTAGTCCGTGACTCCCGCGCGGACGCACGCGTTCATCGCAGCGACGACATGCTTGTGGGCAACGTCCTCGTCGGCTCGCACGACGACCGAGAGCGTCGCGGGGTTATCGGCGACCGCCTGGCGAATCCGCCTCGAAAGCTCCTCGGCATCGACCTTCGCGGCGCCCGCGAAGAGGCCGCCCGAGCGATCGACGTTGATCACGAACTCCCGCGGGCGGCTCGTCAGCGGCTTCGCTTCGCTCGCCCGCGGCAGCACGACGTCGATCGAACGGTCGGCCTCCTCGAGCCTCGACGCCACGAGGAAGAAGATGAGCATCAGGAAGACGACGTCGATGAGAGGGGTGATCTCGAGCCCGCCGGAGATCCTTCCCTTGTCGATGCGGACGCTCATGGCACCGCCGCCTGCCCGCCCCTCGCCGCTGCCTGTGCCTGCGATGATACCGGGATTCGCTGGGCGTTTTCGCACTTCTCCACGAGCCGCCAGAGCTTCGACATGGCCGCGTCGACGTCGCGGAAGCCCCGCATGATGCGGCCCTCGAGCCAGTGGGCGATCACGGCCGCGGGGATCGCGACGCAGAGGCCCGCGAAGGTCGTGAGGAGCGCGACGTAGATGCCGCCGGCGAGTTCGCTCGCGCGATCGGCGCCGGCGCCCATGTTCGCCGTCGTGTGGAAGGCGAGGATCATTCCCTGCACCGTGCCGAGCAGGCCGATGAGCGGCGTGATCGAGGCGGCGAGGCTGATCGGCCGGACGTTGGCGTAGAGTTTCGTCGCCTCGCGGTCCTTCGCCTCGCTCACCGCCCGCTCCACCTCGGCGAGCGGGCGGCCGAGCTTGTCGACGATCACCCGCACGATCCGCGCGACCACGGAGTCGTTGTCGTCGCAGAGCCGCCGCAGCTGCGGGATGTCGAGCGGGTTCTGCTTCCTCAGGACCTCGAACTGGTCGATGAACGATCGCGGCACGAACCTCGATCGCCGGACCGCGATCGCCCGCTCGATAGAAAAGGTCAGGGCCACGAGCGACATCACGAGGATCGGCCACATGAGCGGCCCGCCGGCGAGGAAGAGCTCGAGGTACGACATCGCCTTCGCCGCCACCGTGGCCGGCACGACCGGATCCTCGTGCACGTGCAGCGCCTCCTCGGCCCGCGCGACGGCCGACGCATCGGTCTCGGGTCCCGCCGCGGAAGCCCCCTGCGACAGGACGAACGTCGCCGCCATCACCACGGCCGCCGCCTTGCACCACCGCCTCATGCCATGCTTCTCCAGATCAGGAAGGCCCGAACGAATCGAGCCGCTTTTTCGCCGGCTGGGACTGTTGCGAATCGGGGTACCGCTCCAGCAGTTCCGCGTAGAGCTTCCGGGCCTGTGCCGGCTTGCCGAGCGCCTCGAAGCAGCGGGCCGCCTCGAAGGTGGCCTGCGCCTGCCAGGGATGGTACTCCGGCGGCGCCGCCTTCTCGCCGTAGCCGTAGGCCGTCTTGAAGAAGGCCTTGATCGCCTCGGCGTGCTGCCCCTTTTCGAAGAGCACCTCCCCTTCCATGAGCCTCGCCCGGGCGGCCAGTTCGCTTCGCGAGCCATCGGCGACCGCGCGGTATTCCACGAGCGCCTCGTCGAACCGCCCGAGGTTCTGCAGGGCCCAGCCCGCGGCGTAGCGGGCCTGCGGGGCGTAGGTCGAGTCAGCCGACTTCGCGAGGAGCTCGCGGGCCCGCGCGAGGCTCTCTTCGAACTTGCCCGCCCGTGCCGCGCAGTCGCTCGCGCGAACGACCGCGAGCTCCCGGAGCTCGGTTCCGGAGATCTTGGCCGGATCGGCGAGTGCCCGGGCGAAGGCCTCGGCGGCACGGTCGAACTGCCCGGTCTTGAAACGCGACTCCCCGAGCATGCACCAGCCGTCGGCCGCGAGTGGGCCCGATGCCGCGGCGGCGAGCTGCCGCTCGAACGCGGGAATCGCGGCGGCATGGTCCTTCCGCAGGACGGCCGTCCAGCCGAGCCGGTGGGCCGCCTGCTCGAGCGTGGCGGGCTCGGGCTTGGCGTCGATCGCCTTTTGATACGCCCCGGCCGCCTTCGCGTAGTCCTCGCGGCCCCAAGCAAGTTCGCCGAGCTCGAGCCAGGCATCGGCCGCGAGCGGGCTTCGCGGAAACCGCTCGACGAGCTCGCGGAGATCCTTCTCGGCCTCCGCTTTCGCCGGCTCGGCGGCCGGCGCCCCGTCGGACTTGGTCTTTGGCGAGTCGCCGAGCCTGGCGATGGCGAGCTCGAAGAGCACGCGGTCGAGCACCGCGGCATCGGGCGGGAGCTCCCGCCGCAGCTTCGCGAGGATCGGCATCGCCTCGGCACCGCGGCCGTCGCCGACGAGCGAGAGCGCCTCGACGACCGCTGCTTCCCGCTTCGCGTCGGCCTCGAGCGGCCGGGCGGCAGCCGCGCGGGCATCGGCGATCGCCCCCTTGAAGTCGCCCCGCCGCTGTCGCAGGTCGGCCCGGGCCAGGAGCGCCGATGCCGCCGCCTCCGAAGCCGCGGCCTTCTCCACGAGTTCCGTCCAGGCCTTCGAGGCATCGTCGGGCCTGCCGGCCGCCTCGTGCGCCCAGCCGATCGCGAGCAGCGCCCAGGCTGCCCGGTCACCGTCGGGCTTCGCGGCGCGGCACTTCCCGAACGCCTCGATGGCCCCGGCATGATTGCCCGCCTGCTCGCGGAGCTCGCCGAGGCGATACCAGGCGAGATCGATCCGCTGGGACCCTGGAAAATCACGGACGAGCCGCTCGAGCGCGGCCGTCGCCGCGGCGCGGTCGCCCGACTTGGATTTCTTCGCCGCGATCGCAAGAAGCGACTCCGCGGCGACCCTTCGCACGTCCTCGATCACCTGTTTTGTGATCGCTTCGGAGCTGCCTGAGCCGGCGGCGTATCGCTTCAGGAACGCGTCGGCCCGCGCGAGTGCCTCATCGGGACGGTCGAGCCGCAGTTCCGCCGCGGCGAGCATCGCGAGCGCCGTGCGGGCGGCCGCGTCGTCGGGAAACCGCTCGATGACGGTGGCGTAGGCCTTCGCGGCGTCGGCCCTGCGGTCGGGCAGTTCCCAGAGCGCGTCGGCCCGGTCCAGCAGGACCGCCGGCAGGAAGCGATCCGTCGGCTTTCGGGCAAGCGCCCTGTCGGCCACGGCGAGCGCCTCCGCGGCCCTGCCCGCCTCGAGTTCGAGCGTCGCAAGCAGGTGCGCCGCCTCCACGGCCCGCGGCCCACCGGCGGCCTCGACCTTCGCGAACCACTCCTTCGCGCGGCCGGTCTCCTTCGCGTCGAGAAACGCGATGGCGGCCGACATCGCCGCGGCCTTCGACACGGCCGCGTCCGGAAACCGCGTCGCGAGCCGGGCATAGGCCTCCGCGGCCTCGCGGTGTTTTTTCTGCGCGTAGCGGGCGCGGGCAAGCCGCTCGAGGACCTCGGGCCGCTCGCTGTCGGTCTCCGGAAACGGCGACGCGAGCAGCCGCTCGGCCTCGGCGGGCCGCGACAACTGCAAGAGCAGGTCGCCCCGCCAGATCATGACATCCTTCGCGAGCTGGTGGGCCGCATGATTCTTCGCGAAAGCATCGAACGCGGCGAGCGCCTCCTCCTTCCTGCCGAGTTCGGCGAGGCCTACGCCGAGCGCGTAGAGCACGTCGGGCAGCCGGGCCGCCTTCCCTCCTCCCTCCATATCCTTCAGCGCGACGAACGCCTTCCATCGCTCGACCGCCTCGGCCTTCCTGCCGGCCTGCCAGAGCGCCTCGGCCTCGAGCGAAATCGCGTCGGCCACCTTCGGATGCTTCGGGTGCTTCGCGACGAACCCGCCGAGCGCCGAGGCCGCCTCGGCATACGCCGCCGCGCGGCCGGCCTGCGCCTCCGCGTAGAGGGCGCGTCCCCGCTCGAAGGCTGCAACCGCCGCCGTCTCGGCATCGCCGGGAGCATCGGCGGCCCGCGCGAAGGCGGCCGCGGCGTCGGTGAAACGCTTCGTCTTCGAGCGGCAGATGCCGAGGTAATACCAAGCCTTGCCGGCGAGCGGATCACCCGGAAACCGCTTCACGAGCGACTCCCACTCCTCCGCTGCGAGATCCCATTCGTCCCGGTTCTGGAGGGCCGCCGCGGCGGCATAGGCCGCCTTCGCAGCTTCGGCCGACGCCACAGAACCTTCGGCTGCGGTCGCCGGGCTGGGCTGCAGGAAGCCAAACGGTATCACTGCGGCGACGACGACGGCGAGCATCGAGCCACCGAGACGGCGGGGCACGTCACACGGGCCCGGCAATCGGCATCGAGTCGACACGGAAAATCCTCCGGACGGATCGACATCCACCGAGGCGGCGCGACACCGGCGAACCTCGGCCTCGCGTCCTTGGATGCTACCACAAGGCAACTGCGGCGGCGCGAGCCACGGGCCGACGGCCGTTCGCGCGGTTTACGGGCTGCCGTCGCGGCCCGTAAGATCGTCGCCGGCCTTCCACCGCCCACGCCCCCCAAAGACCCCGCCCGAGGATCACCGTGCCCTTCTGCCCCGCGACCGGATTCGCCCACCTCTCTTGCCTGGCAGCAACGTTCCCGCTCCTCGCCGATGTGGCGGCCGCGGTCGAGGGTGCCACCGTCGACGCGACGTCGGTCGTGACGGTCGGCCACTGGATCGCCTTCGCCATCATGGTGGCGGTGCTGCTCACGCTCGACCTGACCGTCTTCCACAAGCAGTCGCACGAGCCTTCGCTCCGCGAGAGCGCCTTCTGGACCTGCTTCTGGTCGGCCCTGGCCCTTGGCTTCAATGCCCTGGTCTGGAAATGGCTCGGCGGGAAGGCAGCGATCGAGTTCCTCACGGGCTACCTCGTCGAGTGGTCGCTCTCGATGGACAACGTCTTCGTCTTCGCGGTGGTCTTCGCCTACTTCGGCGTGCCGCTGAAGTACCAGTACCGCGTGCTCTTCTGGGGAATCCTCGGCGCCGTGTTCATGCGGCTCACCTTCGTTCTGCTCGGGGCGGAGCTCGTCGAGCGGTACAAGTGGATTCTCTGGGTGTTCGGCGCGTTCCTCATCTACACCGGGATCAAACTCGCCTTCGGCGGCGGCGACCACTCGCCGGGCGACAACGCCCTCATCCGCACGTTCCGCAAGCTCGTGCCGGTGACGAGTCAGCCGTCGGGCGACAAATTCTTCGTCCGCGAGGGGGGCAAGCTCATGGCGACGCCGCTCTTCCTCGTGCTGCTCATCGTAGAGAGCACAGACGTGCTCTTCGCGGTGGACAGCGTTCCGGCCATCCTGGGCGTCGTAACGCCCGGCACGCCCTACATGCGGTTCATCGCCTTCACGTCGAACGTCTTCGCGATCCTCGGCCTGCGGGCGCTCTACTTCCTGCTCGCCGGCGTGATGGACCTCTTCCGGTTCCTGAACTACGGCTTGTCGGCCGTGCTCGTCTTCGTGGGCACCAAGATGATCGCCGAGGCGGCGAGGCACAACGAGTATCTCGCGTCGCTCGGCGGCTGGGACGCCCACGCGAAGGGGCACCTCGTCCACCCGGCCGTCTCGCTCGGCGTGATCGTCGCGCTCATCGGCACGAGCGTGGCCGCGTCGCTCGCCTTCCCGGCGAAAAACGGGGGCCACGGGGGCGAGATCGCGGAGTCAGGGCACGGGCCCGCGGAGTCGGGGCACGGGCCGGGCGACAGCGCGTGACGCGGATCAGTACTTGATCTCGATCCCGAAATCGAGGCCGTTGGCGAAGACGTACTCCGTCCCGTCGTTCACCGGAACGATCCGGTTGTAGGGCACCTCGCGGGTGTCCACGTACCAGTCGCCAGGCGCAACCTCGCGACCGGGAACGAGCGGGTCCGGAATCGGCTGGTCCGACGCGTTCTCGGTGGCATACTGGACCTCCTTGAAAACGGTTCGGTACCCCGTGTTCGACGACGCGCGGGCGATCCCTGCCATCCACATGCCGGTGTAGCCGGCCCGCAGGACGACCGCGTTGCTCACGCGGAACTGCGTGCCGAACCGCCACTCGCCGATCGGCGAAAAGACGAACTGGTGCTCGGCATTGTTCGTGGCGTTCGTCTGGCCGACACCGTAAATCTGGAGGAAGAGCGGCGGAGGCGTGAGTTGGATCGGATCGGGGTCGCTGCCGTCGTTTGTCTGCGTGACCGACGGGGTAAACGTGGTCCGCAGGTAGTCGGCCCCGAGGGCCTCCGGGAAATTCGCCCCGCGGTAGAGGTTGTTCTGCCAGTTGAACGCCGCCGTGAACTTGAACTCGCTCGCGAAGGTCCAGCGGCCGTGGGTCGACTCGAAGAGCAGGGCGAGTTCCGGACCCACCATGTTGTTCGTCGTGTAGGTCTCCCAGTCGCCGGTCTGCAGGGCCGTCGCGGGGCCCAGGCCGGTGAGCGTATCGACGCCTGAGATCCCAAGCACATCGCCGGCGGAAGACTGGAGGAACGCGGCCGATACGTTGCCGCCGATGCCACCGCCGATGCCGCCGATGCCACCGCCGATGCCGCCGATGCCGCCGCCGATACCACCAGCGCCGCCGCCGATTCCACCGGCACCGCCAGCGCCGCCTACGCCCCCGGCACCAGCACCGCCGACACCGCCGACACCGCCAGCACCTCCGAGGGCATTGGCGACGTTGAAGGGATACTGATTGCTCTCATAGCCAAGCTGATACCGATCCTCGAACTGCACAAACCGGGGCCCCAGGCCAACCCGCATCGTGGATCGACTCCGTCGACCCCCGAGGTACCGCCGCATCAAGAACGAGAACCCTCCGCTCTGGATGCGTGTCGTGTTCTCCTGCGTAAACTTCTGGGCAATGAGATGGTCCGGTGGCGGACTCACGGAAGTGATCGTCGTCGTGACGAGCGCCTGGTTGATATTACCAACGCCTCCACCGCCACCGGCAGCGCCACCGCTTGTCGACGATTGCGTGAAGATCTGCTGTGGCGATGAGGCTGCGAACTCGCTCACTGTCGTGAACTGCTGTCCCTGCTCACCGCTGTCGAAGTAGGCGAACTGCATGCCACGGTTGTCGTAGATCCAGCCTCCCTCGTAGCGGTTGCCCCACGACATCGCGGTCCGCATCCAGCTCGTGTTGAGGTCGAGCGTGAGCACATCACCGCCAAAGATGTAGAGGCCGCCGATGATGTCGCCGCTCTCGACGTTGGCGTTGTTGAGCTGCACGATCGTCTGCGGCGAGATCGGCTGGATCGGAATGATGTAGGAGCCCGTCTGCGTCTGGGCCACGCCCACGACGTCCGGCGGCGTGATCCCCATGTAGATCCGGTCGTAATTCAAGAAGATCCCCTCGCTCGCCTCGGGGTAGATCTCGTACGACTGGAGATCGGGCGGGGCGAAGAGCTGGAAGTCGTAGAAGTCTTGGTCGGGCAGGAGCGGAACCCACGTGTCGCCCGCGAAAACCTTCCCGGCGAGGCCGAGGAGAACCGCGATCGCGGCGGCCCAGCGAGCCGGGGCCTTGGCGGCTCGGCCCTGAAGCGATCGTGCCCGGCAGGTGTGTCGTTCGTTCGAGTGCGTGCCCATCGCAGTTGTCCCAGGGGGGAACGGGATCCGGTTTTTCCGCTTCTGCGGATTGCTCCGGTGGTATCGGTCGCAGGGCGGACAGAAATTGACGAATCTTGGAAAACCCTGCGGGCGGCCTCCGGAGCCCCGCGGGCGACAAGTGCGGAGAAAGCTGGTTCAATGGGGGAACCCGAGGGTCATTCGATGTTCCTGCTGCAAAACCCGTCTCCGAGATCCCCGAGTCGCCTCCGCCTCGCAAAAAGCCCTGCCCTTGCCCGGCTTGCCTGGACGATCATGGTCGCGGCGGTGGTGAACCCGTCGGCGGCCGAGGAGCCGAAGCCGCTCGAGAAGGCCCGCGCCGCCGAGTCGGCCTTCCTCCGCCTCTCGAAGGATGCCGATGGCGATCTCGAGTCGCTCGACACCTCGATCGTCCGCTACGCCCCGCCGAAGGATCGCGGCGGATCCACCGGCATCAAGGTCGATCTCGTCGCCGCCGTGCACATCGGCTCGAGGTCCTACTACGAGAACCTCGAGACGCGGTTCAAGGGCTACGACTGCGTGCTCTACGAGCTCGTGGCCCCGGAGAAGAGCCGCGTGCCGAAGCCGGGCCGCAAGCCCTCCGGCATGATCGGCCAGGCCCAGTCCGGGCTCACGTCGCTTTTGGGCCTCGAGTTCCAGCTCGAGCGGATCGACTACGCGGCGAAGAACTTCGTGCACGCCGACCTCTCACCCGGCGAGTTCGACGAGGCGATGGAGCGACGCGGCGAGTCGTGGTGGACGATGTTCGGCAAGCTCATGCGGGAGAGCATGAACCAGAAGAACGCTGCCTCCCAGGAAGTAAGCGTGGGGGACCTCTTCGGGGCGATCTTCGGAAACGACCGGGAGCTGCGGTTGCGGAGGATCATGGCGGTGCAGTTCACCGACATGGAGGTGCTCACCGCGGCCTTCAGCGACGACGACGGCTCCACGATCATCACCGACCGCAACGCCGCCGCGATCGACGTCATGCGACGGGAGATCACGAAGGGAAAGCGAAAGATCGCGATCTTCTACGGCGCCGCACACATGCCCGACTTCGACACGCGGCTGCGGAAGGACTTCGGCCTGGAGCCGGTGCGGACCGAATGGCTCGAAGCCTGGGATCTCCGCGACGCCAAGGCCCGCTGAGGCTCAGTGCGCGTCGGAAGTGCGACCTCGAGGAGGTTCCTTGAAGGAGGCCGCATGGCTTGAAGGAGACCGCATTGCCGCCGGGGGAGCGGACGCATCGTCGCTACGGTGAGGATACACCTGATGCTCCTCAACGTCCGCTCCCCCGGCGTTCAGCATCAATGTGCCTGTGTGCCCCAATCAGCGCCACGTTTGACCGGTTCGGGGCTGCCCGTGTGCCCGAGACGGCGTATGCAGACAAGCGAAGCAAGGATTGCGGAGCGAAGTCTGCATCCGAGCGAGCGGAGCACAGGATGTGCGCAGCGAGCGTCCGGCGAGCGGCATACGGGCAACCCCGAACCCAGCAGAGTTGACGCGCAAGCGGCGTGAAGTTGTGCGAAACCGTAAAGCGCAGAGTTCAGCGGCGGGCCGCGGCGACCTGCGGCTGGCCCAGCCACTGTGAGAAAGACGCGTCGAGCGACTCGAGCAGCGGCTCGACGCCCATTGCCTCGACCGCCTCGCCGACGCAGTCGAATTCGACGTCGCCACGGTAGCCTTGGCGGACGAGTTCCCGAATGATTCGTTGCAGCGGCAGCACGCCCTGCCCGGGGGGAAGCCGCTCGCTCTCCGGAGATGGCGGGCCGAACCTGTCGGCTGCCTGCACGACGGCCACCCTGGAAAGCATCCGCCGCAGGCTCTCGATGAATCCGGGTTCGTCGGCGAACTGCCAGAGGTCCACCGCGAGCATCACGGCCGGCTCGTCGAGGGCGTCGACGAAGTCGAAGGTCTCCTCGAGCCCCCCGAGGAAGCTGCAATCGGATGAGGTGGCCGGATGGAGCGGCTTGATCGCGAGCGTCACCCCCTCGCCCGCCGCCGCCGGCCCGAGCTCGTGCATCGCCTCGGCCAGGAGCCGCCTGGCGTGACCGATCGTGTGTCCGCCGCGGCAGCCGGCATGGAGCACGAGGACGCCGGCCCCCACCTCGACCGCGGTGGCGATCCCCTCGCGGACGTCGTCGAGGCTCTCCCGGAATGATCTGCCGTCGCCCCCGGTGAATCCGCCCCCCCAGAGCAGGCTCGACGCCCGGATGCCGGCGGTGTCGAGCAGGGTCCTCGCTTCGCCGGGCCCGATGTCGGAAAGCTTCGTCCTCCAGAGCGCGATCGAATCGAAGCCATGCCGCACGAGCTGCGCGATCTCCTCGGGAAGCTCGCTGCGATAGGTGCTGAACTCGCTGATCGATGCGCGGATCATTTCGACGTGCTCTCCGGAACGCGGGATCTCTCGATGGCCTCGGGGCTCGTTCGAGTTCGCGGCAGTATGCAAACGCGTCGAAAAAGATGTCCAGACGGATTCGATGCGTTGTTTTTCGCCGACGGAAACGCGGTTGCTGGCGAGCCGCGCCAGCACAGCAATCAGGTTTTTTCTCCGCTTGACTTTTTGGCGCCGACGATTTTTGAAATCATGGCGGCGGGTCGCGAGCGTATACTCGACTCGATGCCGACCGATGGACGTGTCGCACCGATTCGAATCTCAAGCGGGGCCTTCACCATCCCCGCCGATGAGCTTGCCTGGCAGTTCGCCCGCAGCGGTGGCCCCGGCGGCCAGCACGTCAACCGCACGAGCAGCAAGGCCACGCTGCGGTTCGACGTGATCGGCTCCCGGAGCCTTCCCGACGAGGTTCGCGGCCGGCTGCTCGCCCAGTGCGGCGGGCGGCTGACGCGGGCAGGCGAACTCGTCATCTCGAGCCAGCGTCACCGCGACCAGCCCCGCAACGTGTCCGACTGTGTCGCGAAGCTCGCCGAACTCCTCGAGCGGGCCGCCACGAGGCCGAAGCGGCGAAGAAAGACGCGGGTGCCCCGTGCGGCCGTCGCCAGGCGTCGCGAGGACAAGAAACGGCTTTCGTCGAAGAAGGAATCGCGGCGAGGCACGGCTGAATGAACCCTTCGATTGGTATACTTTTGAAGGCCGCCCGGCGACCGCCAGGCGGACATCCAGGAGGATGACCACGACATGGCAGGTTTTCGCGACATCGACTCCATCCTGAAGGGCTGGTCCTTCCGACCGGGGGAGGTCACCGCGCGGATGGTAAAGGCCCGGAGCGGCCGCCAGGTGATCCAGATGCGGGTCGACATGGGCCTCCTCCAGATGGAGACGGAACACCGCCCCGACGGAGAGCGGCCGGGAGGCGCCGAGACGTTCTTCGACTACATGGTCGGGGAGGCGGTGCGGGAGGGGGAATCCTTCAGGCTCTCGAAGGAGCAGTGCGCCGAGGCCGACCGGGAGTTCGTTCAGTTCTACCACCGGCGAATCTGCTGGCTGGCGATGCGGGAATACAAGCGGGCCGCGAAGGATGCCGACCATAGCCTGGCTCTCATGGATTTCGTGCGGGACCATTCACCCGACGAGGAATGGACGCTGTCGCACGAACAGTACCGTCCGTTCGTGCTCTTCCACCGCGTGCAGGCGGGGGCGCTGGCGGCCCTCGAGGAAGACGGCCCGGAATCGGCGATCCGCGAGATCAACCGCGGCCTCGACCGGTTCAAGGACCTCTTCGAGCGGTACGACGCGGCGGACCGGTTCACCGACGACGAACTCGTGAAGCGGCTTTCCGACATGCGGGAGCACGTCCGCCAGCGATACGACGTCGGCAGCACGCTCGAGGAGCAACTGGCGCAGGCGGTCGAGGCCGAGAATTACGAGCTCGCTGCCCAACTCCGTGACCGGATGCGGCAGGTCCCCGCAGGCGAACACTGAAACCCTTGCAGCGAAGGGCGGCAAGTTTCCCTCGCAGGCCGTTCTTGTAGCCGTGCAAATTTTTCACTCGCCTGCCCCGGGCTTGCGCGGCGATCGAGGTGGGCTGGGTACCCGTCGGACGTCCATGCGTGGAAAGATGGGTCGGTCGTGCAGGATGCGCGGGCGAGTCTTGAATTTTTTGGGGCCGAGGAGCAATTGGCCCGGGATGTGCTTCGAACTTTTCATGCAGATTTCAAACGATGCAGCTTGCGCCGCGGCGGACGAACAGGCCACCGCGTTCCGCCGTAAGGACGGCCGGCGAGATGAAAAAGCCAAGGAGACAGGCGATGAAAACCACCATCCCCCAGTCGCTGTCGAGCGTTTATTCGATTCGGGTCGGTTCCGACGACTGCCGCGTTCGCGGTATCGAAGTCGAGCCGATCGAGGCGATCTTCGCGGAGCCGTCCACGGACCGGCAGACGGCCTGCCAACATGCCACCCCGTGGGCGGACGTCACCGGGCCCGACGAGATCGTAACGGAACGGATGGTCGTGCCGCCCGCCGTGCGGAAGCGGTCGCGGCTGGTGGCATCGCGGGCGATCCTGCTCAGAGGCTGCGACTGAAGGCCGCCTCGGAAACGCCGTTCATGGCGTTCGATCCGCTCACTCCGCAGACTTCGGCCGCACGAGAATCACCGCTTCGCGGGCGACGTGGCCCGGCAGATCGCGACAGCCGACCTCGATGCGATAGGCCACGGCGCCGGGCCGTGCAGCCCGGCCGGTGACCTCGAGCTGGATCGCGTCGTCTTCACCGAGGGTTTCGATGGGGCTGAACTTTGCCTCTCCGGTCGAGAGCGAGTGGCCGTGGCCGGTGGCGGCCATCGGCTCGATGCCTTCTGCAAAGTAGAGCGTGGCGACGACGTGGCGGGCGGTCGCTCCGGCGTTGCGGATCGTGATCCGCCAGCGAATCGATTCGCCCTGGCGGGCATCGACCGTCGACTCTTCGCAGTCGATGAGGAGCCTCGGCACCGACGGCCTGCGAGCCTCCTTTTCCGGGGCCGCGATTTCCGTGGGCTTTTCCAGGGTCTCCGCGGGCGTCGGCTCAGCGGGCTTCAACTCCGCGGTCGCGGGGATCGGTGGCGGCTCGGCTTTCAGCTTGTCGGCCATGGCGATCCGCACCGCCAGGGGCCTGCGGCCGGAGGATGCCGTCGAGGCGTTCGACTGCACGGGTTTTCCCGCGAGTGCCGCAACCTCGGCCGGACCGGCCGCGGCAGCGTCGCCGGCCGACCACGACATCCCCACTCCAACCGCACCGGCCACGAACGCACACATCGCGAATGACCTGATCATGGTCCCCCCTCCACCCTCTCGGGCCCGACAGGAACGCCACTCCGGCGACCCTGTCGGGCAATCTATCGGTCAAACCGACCGTAGGGCTTTTGACGGAATCGTCCGGGAGGCTTTCCCGGGCCGTCAATCTGCGCAAGCCAGGGGCTCGGCCGACTCTGCGCCACGGGTAACGACGAAGCCCATGTCGCGGATCATGGTGTAGTCGGCGTCGGGCAACTGCCCCTTCGTGGTGAGGTAGTCGCCCACGAAGATCGAGTTGGCGGCGTAGAGGCCCAGCGGCTGCAGGCTGCGCAGGTGGACCTCCCGGCCGCCGGCGATCCGCAGTTCCGACGACGGGTTCACGAGTCTCATCATCGCCAGCGCCCGCAGGCAATCGCGTGGCGAAAGGCGATCGCTGCCCTCAAGCGGCGTGCCATCGATCGCCTGCAGGAAGTTGAGCGGGATGCTCTCCACCTTGAGGTCCTTCAGCTCCATCGCCATGTCGATCAGGTCGTCGAACGACTCCCCCATGCCGATGATGCCGCCGCTGCAGAGCGACAGACCGGCATCGCGGCAGGCCTGGAGCGTCCGCAACCGATCGGCGTAGGTGTGGGTGGAGCATATCTCCGGATAGAACTGCTTCCCCGTGTTGAGGTTGTGGTTCACCTTGTCGACGCCCGCAGCGGCGAGCCTCCCCGCCTGCTCGGGCGTCAGAAGTCCCAGGCACGCACAGATGTTGAGCCCGTACTGCCGCTTGATCTCGGGGACGATCGAGCAGACGGCGTCGATCTCCCGCTCCGAGGGGCCTCGAGCGGAGATCACGATGCAAAAGGTCTTCGACTGCCGCTCGGCCGCGAGCCTCGCCCCCTCGAGCAGCTTCGGCGCCGAAAGCAGGTTGTATCGCGGGATCTCGGCATCGCTCACCTTCGACTGGGAGCAGTAGCCGCAGTCCTCGGGGCAGAGGCCACTCTTGGCGTTCATGAGGAAAAACAGCTGGACTGTGTTGCCGAAGTGGTGGTGGCGGACCCGGTAGGCCGCCGCCAGCACGTCGAGGATCTCCGCATCGTCCGATTCGAGGATCGCGCGGGCCGCGTCGCGGTCGATCGCGCCGCCATCGAGGACGGAAGCGGCCATTTCCTGCCAACGGTTCATCGCTCGTGTCTCCCTGGTGGACCAGTTCCTGGACCGGAAAGGTACTCGATCCGAACTCGATTTCACAGGCGAAAGACCTGCTGGGTGAAGGGCCCCTCACTCGCCCGCATCACCGATCGAGGCGAGCAGTTCGGCCATCTCGCCGGCGGCGTGGGCGTTTCCCTGACGGCGGGCCTGCTCGATCCCGTCCCGCAGGACGGTCCGGGCCTCCTCGAACCGGCCCCGGCTCACGAGCTGGCGGGCGGCCATGTGGAAGGCGGGCACGTAGGGCGGATCACCCGCTGAGAGGGTCGCGAGAATCTCGAGCGAGGGCCCCGAGTCCCCGGCCTGTTCCATCTCGAGCGCGAGGCTGTAGCGGAGGAAGACGTCGTTGGGATCGTCCCGAAGCATCTCCAGGATTTTCTCTCGGCGGGTTTTCACGGTGCCGGCTCCACGACCGAAACAGTACGTTGCGGGCCGCCATGCACGACGAGCAGGCGGCCGTTGGAGAGCGAAGCGACCGCGACCGGCGCCGCGAGCCGGGCGACGCACACCGGGCGAACCACCTGCCGACGGTCCTGGATCGCCGCGTCGAGCCGCCAGAGACCTTCGGGGAACTGCTCGTCCGCCGGATTCCCCCCGACGGCCCAGAGCGTCTCCTTGGCGTATGCCGCCGCCCGCACCCGCGGAAGGCCGCTATCAAGCGACAACAACTGCGTCGTGCCAACCGTGGAGTACATCGCAAGCCGGTCAGTCGACGCCCCGGAATCCGACCGCTCGAAGAGCACGAGTTCGTCGCTCGGACTGATGGCGACGGCGGAGGCCGCAAAACCCTCCCCGGCTTCCGGCTGTTTTCCGTCGGCCGCACGCGGACAGTTGCGGGTGCTCATGCCGCCGATCCGTGCGCCCGCGATCGCCCCGCGGATCACGGGCGGCATCGGGGCCGGCAATCCGGCCACCACGATCCATGATCGCAGCGGGCTCACGGCGACGCCGATGGCGGCGTCCTCGTCCGCCCGGGCCTGCCCGAGCTGGATCGATTGGAGCGTGCTGGCCGGATCGACCTCCGTTCCCGGGGCCGGTAGCCGGTACGTCTTGATCGCCCAGTCGCGGCCCGAGCGGATCACGACGGCACAGGTGATGGAATCGACACAGGCGACGGCGACAGGCCGCTCCCCTCCGCCGAACGGCCCCACGGCCCGTTGGCGCCGCGTGGGCTCCGCCGGATCGATCATCTCGATGGCGTTGGAGCCGCCGTCGATCATGAGGACGGCCTGACCGGTCGGCTTCACAGCGATCGCCCCGACCTGCGGCAGGTCGTCCACGATCGTGGTCACCTTCGTCTTCTGGGTCTCGAATCGCGCCGGGGCGGCCGCTTGGTCGACTGCCCGAGCCGTGGTCGTCCAACACACAACCGCCTCGATCACGAACGCCACGACGAGCGGCAGCCGTCCGGACGACGGCCTCGCGGGTCTCATCGGCAAGTCCACGACGCCGGGGCCATGCCGCGGGCCGACTCCCATGCGTCGATCGCCGGGGCGTGCGCGAGCGTCAGGCCGATGTTGTCGAGCCCCTTCATGAGGCAGGTCCGGCGGAAGGCGTCGATCGTGATCGGCCGGGAGAAGCCGTGGTCGTCACGGAGCTCGTTCCGCTCGAGGTCGGCGGTGAGCCGGTAGGGCCCCGCGGCGGCCCGCCGGAAGAGCTCGTCGACGTCCGCCTCCTCGAGCCGGACCGGAAGCATCCCGTTCTGGAAGCAGTTGTTGTAGAAGATGTCGGCAAAGGTCGGGGCGATCACAACGCGAAAACCGTAGTCGGCGAGCGCCCACGGGGCATGCTCGCGGCTCGAGCCGCAGCCGAAATTCCTGCGGGCGAGGAGCACGCTCGCCCCCTTCCGCTCCGGCTTGTTGAGCTCGAACGCTGGGTCGGGCGAACCGTCGGCGAGGAACCGCCAGTCGCAGAAGAGATACTGGCCAAACCCGGTCCGCTCGATCCGCTTGAGAAACTGCTTCGGGATGATCTGGTCGGTGTCGACGTTGGCACGGTCGAGCGGGGCGACGAGTCCGGTATGGGTGATGAACGGTTCCATGGATGGGCCCTTTGCTCCTGTCGGTCGGTTCAGTCGACGTATCGCCAGCCGCGGATGTCGGTGAAGCGACCTGTCACGGCGGCGGCGGCCGCCATGGCGGGGGAGACGAGGTGGGTGCGGCCCCCCTTTCCCTGTCGCCCCTCGAAGTTGCGGTTGCTCGTGGAGGCGCATCGCTCGCCCGGGGCGAGCGTGTCGGGATTCATGCCGAGGCACATGCTGCAGCCGGCCTCCCGCCACTCGAACCCCGCCTCGCGGAAGACGCGATCGAGCCCCTCGGCCTCCGCTTGTCGCTTCACGCGTCCGCTCCCGGGAACGACCATCGCTCGAACGCTCGGGGCGACCTTGTGGCCCCGAGCCACGCGGGCGGCGGCGCGGAGATCCTCGATGCGACTGTTGGTGCACGAGCCGATGAAGACCCGATCGACGGGGATGTCGGTGATCCGCGTGCCGGCCGCGAGCGCCATGTATTCAAGCGACCGACGGCCGCTCTCGCGATCCGACGCGTCGGAAAAGCTCGACGGGTCCGGGACCGTGCCGTCGATGCCGACCACCTGGGCGGGATTGGTGCCCCAGGTGACCTGTGGGGTGACGTCCGATCCCCGGAAGGTCTCGACCCGGTCGTAGACGGCGCCGGGATCGCTCGGCAGGCGGCTCCATCGCTCGACCGCCTTCTCGAAATCCTTCGGGGCATGGTCGCGGCCCCGCAGGTAGTCGAAGGTGACCTGGTCGGGCGCGATCATTCCGGCGCGGGCGCCGGCCTCGATCGACATGTTGCAGACGGTCATCCGCTCCTCCATCGAGAGCCCGCGGATGCAGTCACCCGTGTACTCGATGACGTAGCCGGTGCCCCCCTCCGTCGAGAGCCGACCGATGAGATGCAGCACGAGGTCCTTCGCGGTGACGCCGGGGGCGAGCCCGCCGTCCACGCGGACCTCGAGCGACTTGGGCTTCGACTGCCGGAGCGTCTGCGTTGCGAGAACGTGCTCGACCTCGCTCGTGCCGATGCCGAAGGCGAGGGCTCCGAGCGCCCCGTGCGTGGCGGTGTGGCTGTCGCCGCAGACGATCGTCATGCCGGGCTGCGTCAGGCCGAGCTCCGGCCCGATCACGTGCACGATCCCCTGGTCGGAGTCGCCGAGGTCGAACAGCCGCACGCCGAACTCCCGGCAGTTGGCCCGGAGCGTGTCGATCTGCTGCTTCGAGATCGCGTCGGCGATAGGGAGACTGCGGTCCGTGGTCGGCACGTTGTGGTCGGGCGTCGCGAAGGTCCGCTCGGGGCGGTGGACCCGGCGTCCGGCCAGCCGCAGGCCCTCGAAAGCCTGGGGGCTCGTCACCTCGTGCACGAGATGGAGGTCGATGTAGAGGATCGGCTGTTCGCCGGCGGGAGAGGCGACGAGGTGCTCGTCCCAGATCTTGTCGAGAAGCGTTCGTGGGGCGTCTTTCATGCCTCCACTCTACCAGACGAAATCGCCCGGCAAGACGGCCCCCGGCCCTACCCCGCTTCCGTCAGGCGACGCGGCGGCCTACGGTTCGGGCAGCCAGTTCGTCGACGCGGGCCTTGCCGAACTTTTGCCATGCCGCGTCCGCCGAGGAGGGCTCCAGGAACACGACCGTCGCCGGCGTGACGAGCCGCTGGATGAAGAACCAGCTGCGTTCGAGGTGCCGCGGGTCGGCATCCCGCGAGACGATCACGAGGTCGAACGCGCCGAGATGGTTGCAGAGCCTCGAGAGCGACGTGTCGACGTTGCCGGGGACGAGTTGCACCTTCGCGAGCTTTCCAAGGGACTGATGCGCCTGCTTGAGCGTCACGCCCGGCGGGTCGTTGGGCAGCCGGCCCTCGAACCGATCCAAGCCGACGTAGTGCACGCTCGGCCGATCCTTGCGGGAGCCGGCGAGGCGAAGCACCCGCTCCGCGCGACGCATGGTGCCGAGCCCGAGCTCCAAAATCCGGATCGAGCCGTCCGGACGGGTGGGAATGCCGCGGGCCGCGGCCAAGAGCGACCGCTCGCCGGCGGGCTTCGAGCGATAGAGCAGCCACAGCCGTTTCAGAAAGCCGATCGGACGCACCATCGTCCCGAATCCCCCGTGCCCCACTTGATCGACCGAAAATTCATCGACCGAAAACCGTCCAAGAAAAAGTCGGCCGGCCGGCCGGCCGACCTTCAGTTTCATCAGGGGGCTCTGCGCAGACGTTCCTTTGCGCAACCGTCAGAGGCGGAGGAGTCGGCCGGGTCGTGGCCGCGGCCGGCTTCAGGGCCGGCCGCGAATCCGCCCGATCGCTTCCTCCGCGGCCTCCCGGACGGCCGCCACGGGGTCGTCCTCGGCCACCATCTCGAGCACGGGAATTGAATCCGAAGCCCCCCGGCCGATGTCGCCAAGCGCCGTCGCGGCCTCGAGCCTCGCGAGATCCCGACCCGACTTGAGCGCCTTGGTCAACAGCGGCACCGCCTTCGCGTAGAGATCCTTGCGATCGGGCTCGATCTTGAGCCCCGCCCACGCCGAGACGGTGGCCGTGAACGGGTCGGCGCTGTCGACGAGCCGGTGGAGCGTCTCCACGGCCGGCTTCGCGGCCTTGCCGATGCTGCCGAGCGCGTAGGCCATGGTGAGGAGGGGTGCGTGGGCCGCCCGTTCCTCGGCGTCGATGCCGTCGGCGCCGCCGTCGGCTGCGACGACGGCCGAAAGTTCGGCCTCCTTCTCGAGCCGCTTCACGAGCGCGGGCACCGCGTCGGCCGCCTCCGCTCCGAGGCCGGCGATGGCGAAGGCGGCGTCGCTCCGCACGGCGGGATTCGCGTCGTCGAGCGACTCGATGAGCTTCGGGAGCGCGGGCTTGGCGATGGAGCCGAGCTCCGCGAGAACCTCGATCGCGACGGCCCGCTGCTCCGGATCGGCGAGTGCCGTCGTCACCGGTCCGACGGCGTCCGCACCGAGCCGGACGAGCGCGACGGCGCTCGATCGACGGACATCGGGATCGGCGTCCTCGAGGAGCGCGACGTAGCGTTCAGCGAGCGGCTTGCCCGCGCCGGCCGGCAGGTCGTTCACGAGTTCGGAGAGTCCCGAGACGGCTCCTTGGCGGATCGTCGCATCGGCGGAATCGAGCCCCTTCTGCAGCCGGCCAACCGCTTCGGCGACGATCGCCGCGTCGTCGGGATGGATGCGGGCCCGCGCCCAGGAGGCGGCCGCGGCCACCACCTCATTCTCGGCTTTCAGCATCGGCTCGAGGGCCGAGAAGCCCTTCTCCGAACGGATCCTGCCGAGCGCGTAGACCGTGGCCGGGTGGAGCACGCGGTCGTCGGCACTGGTCGAACGAACGATGCCGACGAGCGTGTCGACGGCCGCGTTCGCCGGCTCCCCGACTGCGGCAAGCGCCATGATCGCCTGCAGCCGAACCTCCGGCTCCCCCTCCGCCGCGATCTCAGTGAGCTTCGGCACGGCCGCGGCGGCAGCCGGCCCGATCTCCGCCAGGGCCAGCGTCGCCCAGTAGCGGGCCTTCGGATGGTCGAGCGACTTCACGAGGAACGGCACCGCCTCGTCCCCCATGTCAGCCAGCGTGTGGAGCGCGGGAAACACGACCGACGGATCCTCGTCGGTGAGGAGCGAACTGGCGAGCTCGACGAGTTCTTCCTCGTCTGGCTGGATCACCTGCAGGCTGCGAATGGCGGCCCGGCGGACGCGGGGGTCCTTGTGCACGATGCAGTTGGCAAGGGGCTCGACGGTCGAGGCGTACAGCTTGGCGGTTTCAGCGTCGATTGCGGCCGGCGGCCGCTGGTCGTCGGATCGGATTCGGCCGAGCGCCGCGGCGGCCTGCGTGGCCGCGATCGGGTCGGGGTCGGAGAGCACGGCGACGAGTTGCGGAATCGCCGAGACGGCGGCTTCGCCGATGAGGCCGATCGATCGCGCCGCGTGCCAGCGGACGGCTGGCCTCGGGTCGTGGAGCGAAGTGAGCAGCGAAGGGAGAGACGCCTTCCCCTGCGAGCCCTGGGCGCCGATCGAATCGATCGTGGCGATCGTGCCGTCCGCATCGCTCGGAGCGGTGGCAGCGGCTTTTTGCGGAGCGGCCGGCTTCTCGTCCGCTGTGGGAGCCGTTTGCTTCGTGCTGCAACCGCCGAGCGGGATCGCGATGGCGATGACTCCGGCGAGCAACGCTCGGAGAAGGTTCCAACTCGGGCAAGGCCGGGTGGGCACGGATGGGTGCATGGATGCGTGTCCCCGCATGGTTGTGGATGTCCCTGGAAGAGGAATGAAGCCGCCGAAAAAGCGGAAATCCGGTTCGCTGGATGCCGAACGACGTGCAAAAGTATACTGCACTGTTCGTCGTCCAGAGCCTCCCACCCGAGGAAGTCGTATGGCTGTCAATCCATTGAATCCGGTCTCCCGGGCCCGCCGGGATGCCGCAAACACCGGTTCCCGAGCGGTCTCGTCCGCGATCACCATGGCCGTGGGACTCGCGTCGGCCGTCGCCTTTGGCCAGTGGGGCATGGGCTTCAACAGGGGCGGGTATGCCTCGACGGCCGGCCAGGCCGCCGCCTATGGCATGTCGGAGATGATGCGGGCCCAGGGCTACATGAACGTCGAGAACTCCGAGGCGGCGAAAAACTGGCAAGAAGTGAAGTCGATGGAGTACGACAACCGCAAGAAGTGGACCGAGACCTACTTCGAAAACCGCAAGATGAACCGCGAGTACCGCGCCGCCGAGGAGGGGCCTCGCGTCACGCAGGAGCAGGCGATCCGGCTTGCGAAGATGGCGGCGCCGCCGCGGCTGCAGTCGACCGAACTCGATCCGGTCACCGGCCACATCCAGTATCCGATCGTGCTCACCGACAAGCCGTTCGATCCCTACCGCGAGAAACTCGACTCGATGTTCGCCCGGCGGGCGGCTACCGGCGGCAGCATGGACTTCCAGGAATACGCCCAAATCCAGGGTACCGTGGACGATTTCCTCGGCGCCCTGAAGTCGCGGTCGTCGAAGTACGCCGCCGGCGAATACGGCCGGGCGAGAACTTTTCTCGAGAGCCTCGCCCACGAGTTGAAGTTCCCGGCCGGCTAGGTTCGCTTGGAACGAATCGCGGCGTAGATCTCCGCATGCCCGTCGACCATGCGGTCGCGGGTGTAGCGTTCGCGGGCTCTCGCGAATCCTCCGCGTCCGAGCGACGCGGCGAGTTCGGCGTCGTCCTGCAGCGACGCGAGTTGTCGCGCGAGATCGAGAGCGTCTCCCGGCCGATGGAGCAGGCCCGCGACGGTGCTGGCTTCCGGCCGCACGTATTCCGGGAGCGCTCCCGCGTCGGCCGCGACCACGGGCACGCCGGCCGCGAACGCCTCGAGTACGGGGATGCCCTTCGCCTCCGGATGCGTGGCGGGCATCGCGAGCACGTCGATCCGCCCGAGCAGGTCGAGCTTGCCCGCCAGATCCACCTGGCCGAGCCAGCGGAAGCGGTCGGCGACACCGAGCAGCCTCGCCCGCGCGAGGCACCGTTCCACGTAGTCTCGCTCCGCCTCAACGGTGGCCCCGGCGGCGATCGCCTCGACGCTGCGGCCTTCCACCGCGAGCCGCCCCAGCGCCTCGACGAGCAGGTGCAGCCCCTTCTCCGGGCAGGCCCGCGCGAGGTAGCCCACGACGAACGAACCCCCGCGTGCCTTCCGCCGGCCGACGAGGTCCGGAGGCGACGACGGAAACCGGGCCGCATCGACCCCGTGCGGCACGACGGCGATCCGTTCCATGCCCACGCCAAGGCGCTCCGCCATGAAGGCGGCGTAGAACCCGTTGAGCGCGACGAACCGGTCGATCGAACGGGCGTTCTCGGCGAGCAGGGCCGCAGCCCGCGAGCGGTGCGGTTCGGAAAGCTGGCCGACGAAGAGATCCTCGCCGGAGAGCGTGCAGACGATCCCCGCGCCCGTCGCCTCCTTCACGCGACGGGCGAGCCCCGAAAGGAGCACGTTCGAGAGGTGGACGACGTCGGGCTTCACCACGTCGGCGAGCCACTTCGCGAGCTTCTCGACTTCCTTGCGCTGCCGGCCCCGTTCCCCCTCGAGACTCGAGACGGTGAGCGGCCCGAGGTCTGACGGCCGGGTGGAGCCCGTCCGACGCGAGAGCCATTCGAGCAGCCCGCGGGAGTCGAGCAGCCGGTCGAACCATGCCGGCGTGTGGCGAAAGACCGCCGCATGGTGCTGGAGCCAGACGTTCAGCCCGCCGAGGACGATCCGCCGCTCGGCCACGTTCTCCTCGTCGGTGGTGGTCGGCACGTAGGCCGGCACGAGCATCGCGTCGAGCCCGCGGTCTCGCAGCGAACGCACGAGCGCGTTGTCGTGGAGGCAGGACCCGCAGATCCGTCCGCCGGCGCCGGCCGTGAGATGAACGATGCGCACGCTTGGTCACCCGCCGCGGGCATCGAGGTGAAGCAGAACGAGCGCGAGGTCGGCAGGCGTGATGCCGCTTACGCGCCCCGCCTGGTCGAGCGTCCGCGGGCGGACGCGGTCGAGCTTCTCGCGCGCCTCGGCCCTCAGGTGGCGGACCGCGGCGTAGTCGAGCCCCTCCGGAATAATACGGCCGCCGAGCTTCCGCCGCCGCTCGATCTGCTCCCGCTCGAGCGCGACGTAGCCGGCGTAGCGGATGTCGTGGCAGACCTGTCTGGCCACCTCGGCATCGACGGAATGGAGTTCGGGCGCGGCCCGGAGGCAGTCTTCCCACGTTGTCTCGGGCCGTTTGAGCAGGTCGGCGAGCGGGACCCCTTCGGATCGCACCGCGGTGAGCGTCGCGAGCACCGCCTCGATCGCCGCCTGCTTCTCGGCCAGCCGCGTCGCCCGCTCGGTGCAGGCAAGGCCGAGCCGAGCGGCCAGTGGCGTGAGCCGCCGGTCGGCGTTGTCGTGCCGCAGCGCCAGCCTGTGCTCCGCGCGGCTGGTGAACATGCGATACGGCTCGTCGACGCCCCGGGTGACGAGATCGTCGACGAGCACGCCGATGTAGGCGTCGTGCCGGTCGAGCAGGAGCGGCTCGCCGCCGTGGCGAGCGACCGCCGCGTTGGCACCCGCCAAGAGCCCCTGCGCGGCCGCCTCCTCGTAGCCGGTCGTGCCGTTGATCTGCCCCGCCATGTAGAGACCCGCTACCGCCTTCGATTCGAGCGTGCCTTGGAGCTGATCGGGAGGGCAGTAGTCGTATTCGACCGCGTAGCCGTATCGCATGATCCGCGCGGCTGCGAGCCCCGGCACGAGCCGTATCATCGCATCCTGCACGTCGCGGGGAAGGCTCGTGGAGATGCCGTTGACGTAGATCTCGCGGGTCCGCCTTCCCTCGGGCTCGAGGAAGAGCTGGTGGTGCTCCCGGTCGGAGAACCGCACGACCTTGTCCTCGATGCTCGGGCAGTAGCGGGGGCCGGTCGACTCGATCTGGCCGGAGTACATCGGCGCGCGGTGGAGGTTCGCGCGGATAAGGTCGTGGATCGCGGGCGTCGTCCGCGTGATCCAGCAGACCATCTGCTCCTGTTCGATCCGGTCTGTGAGGAACGAGAAGGGCTGCGGTTCGGCATCGCCCGGCTGCTCTTCGAGCAGCGAAAAGTCGATGCCTACGGCCGCGAGGCGGCAGGGCGTGCCGGTCTTGAACCGCTCTATCCGGAAGCCGAGCGAGGCGAGCGACCGGCTCACGCCCGAGGTCGTCCCCTCCCCCGCCCTGCCGCCGGGCGTCTTCGCCTCGCCGACATGCATCACTGCCTGGAGGAAGGTGCCGGTGGTGAGCACGACCGCCGCCGCGTGATACTCGGCGTCGCCCCGCACCCGCACGCCCGTGATCCGATGGCGGCGGTGCGGCGACTCGCCGGCGGAGGCCGCGAGCGGCTCCGTGATCAGGTTCTCGACCGTTTCCTGGCGGAGATCGAGCCCGTCGGTCTCCTCGACGAGCCGTTTCACCTCCGACTGGTAGAGCTTTTTGTCGGCCTGCGCCCTCGGGCCGTGCATCGCCGGCCCCTTCGAGCGATTGAGCACGCGAAACTGGATCCCGGTCGCGTCGATCGCCCGGCCCATCACGCCGCCGAGCGCATCGACCTCGCGA
>JBIIOJ010000015.1:0-26169 GCA_044337015.1 Pirellulales bacterium
CCTCCGCTCACTCGGACCTGACTGGCGCTTCGGCCTCCGGCCTGCGCTGGTCAGCTACGCCGTCTCGGGCACACGGGCAGCCCCGAACCGGTCAAACGTTGCACTGATTGCGTCACACAGGCACGTTGATGCTGAACGCCGGAGGAGCGGACGTTGAGGAGCATCAGGCGTATCCTCGCCGTAGCGACGATGCGTCCGCTCCTCCGGCGGCAATGCGGCATCCTCCAAGGATCCCGCCATCGCCACCTGGGAGAATTGCCACCCGGGAGATCAGAGCAGGCTCTCGAGCAGCAGCCGCATCTTGCGGAGTTCGCCGGGCTGGCTCGCGCCCTCGATCGGCGGCATGTGGGCGCAGAGCGCGCGGTTGTAGTTGAACCGTTGCAGCTGCGTCACGAGCTTGCCGTACTCGATGTTGCCCTGGCCGATGCGGACCTGGAAGGCGTCGGGCTTCGTGTCACGCAGGTGGACGTGGCAGACGTACTTGAGGATCGACTCCCACGACGCGGGCTTTTTGTGGCCGTAGATGAAGTGGCTCGGGTCGAGCGTGACGCCGAGGCCCGGGACGTTGCGGCACAGCGACGCCGTCGTCTCGGCGTCCTGCGTCATCCTGCCGGAAGCCGTCTTCACGCCGACGAGCGAACCGAAGCCGTTGGCGATCTTCACGAACTGCCGAAGCCGCTCGATCTCACCGTTGAAGGGCGTTCCGAGCTCGGACGACTCGACCACCATCGTGACGACGCCGAGAGCCTTCGCCAGCCGGCATGCCGCCTCGAACCGGTCGTAGAGCTCGGGCGTCTCCGGCGAGGCGAACGACACGGCGACGGGCCGCAGCCGCTGGAGGTCGCTGCACTGGGCGATTGCGGCATCGGGGTCGGCGGCGACGAGCCCGGGACGGAGGTGGCCTCCCTCCTCGTGGACGTCGAGTTCGACCGCCATGAACTCGAGCTCCGACAGCCGCTCCATCGCCTCGGAGAGCGGCAACTCGGGAAAACACTCCGTACTGACGCAGACGAACACTCAGCGATCCTCCTTGCTTCTCTCGCCATCCGCACGCCGCGGGATCAAAGTCGATCGACAAAGGTAGCCGCATCCCCGCCCGACGTGCAAATCCTTTCCGGGCCGATCCAGATCCGCCGAATCGCGTACACTCTCTGACCCATCCTCGAGGAGGACCGCTCATGGCATTCGAACCGCTCACCCGCCCCGTCGATCCTTCGAGGCCGCCGGATTCCCTCCGCGGCGAAGGAGTCACCCGCGTGATCCTGGAGAATCACGGCGGCTGGAGCCGGTGGGGCGGCCGGATCGCCTGGACGATCGCCGGCATCTCGACGCTCGTGGCCATCGCGAGCCTCGGCGCGAATGCGAGCTATTTCCAGGGGGATGCGAAGGTCGTCGAGAAGTACCATTCGCTGTCGAAGATCGCAGCCGACAAGGTGGCGATCGTGACGGTCGCCGGCGCGATCATGGGGGGCGACGGCTTCGCGAAGTCGCAGCTCGATCGGGTCGAGGAGGACGAGGCGGTCAAGGCGATCGTGCTCCGCGTCGATTCGCCCGGCGGTACCGTGAGCGGCAGCGATGAAATCCACTACCGCCTCTCGAAGCTCGCGAAGGACCGGGACCTGCCGGTGGTCGTGAGCATGGGGGGCATCGCCGCGAGCGGCGGCTACTACGTGGCGATGGCAAACGGGGGCCGGGAGAACGTGATCTTCGCCGAGCCAGCCACGCTCACGGGTTCGATCGGCGTGATCATTCCGCATTTCGATCTTTCCAAGCTCGTGAAGCGGTTCGACATCAAGGACGACTCCGTCGCCAGCGGACCGCTCAAGGAGATGCTCAGCCCCACCAAGGACCGCACGCCCGATCTCGCCGAGAGGGAGCGGAAGCTGCTGCAGGCCCTCGTCGACGAGATGTTCTCACGGTTCAAGGAGATCGTGAAGGCGGGCCGACCCGGGCTCGACGACGCCGCGATCGCGAAGGTGACCACGGGGCAGATCTTCACGGCGAAGCAGGCCCTCGAGGCCGGGCTCGTCGACCGGATCGGGTTTCTCGAGGACGCCGTGAAGCGGGCCTGCGAGCTGGCGGGGCTGCCGGAGGAGAAGGCTCGCGTCGTGAAATACACGAAGCCGAAGGGACTCATCGACGAGGTGCTCGGCGGCGAAGCGTCGCCGGGAGCCGGCCGCTCGCTGCTTGGCGGTGATTCGTCGGTGGCATTCCTCGAGCGGATCGCGGAGCTCACGACGCCCCGCGCGTGGTACCTCTGCAGCTGGTGGCCATCGCTCGTCGCGAGCGGAGCCGAGTAAAGCTCAGCCGACGATCGCCGAGCCGAGCCGGGCATCGGCTGCGAGGTCGGCATCGGACGGCCTGCGACCGGTCGCGCGGGAAACCGCCGTCCGACAGAACGCCTCGGCGGCGAGCAACCGCCACCGGGGCTCTCCGCATGCACCATGCTCCCCGGAGACAGCATGCTCGCCAAGCGGATTACGGTCGACGTGGTGCGCGACGGCCATCACCGCCACGAGCTCCCGGACGCGGCGGGAGAGCTCTCCCACGAGCAGCTGCTCCTCGGCGAGCTTTCGTCCGTGGCGCCGAATCACCCGGTCGATCGCGACCGCCGTGCGGTCGAGCAGTCGCCGCGCGACCAGCGAGTGCCTCCTGAGCCCTCCGTCGAGCACGGAGCCAAACTGCGGGGGCCTCGCCGCCCACCGCGACGCCCTCCACGCGAGCCATTCGGCCGCCCGCCGAACGTCGGAGCCGCGAGCCGCCGCGAGCGGGTGCCGTTTCGCCAGGCCCTTGAAGAGCGCGAGCCCCAGAAGCTCGCTCTCCCCCTCGTAGATGCCGACGGCGAGGTGGTCGTGGATCGCGTCGCCGAGCGGATGGCCGATCAGGAAAGACCTTCCGGCGTGGACGCCGAGGGCGGCGATGGCCGACTCCCGGACGCACTCGCCGGCGACGATCTTGGCCGTGATCGCCTCGAGCTCTCCGCCGCCGGAATCCACGGCGGTCGCGGCCCACGCGGCGAGCGATTCCGCCGCGATGGCCCCCGTCGCGATCCGCGCAAGCCTTCCCTGGACGAGCTGCCGGGTCGCGATCGGCCTCCCCCAGGTCTCCCGCTCGCGGGCGCGGGAGAGCGCATGCGAGAGCATGATCCGCTGCGTGCCGGCCGCCTGTGCGGCGAGCGTCACTCGGCCCCGGTTGAGTCCCTGCCAGACGATCGCCATACCGTCGCCGGACGGCGAGGCGAGCAGATCGGCCTCGTCCACCTCGAAGTGGTCGAAGACGAGCGTCGCGTTGCGGGCGTGCTTGAGCGGGTGGATCTGCGACGGCTCGAGCTGGAACGATCTGGTGTCGCTTTCCGGAAGCTGGGCGAGGACGATGGCAGCCTCGCCATCGAGCTTCGCAAGCAGCTTCACGAGCCGTCCGTGCGCGGCGTTCGTGATGAACATCTTCGTCCCGGAGAGGAGGAGCCTCCCCGGCCGGTCCGGCGACCGCTCGAGACGGGCGGACACCCTTCCGAGATCACAGCCCGCATCCGGCTCGGTCGCGCCGAAGATCGAGAGCGGCTCACCCCTCGCGAGCTTCGGCAGCCACCGGTCCCGCTGCGATGCATTCCCGAAGGCCTCAACCGCTGCGACCGCGCCGATCGACGCGTGCACCGACAGCATCCCGGCGGCCGTCGGCGAAATCGAGGCGAGCCTCGCGACCACCCGCGCGAGCTCGACCAAGCCCGCGCCCGCGCCGCCGTGCGACTCGGGAACGGTCAGTCCCCACAGCCCGATGCCGCCGAGCAAACGTTCCGCCTCGCTGGAAAACCTTCCAGCCGCGGGCCCTTCGCGTTCGAAGATCCGGCCGTCTTCCCGGAGTTCATGGAGCAGGACGGCCGACTCCTCGACGATGCGGGTGATCCTCGCGGGAAGCGGACCGGCCGCCGCGGCGGCAGCGTCGGCGAAGCCGCCGGACTCCGATGGGGAGAAGAGCGTCGACGCGATGCACGGCCCCGCCTCGCAGGCTGAAGGGAGCCCGGGTGGAATCGGCACGAGCCCGAGGCAGCCGTGCCCCGACGCAGCGGCGTCGATCGCGAACTTGTAGTTCTCGGCGATCACGGGTCGCTTGAGCTTGAGCGACACCGTCGCCTCGCCGTGGGCCGCGTCGAACGGCCTTGCTGCAAGCAGCATCGTGCCGGCCCTCCAGGCCGCCGGCAACTTCCTCTGTCGTGCTTCGATCCGCCGCGCGATCCATGCGAGCAGCTTCGGATGGCGGACCGCTCCACGCCGGCTGAAGACCCGCAGGCCCATCCGTCGGATCGCCTCGCGGGCGGCGGCGGGCTCCGGCACCACGATCGCCAGCGGCCGCCGCAGCCCACCGCCGACGACGCACACCTGCGCGACGAGCGGATCCTCGGCGATCGCCCGCTCGACCTCGGCGGGAGGCACCTTCTCGCCGCCGGACAGCACGATCGCGTCGACGCAGCGGCCCGTGATCCGCACGTGGCCGTCGGGGTCGATCGCCGCGAGGTCGCCCGTCGCAAGGAACGAGTCGGGGTCGTGCGTGACGTATTCCGCACGCTGCGGTTCAGCCGGCGCGGACTCGCGGCCCGACGGCAGGAGCACGCCGAGGCAGCGGCCGGGCGTCCTTACGAGCAACTGACCGTCGTCGTCGGTGCGAAGCTCGACTCCTTCGAGCGGAAGCCCGACTGTTCCATATCTCGCCGTCCTCGGGCTCGCGAGGGTCACGACGGGGCCGGCCTCCGCGAGACCGTAGCCCTGCACGAGCGGCACGCCGGCATCGTGAAACGCGCGGATCGTCCGCTCGCGGAGCGGCGCGCCGCCCGACACGCACACCCGCACGCGGCCCCCGAGCGCCGAGGCGAGGTCGCCGATTGCACCGCGGCGGACCGCGGCCTCGAGCCGCTCGAACATCGCCGGCACGCCGAGGATCGCGGCAGGCTTCGCCTCGCGGCAGGCGTCGAGCAGCTTCCTGCGATCCTCGACGATCGCGAGGCAGGCCCCTCGCACGACCGCCGTGTAGAGGTCACCCGTCCTCGGCAGCGCATGGCTCAAGGGCAGCCACGAGAGCCGCACGTCCCGCTCGTCTTCCAGGAACACGGCCGACGAAGCGACCGCATTGGACAGCAGCGACCGCTGCGAATGCAAAACGCCATGGGGGTGGCCGCTCGTGCCCGAGGAGAGCAGGATCGTGGCACAGCCCTCCGGCCGGCATCGCTCCACCCGCGTCGCCACCTCCTCGGCGAGCCCGTCGGGCCTCCCGCGCGAAAGGAGCGGCTCACCGCGGAAGTCGAACGTGCGTGCGGCGGGCGGTGATGCGGCCCCCGCTCGCCACGGCATCGTGGTCAGTGAGCTGGGCCCCGTCAGCACGATCGCCTGCGGGTCGAGCCACCCGATCTGCGCGGCGTGCGCGGCCGGGCCGTCGTCGTGATGCAGGAGCACGTGGACGATCCCCGAGAGCAGGCAGGCGAGATCGACGACGACGGAATTGGCCGTGTGGGGGCCGATCTGCACGAGGCGATCGCCGGCAGCGAGCCCCGCCGCCTCGAGCCGCGCCGCACACCGTAGCGCCGACGCGACAAGTTCGCCCCACGAGAACTCACTATCGGCCCGGCCACGCGGCCCCGGCCACCGGGCCGCCGCCGGAACAACGATCGCCGGCGCATCACGGTCGTCGACGACCCGCGCGAGCAGCAATTCCGAGAGCGAACCAGCCATCGCGTCGCGTTTCATGTCGGGCAGATTCTAACCTGGTAAAGGACGGTTGGGGGCTGCCCCGCACACAAAAGCCCGAGGCGCGAGCCGAGAGGGTCGTTGACGCGGTCGTGTGATTGGATGCCCGGTGAATCAAGTCATCTGCAGGACACCGCATTGCCGCCGGAGGCGCGGACGCATCGTCGCTACGGTGAGGATACACCTGATGCTCCTCAACGTCCGCGCCTCCGGCGTTCAGCATCAGAGTGCCTCTGTGCCCCAATCAGTGCCACGTTTGACCGGTTCGGGGCCGCCCGTGTGCCCGAGACGGCGTATGCAGACAAGCGAAGCAAGGATTGCGCAGCGAAGTCTGCATCCGAGCGAGCGGAGGGCAGGATGCCCGCAGCGAGCGTCCGGCGAGCGGCATACGGGCAGCCCCGAACCAGCACGTTTGACGCGCAAGACGTTTAGAACGATCAAGCCGTCGGTCGTTCGAGCAAAACCGCGATTCCCTGCCCGAGCCCGATGCACATCGTGGCGAGGCCCGTCCAGGCGCCGCGGGCGTGCATCGCGTTGACGAGCGTCGTCACGATCCGTGCGCCGGAGGCTCCGAGCGGGTGGCCGATCGCGATCGCGCCGCCGTGCACGTTCACTCGCGATTCGTCGAGGCCGAGGCCACGGATGCAGTGGATCGCCTGCGTTGCGAAGGCCTCGTTGAGCTCCACGAGGTCGATGTCGGCGATCGAGCGACCGGTCCGTGAGAGGAGCCTGTTCACCGCCGCAATCGGTCCGCCGCCCATTTCGCTCGGAGCGACCCCGACGACGCTCGTCGCCACGATCCTCGCAAGCGGCGCGAGGCCGAGGCGTCGCGCGGTCTCCTCCCGCATCACGACGACCGCGGCCGCGCCGTCGCTCAAGGGGGAACTCGTCGCCGCGGTGATCGTGCCGTAGCCGGGAACGAAGGCCGGCGGCAGCGCGGCCATGGCGTCGAGCGATGCGTCGCCACGGATCGACTGGTCGCGTCGCACGGAGACGAGGCCGCCCGCCTCGTCGAGCCCGTTCACCGCCACGATCTCCCGGTCGAAGAGGCCGGCCTCGGCGGCCGCATGGGCCTTGCGGTGGCTTTCGAGGGCGAACGCCTCCTGCAGCTTTCTCCCGATGCCGTGGCGGGACGCGAGGAACTCGGCCGCGAGGCCCATCGACGCCGCGGCCCGGCTCGAGGCCGCGAACGCCATCGGATGGAAATCGACGAGCGACTCCATCGGCAGGTGGTGCATGTGTTCAACGCCGGCGGCGACCTGCACGTCGGCCTCTCCGGCGGCGATCGCATGGCAGGCCTGTCGGATCGCCTGGAGACCGGAGCCGCAGAGCCGATTGGACGTCGTCGCGGCGGCCGAGAACGGGATCTCCGCGAGCATGGCGACGGTGCGGGCGGCGTTGCCCCCGAGCTCACCGTGCTGCTTCACGGCACCGAGGATGACGTCGTCGATCGTTGCAGGGTCGATGCCCGCCCGCTCGACCGCGGCGCGAACCGCGGCCGCGGCCAGTTCGTCCGCACGCACGCCGCGAAACACCCCCTTCTCCGGATGCGACCGGCCGATCGCGGTCCGCGAGCAGGCGACGATGACCGGCTCACCCTGCATGGAAGGTCCTTCCCTCGCGGGCCATCGCCAGCAGCCTGTCCGTCGGCCGCATCCGCACGCCGAGCGGCTCGAAAACCGAGAGCCTCTCCAGGATCGTTTCGGCGCCGAGCGAGTCGGCCCAGCCGAGGAGGCCGCCGCGAAACGCCGGAAACCCGAGGCCGTGGACGACGGCCAGATCAACATCGCCGGAGTGGTCCACGACGCCCTCGTCGAGCGCGAGCGTCGCTTCGAGCACCATCGGCAGGAAGAGGCGGTCGATGATCCGATCGTCGGCGTGCACCACCGCGGGATCGCCGTGCGGCTCGAGCGCGTAGGGCTCGAGCCGTTTCGCGATCGCCGGGTTCGGCACGAGCGGCTGGCCGCGGCCACCGTGGAGGTAGAACCCGGCGCCGCTTTTCTGCCCGAGCAGTTTCGCACGCACCATCGCGGGGATGACCGGCGACGCCTCGATCCGGTCGCCGAAGCTCTCGTGCATGACGATGCCGGCATAGAACGCGGTGTCGAGGCCGATGAGGTCGTAGAGTTCGATCGGCCCCACGGGCATGCCGAACGCCTTCGCCACCCGGTCGATCTTCTGCGGCGACACTCCCTCCCGCACGAGTTCGATCGCCTCGTGGAGGTAGGGCATGAGCACGCGGTTCACGAGGAATCCGGGCGAGTCCTTCACGACGATCGGCAGCTTACCGATCGCCCGCGCGAAGGCGACGGCCGTCGCGATCGTGCGGTCGCTCGTCTCGACGCCGCGGACGACCTCCACGAGCGGGCGCTTGCGGACCGGCACGAAGAAGTGGATGCCGCAGACCCGCGAGCGGTCGGCGATCCCCTCGGCGATCCTCGCGATGCGATAGGTAGACGTGTTCGTCGCGAGCACCGTCTCGGGCCGCACGAGCCGTTCGAGCTCCGCAAACACCTCCCGCTTCACCTCGATCTTCTCCGTCACCGCCTCGATCACGAGGTCGGCGTCGGCCGCGACGGCGATTCGTCCCGCCGTCCGCAGCCTCGACGCGAGCTGCACGGCCCGTTGCGGGTCGCTCCGTCGGGTCTCGCGATCCCAGGCTGCCTCGTCGAGGATCGTCCGGGTCGCCTTCTCGAGCATCGCCTCCGACGTTTCAGCCACGGCGGTGACGAGCCCCGCGCGAAGGCTCGCGGCGGCGATGCCGCTTCCCATCACCCCCGCGCCGACGATCGCGACCCGCTCGACCGCCCGATCGGTCGCAGGCTGACGTCGCCGGCTCCGCTCCCCCACGAGGTGAAGATGCACGAGTTGGCGAGCGATGGGCGACCGCGAGAGCGACTCGAACCGACGGCTTTCGAGACCGCCGGCCGCCTCGGCATCGACCGCTGATCCATCGAGGATGAGTTCGACGATCACCTGCGGCGCGGGATAACGGCCGCCCGTGCGGGCGAGAATCGCGGCCGAGGCGGTCGATGCGATGAAGGCTCTCTCCGACTCGTCGAGTTCCACCCGGCCGGCGGCCCGCCGCCTCCGCGCGAGATGCCCACCGCGGGAGGCTTCCGCGAGAAGCAGCCTTCGAGCCGACTCGATCGCCCACCCTGCCGACACGACGGCATCGACGAGTCCGAGTCGCCTAGCCCGTGCGGCGTCGACCGGCTCCCCCGAGGCCGCCAGTTCGATGGCGGCGGCCGGGCCGACGAGCCTCGGCAGCCGAACCGTGCCGCCCCAGCCCGGCAGGATGCCGAGTTTCACCTCCGGCAGCCCGAGCGACACGTGCGGTGAATCGGTCGCGATCCGAAAATCGCAGGAGAGAGCGAGTTCCAGCCCACCGCCGAGGCAGACGCCGTCGATCACGGCCACGCTGGGCCAGGGCCGCGACGAAAACCGACCGAACAAAGCCCTGCCTGCGTCGCACACCCCCGCCAGGTCCCCCTCGGGCATGCCCCCGCCAAGCCGCTCGGCGAGCCGGTCGACGTCGGCGCCGGCGAAAAACGATCCCGGCCGGCCGGAGGCGACCAGGAGCCCCGAAGGGGGCGGACCGGCGTCGATCGCATCGAGCGCCCGGGCCATTTCGTCCAGCACTTCCCGGGTGAGCACGTTCTGGCTGCGGCCCGGCACGAGAAAGGCGACCGTGACCAGCCCGTCGTCCGAACGCTCCAGCGAGAGTGTCTGGAATGGCTCCATCCGCGGAAGTGTGGCTTGCCGGATCGACAAAAACCAGTAGGGTATCGGGGTCGCCGCCCGGGCAAAGCCCTCCGCGGCACGGTCCACCCCGGAGGCTGTTCCATGGCCATGACCGATATGCTGGCATCTCGCAAAGGAAGCCGTGCCGGTCTGGCCGCCGTTTTTGGCGACCCGTCGGCGTTGGCCGCGGTCTGGATCGTGCTCGTGGTGATCGGCGCCGCCGGCCGGCTTTGGCAGCCGGCCTATCACGTGACGCCGATGGCCGCCATCGGTCTCGTGGCAGGGGCCGTGTTCGCAAGCCCCGTCGTGGCCGCGAGCGTGCCGGTGGCGGCACTCGCCGTCAGCAACCTCTTCCTCCCCTCCTACGGCAGCTTCACCATGGCAGTCGTGGTGTTCGCGGCGACGGCATGGCCGGCCCTGCTCGCCTTTGTTGCACCGGGCATCCGAGAGGGCCGCGTTTGGACCTGGCTTGGCGGGGCTCTCGCCCACTCGCTCGTCTTCTTCCTCGCGACGAACCTGGCCTACTGGTGGATTTCGGATGACTACCCCCACTCCGCCGCCGGCCTCGCGGAGTGCTTCACGATGGCACTGCCTTTCTACCGCTGGATGCCCGTGGGCGATGCCGCCTGGTCGCTTGCCGCGTTCGCCCTCGTGCGATCACTGGCCGCGGCGGCGGGATCTCGGCCGGTGCAGGCGGGCGGCGTGGTTCCCGACGGCGGTCGCGGCGTGCCGCTTGACTGAAGGGGCCCGTGCCGCAGAATGACGTGGAGTTTGTTCCGCGGGAATGGCGGAATTGGCAGACGCGCCAGGTTGAGGGCCTGGTGGTAGTAATACCGTGCAGGTTCAAGTCCTGTTTCCCGCAGTTTCTTTCGTTCGTGACCGCATAATCCCATGACCAGCGACGCCCAGGAGCCTGAGCAGCCGAAGCGTCGGATTCCGATCGGAAGCCAACGGGAGGGAGTGCCGGTTCCCAAGCTGCCGCCCCGGCATCTGCTCGTCTCGCCGAGTCCCGCGGCAGCCCAGCCCGCCGACCGCGGGCCCGTGGAACCGACCCCGATCATCGACGTCGCGGCCGAAGCCGTCGCCCGACACAAGCAGAAGCAACTCGAACGGAAGCAAGGCGAGCCGCGAAACCCGCCGCGTCCCAAGGCGGCTCCGCCATCACCGCGGATCGAGGTACCTAACCTCCGTGCCCCTCTCGAAGACGACCTCGCGAGTGAGTTCGAGGAGGCTCTCGGGGACGTCGAGATCGACGCCCTGCTCGACGCGAGCGTGCCGGCGAAGGCCGAAGCCGCGATCGAACCCGGCACCAGGATCACCGGCACGGTCATCCGTGTCGGCGCTGATACGGCCTTCATCGACCTCGGTGCGAGGCGGCAAGCCGCGCTCAAACTCGTGGATCTTGACCCCGAGTCGTTCCCCACCGTCGGCGATTCGATCGACGTCACGGTCGGATCGCGCAACGAGGAGGACGGCCTCTACGAAGTGGCACTGGCCAATCGCGCCGTGTCGGTCGACGACTATTCGCAGATCGAAGCCGGCATGATCGTCGCGGCCCGCGTGGTCGCGGCCAACAAGGGGGGCCTCGAGGCCGACGTCGCCGGCCTGCGGGGTTTCATCCCCGCGAGCCTCGTGAGCGTGTGGCGGGTGGAGAACCTCGAGGAACTCGTCGGCCAGACGCTCGAGTGCCTGGTGACGGAGATCGTGCCGTCGGCGAGGCGGCTGGTGCTCTCGCGGCGGGCGGTGATCGAGCGACAGGCGGCCGACGCCAAGGTGAAGCTCCTCGAGACGCTCGAAGTCGGCTCGCTCCTCGACGGGATCGTCCGGAGCGTCCGCGATTTTGGGGCATTCGTCGACATCGGCCACGGTGTCGAGGGGCTCGTGCACGTCAGTCAGCTCTCCTGGGACCGCGTCGCGAATCCCGCCGACGTGCTCCAGCCGGGACAGGCGATCCGCGTGGTCGTCAAGAAGATCGATCGCGACACCGGCAAGATCTCGCTCTCGGCCCGTGACCTCGTGGAGAGCCCATGGAAGCGGGCCGCGGAGAAGTACCACGTCGGGGCGACCGTCCGCGGCACGGTCAGCCGCATCGCCCAGTTCGGCGCCTTCGTGCGGCTCGAGCCCGGGGTGGAGGGGCTCGTACACGTGTCGGAGCTCGCCCACCGCCACGTCCGCAGCGTGTCGGACGTCGCCAAGGAGGGAGAGGAGGTCGAGTGCCGCGTGCTCTCGATCGATCCCGACGAGCAGCGGATGAGCCTCTCGATCAAGGCGGTCGCCGCGAAGCCCGTCGAAGCGGGCGAGGCCGACGACGCTGCAGAAGGGGATGGCCGCGGTACGGAAGCTCTGGCCGCCGCGGCAGCCTCGCCACCGGCGCGTCGCAAGAACGCGCCGCTCAAGGGAGGGATCGGCGGCGGAGCGACGGGCGAGCGGTTCGGCCTGAAGTGGTAGCCTGACCACGCTCCGGCCGTGAGGAGGAGAGGAGACGATCCGATGCTGAAACCCGTCTCTCGCGGTCTGCGTTCGCCTTCGCGGCGGACATTCCTCAAGACCGCCGCAAATGGCGGCCTCGCCGCGGTTTCCACCCCGTACATTCTCACCTCGAAGGCGCTCGGCGACGCGACGACTCCGCCCGCGAGCGACCGGATCGTGATGGGTGGCATCGGCATCGGCAACATGGGCTCGGGGGACCAGGGAGCATTCCTCGGCCGGCCGGACGTCCAGTACGTCGCGGTCTGCGACGTGAGGCAGAAGTGGCGAGACGCAGGCAAGGCCCGCGTGGACGGTCGCTACGGCAACAAGGACTGCGCCGCCTACGTCGACTTCCGCGAGCTTCTCTCCAGGGACGACATCGACGCGGTGCACATCGCGACGCCCGACCACTGGCACGCGATCATGACGATCGCGGCCTGCCGCTCGGGCAAGGACGTCTACCTTCAGAAGCCCGAGACGCTGACGCTCCGCGAGGGCCCGCTCATGATCGCCGCGGCCCGCCGCTACGGCCGCATCGTCTCAGGCGGCAGCCAGCGGGTGCTCGAGGACTACAAAACGATCGTCGAGCCCTGCTGGGCCGGCGAGGTGGGCGCGATCAGGTCGATCGACATCAACGTCGGCCCTCCCTCGATGGCCTGCTACCTGCCCGCCCAGGAGACGCCGCTCGACATCGACTGGGACCTCTGGCTCGGACCGGCCCCCTGGGAGCCGTACAACCCTGGCCGCTGCGACGGCAACTTCGGCTGCAACGGCGGCAGCTGGCGATCGTACGTCGATTACTCCGGCGGCAGCCTCACCGACTGGGGAGCCCACAACTTCGGCGGCACGATCTTCGCGGCCGACCTGCTCGAACTGCAGCCTTCGGCCGTGACCTACCATCCCGTTTCGGCGGATGGCAAGGACGCGGCGTACGTTTCGCTCGACTATCCCAACGGCGTCGCGCTCCACTGCAACCGACCGCAGCATTTGCGGACCGAGAAAGCGTCGGTGTCGCACGACCGCGGCATCCAAATCACCGGCGATGGCCAGCCCCGCGAGGCGAAGCCGGTTCCCGTCTACCGCGGCACAGGCGGCATCTACGGCGACTTCATCGAATGCGTGAAGACCCGCGAGAGGCCGTTCCGCGACATCGAGCCGGCCGTGAACACGATGACGGCGCCGCACCTCGTGGCAATCGCGATCAGGCTCGAGCGGTCCTTGAACTGGGATCGCGCCGCGCAGCACTTCACGGGCGACGACGAGGCCAACCGGCTGCTCGACCGCGCCCGTCGTGAACCTTGGATCCTCTGAAGCGTTCTCTCCGACACCCACGGGTACGCCGATGGCCCATGACATCAACTCGATCGATGGTCCTTTTCGATCGCTCGAGGCGTACGACTGGGGGGCCGACGCGGGCTTCTTCAAGGCGATCGACGCCGCGGTGATCGCAGCGCACGGCGATGCCATCCTCCGGGGCGAACTGGAGAAGCGGCTCTCGGCGATCCTCTCAGGCGACGCGAGCCGGGCCGCAAAGGAATACGCCTGCCGCAAGCTCTCGATGATCGGAACGGCCTCGAGCGTGCCGCCGCTCGCCTTGCTCCTCCCGCAGAAAGAGCACTCGCACATGGCCAGGTTCGCCTTGGAACGCATCGCCGGCGGAGAGGCGACCGACGCCCTGCGCGAGGCATTTTCCAGCCTCAACGGCGATCTCAAGCTCGGCATGATGGCTTCGCTCGCAGCGCGGCGGGATGCGGCGAGTGTGCCGCTCTTCGCGGCCTTGCTCGCAGGCGACGAGAGGACCGCCGTCGCCGCTGCAGATGCCCTGGGAATGATCCGTGATTCCGCCGCGGCGGAGGCGCTCGCGGCCGTGGCCGCATCCGCTGGCAGCAAGAAAGCCCGTGCCATCACCGACGCCCGCCTCGCCTGTGCCGAAGCCATGCTCGCCGAAGGGAAGCGGTCCGAGGCGATGGTGATCTACCGTGCGATCGAAGCGGCGGCGGCCGGCAGTCCGGCCGAGAAGCCCGCCCTGCTCGCGGCGAAGCGGGGCATCGTCGCCTGCCTCGACACGACACCCTGACCACGTCGACGTTCCGGCGTCGGTCTTCCATACACCCCCGTCGGCCAGGAGCCCCTGCCATGCATGTTGCCCGATGCCTCCGCCGCGCGGCGTGCGTTTGCCTGCCGGCCCTCGCATTCCTTCATGCCTTCGCGGCCGGAAGCGATCCGGAACTCGTGCCGACGGTGGTCGCGATGCTCGCCGACGCCGATCCGGAGGTGCGGGCGATCGCGCTCGACCGGGTGCGTCATGGCGCCAAGGGGGAAGCCGCGACCTCGCAGTTCGCCGGCACGATCGCGAAATTGCCGGCGGCCCAGCAGGTGGCGCTCGTCGGGGCGCTTGCCGAACGGGGCGACAGCGCCGCCGTTCCCGCGATAACCGCCCTGCTGCTTGCGGCGAAGGAGCCCGCAGTCCGCGTCGCCTCGATCCGGGCGATCGGTGCGCTCGGCTCGGCTGGCGAGACACCCATCTTGATTCGTTCCCTCTCCGCGGGCGACCCGGATCGCTCGGCCGCCAGATTTGCCCTCACGGCCCTCCGCGGCGACGGCGCGACGAAGAAGATCGTCGAAGCCGCCAGACTCGCCGCACCGGGCCTGCGGCCCGTCTTCCTCGACATTCTCGTCGACCGGCGGGCCCGGTCGGCCCTGCCCGACTTCGTCGCGATGGCCGTCGACGCCGATGCCGGCGTCCGTCAGGCCGCGATGCGGGCGCTCGGGAAGCTCGGTGGTCCCGAGCAGGTCGATGGACTCGTGAAAGGACTCCTCGCGACCCCGGCCGGCGAGGAGCGAGCCGCCGCGGAACGCGCGGTCGTCGCCGTCTGCACGCAGAACCCGGGCAAGGAGAAGGCCGCGGCGGCGTTTTTGTCGAGGTTCGAAGCGTCGCCGGAAGCCGACCGCGAATCCCTCCTGCCGACGCTCGGCCGCGTCGGCGGCCCCGGGGCGCTTGCCATCATCGACCGGCTCGTGGCCGATGCCGACAGTGCCAAACGGCAGTTCGGCCTCAAGGCTCTCACGCGGTGGCCGGATGCCACGGTGGCCGATCGAATCCTGGGACTGCTCGGCAAGTCGCAAGATGCCGCCGAGCGCGAAATGCTCCTGGCGGCGCTCATCAGGATCGCGCCCCTGCCCGACAACAAACTCAGCGATCAGCAGAAGCTCGCTCTCCTCAAGAAGACCATGGGCCTCTGTCAGAAGAACGAGGACCGGGCCAGGGTGCTGGAACGGGCCAACGCGATCCGCACCATCGAAACCTTCCGCTTCGTCCTTCCCTACCTCGACGATCCGGCGCTCGCCGAGCCAGCCTGCAAGAGCGTGGTCGAGCTCGCGCACCACCAGAAGCTCCGCGACTCCAGCAAAGACGAGTTCGCGAAGGCACTCGACAAGGTGATATCCCTGACAAAGGACGCTGAGCTCGTCGAGCGGGCCAACCGCTACAAGGAAGGCAAGACCTGGGAGCGGAAGAAGGGCTGATCGGCGGGACTTCATCCCTCCGCGGCATTCCTCCGCAACAAAGGGGGGCAGCAAGTGCCTCGGCCTGCCGGGCAAAGCGGCACGACGACCGCTCCTACGGCTGTCGTCGGAAGGCAGCGGCGTCGAGGGAGTGGCCCTTCATGAGCCGGTAGAGCGTGCCGCGCGGCAGCCTCGCCTCGCGGGCGGCTGCGGAGACGTCGCCGACGTTCCGCGAAAGCAGATCGGAGAGGTACTGCCGCTCGAACCTCGCGATCTGCTCGGCCCGCTGGGCGAAGAAGCCGACGGCATTCCCGTCGCCGTCCGTCCGTCCGGCAGCCGCGACCACCTCGTCGGGCAGGTCCTCGACCCCCGCAACGTGCGACCGGGTCATGGCGACGGCGCGGCGGACGACGTTCTGCAGCTCGCGGACGTTGCCGGGCCAGTGGTAGCTCCTGAGCACCTGGTAGGCGTCGGAGGAGAGCCCGCCCATGGCCTTGCCCATCTCCTGGGTCGCGCGGTTCGCGAACGCCTCGGCCAGCAGGCCGATGTCGTCGCCCCGCGTCCGCAGCGGCGGCATGTCGATCCGCACGACATTGATCCGGTAGAAAAGGTCCCGTCGGAACTCGCCGCTTTCGACCATCTTGTCGATGTCGCGGCTCGTCGCGGCGACGACGCGTACGTCCACCGCGTTCTCCTGGCGGGCGCCCACCCGTCGAATCCGCCGCTCCTGGAGCACCCGCAGGAGCTTCGCCTGGAGCGGCAGCGGCAGCTCGCCGACCTCGTCGAGAAAGAGCGTGCCGCCGTCGGCGAACTCGACGAGCCCCATCCGCCGCGAGTCGGCCCCGGTGAATGCGCCCCGCTCGTGACCGAAAAACTCGCTCTCGAGCAGGGCGTCGGGGATCGCGCCGCAGTCGACCGGCACGAACGGCCCCGCGGCGCGACGGCTGCGGTGGTGGAGCGACCGGGCGACGAGCTCCTTGCCGGTGCCCGTCTCCCCCGTGACGAGCACGTCCACCGAGCTCGCCGCGACCCGGTCGATGATCGAGTAGACCTGCTGCATCGGCGGGCTCTCGCCGAGAAACTCGTCGAACGAGTAGGACCGCTCGACCGTGCGGCGCAGCAACTCCTCCGCCGCGATCCGCCGCGAGTTCTTGAGCAGCCGCTCGAGGGCGTCCTCGAGATCGGTCTCAACCCGCTTCACGTCGAGGTAATCGCCGGCTCCGGCCTGCATGCAGGCGCGGGCCGTGTCGACGCTCGCGTGAGGGTCGATGACGACCATCGGCAGCTGCGGATCGGCCTTTTTCACGGCGCCGTAGAGCACGTCGGCCGTCGGGCCCGAGCGGGCCGTCACGATGCCGAGATCCCACGAGTCGCGGGCGAGGCTGCCGAGCGCCTTCTCGAGCGACGACTCGACACGCAGCTCGAGCGGCTGGAGCCTTGCCACGAGCTTCGCGTAGGGCAGCCCGGACGAGCCGGCGGAGTCGACGACGAGGATGCGCGGCTGTCGCATGGAGTTGGCGGAGTGATACTGGGACTGCGATGCCACGGACCATCGCCGCGTCGGCCGCCTACCTACGCGGGCCAGCAGTATGCAGGCTGACCCGCGGCCGGGCAACATGCGCCGCTCCATCTGGTACATTCTGAGCTTCTCCGGAGCAAACGAACGCATGGCCATCGATCCCTACTCACCGTGCCCCGGCGGCACCGGAAAGAAGCTCAAGTTCTGCTGTAGCGACCTCGTCGGCGACCTCGAGCAGCTCGACCGCCTCGTCGAGGGTCAGCAGCTCTCCGCGGCCCACGAGATGGTGGATCGCCTCTCCTCGCGGCATCCGGGAAAAGCCTGTCTCCTCTCGACGAAGGTGAAGCTGGCGCTCGCCGAGCGGAAGATCGGCGAGGCGTCCGCCGCCGCCAGTGAGTTTGTCGCCGCCTGCCCCGACAACCCCATGGCAATGGCGCAGTCGGCGCTGTGCGAAGCACTCGTTGGACGGCTCCAGGAGTCGGCGACGGCCTTCGACAAGGCTCGCGAGGCCTGCGGCGCGGAGATCCAGCCGGAAGTGGCGAGGATAGCCGCCTCGCTCGCGCAGGTCGCGGCTCAGCTCGGGTCGGTCGGCTTCGCACAGGGTCTCATCGAATGGATCGAGGAAAAACAGCTCGCGAGCGAAGACGAGCGGCGGATGCTCGCGGCCAGGATCGGCATGGCGGGCGTGCCGGCGGCGCTGCGGTCGCGGCCTTCGATCGAGAATCCTCCCGAGGATTCACCGTGGCGATTCGAGTTCGAACGCGGCGTCGAGCAGGCGAGGGCCTTCCGCCTGTCGAAGGCGCTCACGACGTTTCGCAGCCTGAAAGGTGTCGCGGGCGACTGCCGCGCGGTCCACGCGAACATCGCGATCCTCTGCGAGATGCTCGCCAGGCCGTTCGAGGCCGCGGAAGCGTGGCTGAAGGTGGCGGCGACGGCAGGTCTTTCGGCCGACGACGCGGTCGATGCGACCGGCCGGGCCATCGAACTGGAGCAGGAGGCGGATCCGGATCGTTCCCCGACGATCCCGCTCGTGAGCTTCGTCGGCACGATGGACGGCCGTACTCCCGAGGAGATCGAGCTGCTCGAGGACAAGCTGCGGCATGACGTCCGTTTTCAACCGGTGCCTTTCGACCGCGGCGAGTGGGTGTCGAAGAACCTCGTGCCGCCCCGCAGCGTCTGGCGGATCGGCGAGGCGGGCCCCAAGGCCGACGACCCGCAGCGGCTGCTTGCCTCGCTGCTTCTCTTCGGTCGTCAGACCGACCGGGAGCCGGAAGCCGTGCTCCAGGGCTTCGAGCCCGATGCCGCCGAAGCGAAGCCGATCGTCGAGCCGCTGCTGGGAACGACGTTCACGAAGCACGAGCCTCGGCAGGGTGGTAACGCCACGACCCCGACCGCCTGGCTCGTCAACACCCAGTACATGGTGCGGCTCGCGGAGCCGCCCCGCGAGCGGCCCTCTTCGGACCAGCCGTCGATCGTCGACACGATCATGGCGAGGCAGCGCGAGCTGCTCTGGGATCGGTTCGTGGCGATGTGGCCCGAGGCCGCGCTTCCCGAATTGCTCGGTAAGACGCCCCGCGAGGCGATCGCCAGCCGAGACGGACGTCTGCGGGTGCTCGCCATGATCGAGGAAGGGGAGGCGGCGAGCCGGCAGCCAGACGCGCCGCAGGGTTGGACGAGGGTCCGAGAGAGGCTTGCACTCGAAGCCCCGAAGCCGATCGAATCCAAGAAGCCGCTCGAGGAGGTGCCTCCGATGCGGTGGCATCGTGTGGTCCTGCGTGGGCTGCCCATCGATGAGCTCCGCGGGATGCTCGTTGCAGGGCTCACGACTGGGTTCGACACCGCAGCGGAGCGGGCCGCAGCCGAGATCGTCTCGCGGGCCGATGCGACCCCGGAAGATCGCTGGGAGGCGTTGAGCCTGCTCGAGGAGCGGGCCCAATCGACCGTGCGGAAGCTCGAGATCATCAAGGAACTCCGGTCAATCGCTGCGAGCCTGAAGGCGGGCGACGGCATGATCGACGCGGCGGAACTGCGGGTGCGGCTGCAGCGGGGCGACGAGGCCGACATCATGCGGCTGCTCGACCACGTTGGCCGCGAGCACGGCCGCGACGAGAAGGTGATCCGGGCCGTGGCCGATGTGCTCGCCGAGGCGGGCATCGACCTGTCGGCATTGGCGAGCCGCGGCGGCATGCCGGCCGGTGCCGCCACGGCCGGACCGGCGGCGACGATTCCCGCCGCGGAGCCGGGCAAGCTCTGGACGCCGGATGGCGGCGCGGCCTCCGCCGGCAGGACGGAGCCGGGCGGCTCGGAGAAGAAGACGCTCTGGACACCGGGCTGATGCCGTTCACGCAAGGAGAATCTGCCGCGATCACGCGGGGCGAATCCGTCGCGATGGCACGGGCGATCACGCTCGCCCGCCGCGGGGAAGGCTGGGTCGAGCCAAACCCGATGGTCGGCGCCGTCGTGATCGCCGACGACGGCACCACGCTCGGCGAGGGATGGCACAAGCGGTTCGGCGGCGACCATGCGGAGGTGATGGCGATCATGGCCGCGGGCCCAGCGGCTCGCGGTGCGACGCTCTGCGTGTCGCTCGAGCCATGCTGCCACGTCGGCAAGACGCCCCCCTGCACCGACGCGATCATCGCCGCTGGTCTCCGGCGGGTGGTCGTGGCCGCACGTGATCCCTCGCCGCACGCGGATGGAGCGGGCCTCGCGAAGCTCGCCGCGGCGGGGATCGCCGTCGAGGTCGGCCTCCACGAGGCCGAAGCGGTGCGGCTCACCGCGCCCTTTCGCACGCTCGTGCAACACGGCCGGCCCTGGATCATCGCGAAGTGGGCGATGAGCCTCGACGGGAAGGTGGCGACGCATTCCGGCGAGAGCCGCTGGATCTCGTCGGAAACATCACGAAAAATCGTGCACGAACTCAGGAGCCGGGTCGACGGCATCATGATCGGTGTGAACACGGCGATCGCCGACGACCCGCTGCTGACGGCGCGGCCGCCGGGGCCGCGGACGGCCGTCCGGATCGTGCTCGATTCCGACGCACGGCTGACCGCCGACGGCCGGCTCGTCGCCACCGCGCGGGAGGTGCCCGTGCTCGTCATGGTTGGACGGGCCGCGCGGGACGGCGATGTCAGGCGTCTCCGGGACGCCGGCTGCGAGGTCTTCCAGTGCGACGGTGACGACCGGCAGGCGAGACTGTCCCTGGCGTTGCATGAACTCGGCCGCCGCCGACTCACGAACGTGCTCGTCGAGGGGGGCATGGGGCTGCTCGGCGGCCTTTTCGACTTGAGGAAGGTCGACGAGGTCTGGTCGTTCATCGCCCCGAAGGTAATCGGCGGCGAGGACGCCTTTACACCCGTGGGTGGCCGCGGCGTGAAGGAGATCGCGGCAGCCGCGGAAATCGACGTCGAAGAGACGAGCTTCCACGGCGGCGACGTGCTCGTCCGCGGCCTCTGCCGCCCGAAGGCCTCGACGGCGATCAAGGGGTAGACTTCGGGGATACCTCAGGAGCCCATGCCGTGACCGCGCCCCTCGCCGACCGCTGCCGCCAGATCGCCTCCCGCGCCCGCGCCGCATCGATCGACCTCGCCGGGGCGACGACGGCGAAGAAAGCGGCCTGCCTCCGGGCCGCGGCCGCACGGATTCGGGCCGACCGTGACGCGATCCTCGCCGCCAACGCCCTCGACGTGGCCGCGGCCCCGTCGTACGGCCTCACTCCGGCGGCAACCGACCGGCTCATGCTCGACGCGAAGCGGCTCGAGGGGATCGCCGCCGGGGTCGAGGCGGTCGCCGGGCTTCCCGATCCGGTTGGCGAGGTGCTCGATCGCGAGACGCGGCCCAACGGCCTCGTCGTCGAGAAGGTCCGCGTTCCGCTCGGCGTCGTCTTTTTCATCTACGAGTCGCGGCCGAACGTCACGGCCGACGCCGCCGCCGTCGCCCTCGCCGCCGGCAACGCGATCATCCTCCGCGGCGGCAAGGAGGCGGCCCACTCGAGCGCGAGGATCGTCGAGAGCATGCGGGCCGCGATCCGCGAGGGCGGCCTGCCCGAGGACGCCGTCCAACTCGTCGACACGCCCGACCGCGACGCCGTGGGGATGTTCCTGGGCATGGACGACTTGATCGATCTGGCGATCCCGCGGGGCGGCGAGGAACTCATCCGCCGCGTCTGCCGCGAGGCCCGGATGCCGGTGCTCAAGCACTTCACGGGCAACTGCCACGTCTACATCGACCGCTCGGCGGATGCGGCGATGGCGAAGGCGATCACGATCAACGCGAAGTGCCAGCGGATGGGCGTCTGCAACGCCGCCGAGTCGCTCGTCGTGCACCGCGACGTCGCGGCGACGATGCTCCCGCCGATCGCCGAGGGGCTCGCCGCCCACGGCGTCGAGATCGTGGGCGACGCAGCGACCCGGGCGATCCTGCCGCAGGCCGGCGTCGCCACGGAGGCCGACTACGCGACCGAGTACCTCGGCCCCAAGATCTCGGTCGTGGTCGCCGACTCGCTCGACTCGGCCATCGACCACGTCAACCGCTACGGATCCCGGCACACCGACGCGATCGTCGCGAACGACCCGGCGGCCGCCGAGCGGTTCGCCGCCCGGGTCGACACCGCCGTCGTGATGGTCAATGCCAGCACACGCTTCAACGACGGCGGCGAGATGGGCCTCGGCGCCGAGATCGGCATCTCCACCGACAAGCTGCATGCCCGCGGCCCCTGCGGTACCCGCGAGCTGACGACCTACAAGTACGTCGTCCGCGGCTCGGGCCAGGTCCGGGCCTGAGCGTGTCTTGCTTGCGCTGCGTCTCTCGCAATCAGAGGATCGCGAGCGGGTTGCGGGATTCCTCGAGCGTGCCGCGGGTGACGCCAACGCGGTTGGCGGCCTTCAACTCCCGCCAGACGTCGCCACCGCTGCGGCTGCCCGCGAGGAGGCCCCGGTAGGCGGCGAGGATTCGGCGGATTTCATCGGGCTCCTCGTCGAGCAATTCCACGCGGAAGTGTCGCACGCCGGCGGCCCCCAGGGCGGGCACCGCCTCCGCGCCGCTCTGCGGCACGGCGTTGTAGAGCGTGTTGCGGCAGCCGACGTCGGCCGTGAGTGGATGCTCGACACCGATGCGGTCCCGCAGCTTCACGGCGTGGTCGTCGCACGGTCGACCGCAGTTGGTCTTGTTTGTTCCGGGCGAGAGCACGGCGCAGAAGACGCAATGCTCCATATGGAACATCGGCATCCGCTGGTGCACGACGACCTCAATCGCCTCTTCGATGGCGAAGCCTTCTCGCCTCGCGGCCGCGAGGAAGGCGAGCAATTGTTCTCGGTTGCAGTCGTAGGAGGCGGTGAGCCGCTCGAGACCACGCTCCAGGAAGAACGCCGCGGTCCGCTCGTTGGCGACGTTCAGCGAGAAGTCGCCGACGACCCGCACGCCACGGTCGCGGAAGAACTCGAGTCCGGCGAAGTTTCGCACGAGCACGCCGTCGGGGGCCTGCTTCGCGAGCAACTGGAACATGCCCATCTCGTCGGGCTTGTGGATCCGGGGCGTCGCGACGAAGAGTGACGCAGTGTTCCCGCGGGCGGCGGTGATCGCCTCCCGGTAGTGGCGGATGTCGGCGAACTCCGCGTAGAGCCGTCGCTCGCCGAGGGCGAGGACGGCCTCGAGCTGCGGCATCGACCGCACGAGGACGTGGAGCATGGGCTCGCCGCCCGCGGCCGGGGCTACCTGCATCGAAGGACTCCGGCGGGATCTGTCACGGGCCGCCACCGGTCTCGGCTCCCGCGTCGTCGCCGCGTCCTCGAGCCGCCGCACGAGCTCATGCCGCAGGCTGCCAAGCACGCTCAGCGGCACCATCGGCCGGCCTTCGATCGTGGCCGTGAGTTTCCCGAGCTCGAACGGCGTGCCACCAAGCCGGCCAAGCTGTTCGCGGAGCACGGTCTCGTCGAGCACGTGCCGACGGGCCTCGGCCGCGACATGCTCCGTGGCGATGTCGACGGCGACGCCTCCAGCGAGGGTCGCCCACAGGCGAACGGGCTCGCCCACGGCAGCGTGGATCACGAGATCGACGGGCGTCCGCCGCTTCGGCACGGCCGACTCGAACGAGCCGCGAAGCCGCGATGTCACCTGCGGGTCGAACGTCTTCCAGACCGTCTGGCCGGGCCGCACCTTTCCCAGCTGTACCGCTCCCGGCGCGAACGACACCTCGACGTGCCCACCCGTAGCGGGCTCCTCGAGCCAGCGCCCGTCGCGGCGGATCGCGTAGACACTGCCGCCGATCATCGGCCGTTCGTTCCCCTCTCCCCGGTCGATCCGGCCGCAGTCGATCGCGATGCCGTCGCCCCGCTTGAGCGGTGCCGCAAGCTCGATCGCGACATGGTCTTCCCCGACCCCGACGACGGAGCCGAGCCGCACACCCCGCTTCGCGCTCGAGATCGCCGGCACGAGCGCCTTGTGGTCGATGCCGCCGAGCCAGCCGTGCGAGAAGCCGCGCGAGAACGCAAGCTCCATCTCCTCGACGGCCTGAGCCGAGAGCCTCACCGGCAGCGACTGAACGCACTGGTCGATCGCCGTCCGATAGTGCCGCGTCACCGCCGCAACGTACTCCGGCGTCTTGAGCCTCCCCTCGATCTTCAGCGACGAGACCCCGGCCGCCACGAGCCCCGGCACGAGTTCCCACGCCGCGAGATCCTGCGGCGAGAGGAGATACTTCTGATCGCCGAGATCGACGTCGCGGCCATCGCAGACGACCTCGTAGGGGAGCCGACAGGCCTGGGCGCACTGGCCGCGGTTCGCGCTCCTGCCGCCGAGCGACTCGCTCGTGAGACACTGGCCGGAGTAGGCCACGCAGAGCGCCCCGTGGACGAACACCTCCAGTTCGAGGGACGTCCTCGGCCGGATCGCCGCGATCTCGGCCACCGACAGCTCCCTCGCCACCACGACCCGCTCGATCCCGAGCGACTCGGCGAGGCGGATCGTCTCCGCACTCGTGAGCGTCATCTGCGTCGAGGCGTGCAGGGGAAGCGTCGGACAGATCTCGCGGACGAGCGTGGCAGCCCCGACGTCCTGCAGGAGCACGGCGTCGACGCCGGCCACGGCCACGGCCGCAACGACGCCAGCGAAGGCGTCGAGCTCGTCGGAGAAGACGAGCGTGTTGAGCGTGGCGTAGCCCTTGAGCCCCCGCCGATGGAGCATCCGCATGAGTTCCGGCAGCGACTCGACGGGAAAGTTCGTCGCCCGGGCCCGCGCGTTGAAGCCGACGTCGAGCCCGAAGTAGACCGCGTCGGCGCCGTTCTCGATGGCGGCCCTGACGCAGTCGAAGTCGCCGGCAGGGGCGAGCAGTTCGGGCCTCGTGTCAGCCATGGCCGTGCGCGAGCCATCGCTCCGCGTCGAGCGCGGCCATGCAGCCCGTGCCCGCGGCGGAGATCGCCTGGCGGTAGTAGTCGTCGGCCACGTCGCCGGCGGCGAAGACCCCTTCGACGCTCGTGTTCGTGCGGAAGTGCTTCTTCCAGACGATGTACTTCTTCGGCGTGAGCTCGAGCTGCCCGTCGAGGAACGCGGTGTTCGGCGTGTGGCCGATCGCGAGGAACACGCCCGAGGCCTCGAGCGTCAGGCTGTTTGCCGGGTCGGCCGTGCTCGCGAGCCTGACGCCCGTCACCCCCTTCGCGTCGTCGCCGAGCACCTCCTCGAGCGCCGTGTTGAAGTGGATCTTGATCTTCGGGTCGTCGAAGGCACGCTGTGCCATGATCTTCGAGGCCCGGAACTGGTCGCGGCGATGGACGAGGTGGACGGTGCTCGCGAACTTCGTGAGGTAGGTCGCCTCCTCGATCGCCGAGTCACCGCCGCCGACGACGACCAACGGCCGGTTGCGGAATCGTGGCAGTGCGCCATCGCAGACGGCGCAGGCGCTCACGCCCCGGTTCTTGAAGTGCTCCTCGCTCGGAAGGCCGAGCCAGTTGGCACTCGCACCGGTGGCCACGATCACGCACTTCGCTTTCACCTCCCCCCCATCACTCGGAAAAAGTGTGAAGGGCCGCTTCGAGAAGTCGACCTTGAGGATGTCGTCGGTGACGATCCGCGTGCCGAAGTTGACCGCCTGCTGCCGCATGAGTTCCATGAGCTCGGGCCCCGTCACGCCGTGCCCCTCGTGGGGCGGCATCATCCCACGACGCTCGGCCGGGAGCGCCGAATCGAGAAACCCGCCGAGGTCGCCCGCCGGGAAGCCCGCGAAGTTCTCCACCTCGCTCGTGAGCGCGAGCTGGCCGAGCGGCAGCGTGCCGGCCATCCGGTTCTTCTCGCTGATCGCCCCCTCGAACACGAGCGGCTTCAGCTGCGCCCTCGCCGCGTAGATCGCCGACGACCATCCAGCAGGTCCGCTGCCGATGATGACGAGTGTCTCTTCCGCGGGGGCTGCCATGCTGGTCTCCTTGGGGTTCGCGATATTCCGGGGCCTTGAACCCGAGATCATCGCCGAAGAGCAGCCCGACTGAAAGCCCGGGCCCGCGACCCAGCCCTACGTCCGCAGCCGCTTGAAGATCGTCTCTGGAATGAGCCTCACGGCGAGCAGGATCCACCACCAGAACCAGGGCGTGTAAAGAACGTCGCGGCGGCGGTCGATCGCCCGCACGATGTCACCCGCAATGCGGTCGGCATCGGCCACGAGCCACGACCGGCCGACGCCGAGGGCACGCAGCATCGGCGTGTCCACGTAGCCGGGCTTCACCGTGAGCACGGCCACGCCGCTTTTGTGCAGCCTCGCCCGCAGCCCCGAACAATAGGCCGTGAGGCCGGCCTTCGCCGAGCCGTACGTGAAGTTGCCTGGCCGGCCGCGGTCGCCGGCGACCGACGAGATCACGCAGAGGAACCCGCCGGAACGGTGCTCCAAGTGGCCGGCCGCGGCCGAAAGGATGATCGCCGCGGAGGTGAAGTTCGCGTCGATCACGCCGCGGGTCTCCTCCGCGGAGAGCCAGCGGCCCTTCTCGGGCGGGCTCCAGCCGTGGCAGACGATCACGCCGTCGAGCGGCCCACCGGCCGCGGCCGCCGCCTTGGTCACGATCTCGAACGCATCGCCGAACGCAGTGGCGTCGAGCGGCAGCGGCACGACCCGCGATGCCCCGTGGGCCCGCAGTCCATCGGCGACCTGCGCAAGCCGCCCAGAGTCGCGGCCGGTCACCACGAGCGACCAGCCGCGGCCCGCGAGGATCCGCGTGACCG
>JBIIOJ010000130.1:0-8342 GCA_044337015.1 Pirellulales bacterium
GCCTTCAGCCTCGTCGCGACCCGGTCGCCGCGGCGGATCACGTCCTTCATGTAGTCCTTGATCGGCCTCGCGAACGCCTTGTCGGGCATCACGTCGATCACCCGAACCCTGCCGACGTAGGTCGCATCGCGGTAGACCTCGAGATAGACGTCCTTGCGGATGCCGTCGTGTCCGCCGAGGGAAATCTCCACCATGTCGGTGCCGACCGCTGAAATGGCCCCTTCCAGATCGGGCAGGCGATCCGCCGCCGCGCCGAGGTCCAGGCCGGCGGCCTTGAGGAGATCGCGAGCGTTGGCGACCTGCTGCTCGAGCTGCTTCTTCCGTTCCTCCGCGATCTGCAGGAAGGCCTGCTTCTCGTGCAGGTCGTCCGTGAGCTCGGCGGAACGTCTCACGGCCGCGTCGACCTTCGACTGCTCGGCGAGGATCTGCTCCCGGAGCTTCTCGATGCCGCTGCTCATATCCTCGAGCTGCTTCTGGGTGGCAGCGAGCTGGCTCCTCGCCTCTTCCGCGGCCTTCTCGCTGTCGTCCTTCGTCCGCCGGAGCGCGTCGAGGTCGGCGTTCTTCTCCCGCAGGGCCTCCTGGACTTGGGCGATGACCTGGTCGCGAGCGACCTCCGACTCCGAAACCTTCCGCACGAGGTCGGTGATCTGGGCCGCGAGCCGCTCCCGCTCCTCCTTGGCCTGCTTGAGCTGCTCGCGGTAGCCGACCGGCTTGCCGACGCCCGCCTGGGCGGCCGTCCGCTCGATCTCCTCCCGCCAGTTCGTGTGCGTGGCGTAGATCGCGACCGAGAAACTCATGAACACGAGGCTCATGATGAAGATCGCGAAGACGAAGATCTTGCCGAGGATGTCCATGCTTTCAGCCTGACGCCGCGGGCCTCCTTGCAGGATAGATTCGGAAGATGGCGGGGGTCAACGCGAACCGCGTTTCCATGGCAGTTCAAGCCTGCCACACCCCAGGCTTCCCAGGCCGCCCGACCGGTGCGACCGCCACCTTTCGGCGAGCACGAACAACACTGCCGCGAGGCATCCGCCCGTGGGAGCGGCCCCCAAGACGAGAAACGGGCTCATCCTGCCGTCCCGTACGACCCGTGCCCGGATCGCCGCCGTCGCCCGCCTCGGTCCCCGGGCCAGCAGCCTCCCGGAGCCGTCGATGGAGGCCGAGAACCCCGTGTTGGCGGCGATCACGAAGGGTGTCCGCACCTCGACGGCGCGGAAGATGCCGCAGGCGAGGTGCATGTCGAGTTCGCTCGATCCCCAGAACCAGCCGTCGTTCGTGAGGTTGACGATGACGTCGGGATGCATCCCCTCCGCGTCGAGCCGCCTGACCATGGTTCGCACGGCGCCGGGGAGCGTCGACTCGAAGCAGATCGTCGGCGCCACGTTCCAACCCGCGATTTCAACCGCCAAGGGGCGACTGCCGGCCGCGAGCCCCGCGGGAAGCGGTGTGAGCCGGTAGAGCCAGGGAAACCGTTCGCCGAACGGCACGCACTCCCCGAAGAGCACCGGGTACATCTTGTCGTAGCGGCCGAGCGGACGGCCTTCGGCGTCGAGAAACAGCGCCGAGTTGAAGTTGCGGGCGCCCGAGGCGGCCGCGGGCGTCACGACCTGCCGGTCGAGGCCGACGAGCCAGGCCGTGCCATACCTCCTGGCGAACGCCCCGACCGCCTCGAGCCGCTGCGAGACGAGCTTCTCGCGGCAGGCTTGCTGCCGCCGTGCGCGGCCTGATGGCGAGTCATCGGCCTCCGCCGGCGGCCCGACCGCCTCGGCCACGACATCCTCGGGGAGTTCCTCGGCCGGATCGATCTCGAGCAGGCCCCATCGCCACATCGTCTCCGGCCAGACGACGAGATCCGGCGCCGTCCGATCGATCGATGGCTGTCCCGGCGGAGAAAGCCCCTCGAGCGTGACGGCGTCGTAGTGTCTCGCGACGTCCTCCGCCGCGGCGGGATCGTGCTTGAGCTCCGTGTCGATCGAGCCCTGCACGAGCAGCACTTCGAGCGGCCGTCTGTCGCTCGGAGGAACGGTCGCGAGCCTCCAGCTCCCATAACCCGCCGCCGCGACGACCGCCAACGCCGAGATCGCGAGCGGCCGACACCGCCGCCATGCGGTTCGCCGGCCGCCGCCTGGATTCCAGCCGTCGGGAATCGCCTCCGCGATGCCGGCCGCGACGAGGACGACCAGTCCGCTCATCCCGACGTCTCCGAAGAGGTCCGCCACCTGGATGATCGTCGTCCACCGCCACTGCGTGTGTCCAACCGCCGCCATCGTGAAGCCGCCGAGCAGCGACCCGCGCGCCTGCTCGAGCCCCATCCAGGCGATCGGCGCGGCCGCGACGAGCGGCACCCCCCAGCGATGCACGAGCCGGCGGGTCGCGACGACGAATGCGGGCACGAAGAGCCCGAGGAATGCCGAGAGAATCACCCAGCCGATGCCGGTCGCCGGGTGGGGCAGCCGCAGCCAGTGGATCGCGGCGAGCCAGTGGAGGAAGCCGGCGATCCAGAGGGGCCAAATCCGCCGCTCCCCCGCCCGTTCCGGCGATGCCGCCAGGAGAATCCAGGGCACCGGCGCCGCCCATGCGGCCATCCAGAGGTCCACGGGTGGTTGCACGAGCGTCATCGACGCCGCGCCGAGCAGCCCCAACCGCCACGTGTTCCGGTCCATGAGCTTCTTTCAGCCGGCCCCTTCGAACTCCGCGAGCACCGTGCCGCTGGAGACGGTCTCGTCCTCGTCCACGAACTGCCTCACGAGCCTGCCCGCGACGGGAGCGCCGAGGTCGATCGACGCGCCGCCGGCGAGGAGTTCGACCACGCGATCCCCCTCGAGCACCTCCGCGCCAACCGGCACGAGCCAGAGCGACAGCGAGAGCGGAACACCCTCGATGCCGAGATCCGGCACGACCAACCTCGCGAGCTGCGACATCGTCAGGGAGCCTCCGGTCGCCCGAGTGACCGGAGCCATTCGAGGATCACGCCGCCGACCACCCCGAGCGACTCCGCCGAACAGTTCGCAGGCGTGTCCTCCGTCGTGTGCCACTGGGGATAGTCGAAGTCGATGACATCGCAGGTGGGGATGCGGGCGATCATCCGCAGCGGCACATGGTCGTCCTCGACCGCATGCTTCGGCCGCGGCACGAACTCCCGCACGCCCATCCGCGCGGCCGTGGCCCAGATCGAGTCGACGACGACCCGAGTGTCGGGCCAGCTCGCGCTGTGTTCCTCCTGGAACACCTGCAGGTTCTTGTCGGCCACCATGTCGAGGACCACGCCGAAGCGGTAGCGATGCGCCGGAGGCGATGAAGCGTATTGCCGCGCGAAGAACGTCGAGCCGAGGCAGTAGGGATCGCGGGGGTCGACCACGTATTCCTCGGCGTCGAAGAGAACGAAGTCGACCCCGAGCGGCCCCTCGAGGCCCGGCATCGCGCGGCCGAGCTCCATGAGGGCCGCGACGCCGCTGGCACCGTCGTTGGCCCCGATGAAGGCGCCCTTGGGATCCTGCGGATCGCGATCCGGAAACGGTCTCGTGTCGTAGTGGGCCGCGAGGAGCACGCGTTCCTGCCGGTCGGGATGCCACTGCACGACGAGGTTTTCCATCCGCACCGGCTTTCCAGAACGGCGATCACGGATCTGGAAGGCCTGCCGATCCACGCGGGCCCCGAGCCCGCGGAAGTGCTTTTCGAGAATCACCCGCTGCCGCTCCATCGCGGCCGACCCGCTCGGCCGGGGCCCCAGCTCGCAGATCGCCTCGAGGTGGCCGTAGGCCAGCTTTCCCGAGAAGGGGGGCTCCTCGGCGCGGACCACGACGGGTCGGGCGACCGCCACCAGGAGCACCGCTGCCACGAGCCGGCCGCCGAGCGTGCGAGCAACCGCCATCCGAGAAGGCCCTTTCGAAAACGATCCGCCGCGAACCCACGTCGGGCAGCTCGAACCCGATTCTACCCGTCCGCGGGTCGGAACCGACAGGCTCTCGGTCGAAGGCCCGATGCGTTAGGATCACAGCGGGCGGGAAGCCCGCCTCGCCCCTTTCTCCCCAGTCGAACCGCCATGCCCTCCTGCGACCGAACCCGCCGCACATGGTCGATAGCGACTGCCCTGCTCGTCGGCCTTCTCGCGATCGGCTTCCAACGGTCGGCGGAGTGCGGCGGCGGCGCCGAGAACCTCTTCCTCGTGGTGAACGCGGCGAGCGCCGACAGCATGGCCGTCGCGAACGCCTACGCCGCGGTGCGGGGAGTGCCGCCAATCAACGTGCTCTTCCTCGACTGGCAGGGGAGCCGGCAGAACGTCGACATCGCCGAATTCCGCAAATCGATCCTCAGGCCGATCAAGTCTGCGATCGAAGCCCGCAGGCTCGCGCCGCAGATCGACATGGTCGTCTACTCCTGCGACTTTCCCTGGCGGATCGACTTTGTCGAGGAACTGCCGAAGGAGTTGGCGACGGCGGACAAGTTTCCATCCGGCTCGCTCACCGGCATGACCATGCTTCATGCGGCGGTCGACAGCGGCGTCCCCGCATGGCTCGACCCCGCGAGCAATCGCTATTGGAGGGCGCTCGCCGGCAACGGGATGCCCCGGGAGACGGTCGGCTTCCGCGGCTGGTACGGATGGGGTCCGCAGGGCGAACTCCTCGAGGCCGGCGGAGTCCGCTACCTGCTCTCCGCGATGCTCGGCGTCACCGACGGGCGGGGCAACACGGTGCCGGAGATCGTCCGCTATCTCTCGACCGCCGCGGCGGCCGACGGCACCCGGCCGAAGGGCACGATCTATTTCGTGACGAATACCGACGTCCGCACGAAGACGCGAAGCGGCGTCTTCGACCAGGCCGTCCGCTCGCTCGTGGATCTCGGTGTCGCCGCGGAGATAGTCGACGGCACGCTTCCGGTCTCGAGGAAGGACGTGGCCGGGCTCATGACGGGCACGGCCGACTTCGACTGGCCACGCTCCGGCAGCACGATCCTGCCCGGGGCCATCTGCGAGAACCTCACGAGCTTCGGCGGAATCTTCACGCCGTCGGCGGGGCAGACACCGTTGTCGGAGTTTCTCCGAGCCGGCGCCGCCGGATCCAGTGGCACGGTCATCGAGCCCTACGCGCTGCAGGCGAAGTTTCCGCACGCCTCGATCCAGCTCCACTACGCCCGCGGAGCGACGCTCGCGGAGGCGTTCTACCAATCGGTCCATTCCCCCTACCAGCTGCTCGTCGTCGGTGACCCGCTCTGCCGGCCATGGGCGACGATCCCCGAGGTCGATGCGACGGTCGCCCCCGACGGCGGCGCGATCGATCCGGGCAAGCCGTGGGCCGGCACGGTCGAGATCGTGCCGCAGGCGAAGGTGGTCGGGGGCGGCGACGTCGACCGCTTCGAGCTCTTCGTCGACGGCCTGCGGTACGCGCAGTGCTCCGCGGGCGAGCGGTTCGCCATCGACACGACGAAACTCGCCGACGGCCACCACGATCTCCGCGTGGTCGCCATCGAGTCGTCGCCGATCGAGTCGCAGGGACGCTGGGCCGGACCCGTGACGTTCGCCAACAATGGTCGCTCACTCTCGCTGTCCGCGACGCCCGCCCGCGCGAAGCTCGGCGACACGATCACCGTGAAGGTATCCGGCGAGGACATCGACGGCACGATCGTCTACGCGATGGGCCGAGTGCTCGGGCGGGCCACCGGCTCCGAGTCGACGATCCAGGTGCCGGCCGATCTGCTCGGCCTCGGCAAGGTCACCCTCCGCGCGACGGGCCGAAAGCTCCGCGGCGCGGCTGGGAGCGTGAACGCGAACCCCGTCTCCGTGGAAATCGTCGGCGGCCAGTAGGTCCTCAGTCGAGATGGGCCGTCACGTTGAACGAGACGAGGTCCGGCCCCGGCCATGCGAGCAGGCTCACCGCCGCGTTGGCCATCGCCGGGCGGCGACCGTCCTCGCCGCCGCCGATCGCCTTGTCGAGGTTCACCATGCGGCGAAGTGCATGGGTGAGGATGCCGCCGTGGGCCACGACGAGCACGTTCGCGGCCGGCCGCCGCGCGATCTCCGAGAGCGCCGCCTCGCCCCGCTCGGCGAGCGATCGGCGCGACTCCCCGCCCGGAATCGCGTAGTCGGGATCGCCCGACTTCCATCGGGCATGCGGGTCCGGATGGATCCGATCGAGCTCCGACCAGAGCAGCCCCTGGAAGACGCCGGCGTCGAGCTCCTTGAGCCGGTCATCGAAGCGAACGCCGAGGCCGACTGCAGCCGCGACGATCTCCGCCGTACGGCGGGCCCGCAGGAGCGGGCTCGACCAGATCTCATCGATCGCGGGGCCTTCGAACGAGGCGAAGAAGCGGCCGGCCCGCCGCGCCTGCTCGACGCCGAGATCGGTCAGGTCCACGTCGAGCTGTCCCTGCACGCGTCCCTCGACGTTCGAGACGCTCTCGCCGTGTCGCAGCAGGAATTGCAGCATTCCGGGAGTCTACCCCGCCCTGCCTTGCCGAGCGCCGCTCAGCGGGCCGGCGCCACCGCGGGCTGGAGCACGAACACCTCGCTCTCGGCGTCGGGCGTGTCGCGGCCGCGGACGATGCAGATCACCTCGGCCGTGCCACGATGGCGGCGGACGTGGTCGAGCAGCGCACGCTCCACCTGCGTGAGGTCGGCGGCGGCCGCGGAGGACTGCGGTTCGGCGTCGCCGGCCGGCCGCGGGGGAACGGACTCGGTGGAGGCGGTCGGCACGGCCGCGTCTCGGTCGCGGCGATCGAACGACACGGCCGGCATCTCGGCGGGCATGTTCGGCACGGCCGCGGCGAGTGGGTCGGCCTGTGTGGCGCCACCGCTGGGGTAGGCGCTGCGGTAGACGAATCCGAGCCCCGATTCCTCGAGCTGGTCGTGGATCGCCGGCAGCGCCGCGAAGAGGCCCTCGTTGTCAGCCGGGTCGGCGGCGTTGCACACGCCGATGAGGGTGCCGTCGGTGGCAAAGAGACCGCCGCCGCTTCGCCCCTGCACCGGCTGGCCGGCCACCTGGAGGTTGGCGGGTCCGAGATACTTGTCGATCCCGGTCACGCGGCTGTGGTGAATCGTCGGATGCTCACCGCCGTTGCAGCCGACGGTGGCGACCTCGTCGCCGGGGCTTATCCGCAGGTCGACGCCGCCGACGCGGGCCGGCCGGACCGGCTCCTCGGTAAAGACGCTCACGAGCGCGAGATCCCGCTTCAAGTCCCACGCGATCACCTGGCCGGCGAGGCCGCGGGCCTTGTCGCTCGCGAAGAGGTCGACCTCGACGCGTCCCCTGCCCTGCGAACTCCTGAAGATGTGGCCGCAGGTGAGGATAAGCGATTCACCCTGACGGCAGTCGATGACGGTTCCCGTGCCCCACGACACGCCCTTGGCATCCTCGACGCGGAGTCTCGCGGTCGCGGCGAGCAGCTTCGCCTCGAGCGCCGGACGGGACGTCGCCGAGCGGGCGGCGGCCTCGGTGCGGTCCGCTGCAGGAGCGCTCGCCTGTGGCGGCTGGGCGGGAGGTCCGCCGACGATCCTGGCGGGAGGCGTTGCGTCGGCCGCGTCGGATCGCCCCGGCATCGCGGGCTCGACGGCGAGTGGCTCGCGGATGGCGGTCGTCGGCAGCGGAATCCCGGCGATGCTCACGGCCGGAGCCGCGGCGGCGGCCGCCTTCGCGAACGCCGCATCGGCGGTGCTCGGACGGCTCTTCGCCATGAGTTGCTCGAGTTCGTCGAGGGTCGTGACGCCGGAAACGCGGCCCTTCTCCTCCCCCTTCACCAGCAGCACGAAGCAGGGAACCCCCGTGATCGCGAACCTCCGCACGAGATCCGGCTCGCGGTCGACGTCCACGTGGCGGACGAGCCAGCCGCGCTTGCCGAGCTGGCCGACCACCGGCGCCATCGCCTTGCACGGCCCGCACCAGGCCGCTCCGAAGTCGAGCAGGACGACGTCGCCATGCTGCAGCGGCGTCTGCGATTCCGCCCCTCGAGCCCCTGTGAAGAGGACCGCGAGGGACATCGCGAGCGGCGCGAGCAAGGACCATGAACGCGAAACCGGCATGCTCTCTCTCCGAACCACCAGACCGATCGCGCCGGACGTTTCCGCCCGGTCGTGGGTCGCGGATACTGCCAACGCCCCCGGGCCGGAACAAGACCACTTTCACTGTCGCAAAGCTGCTCCAAACTCCCGGTTTACTGCCGTTCCTTGCGCTGTTCGCCAGGTCGGACGGACGTTTTTACAAACGCGGCGTCCATGTCGGGAACTTGGAACTTGAAGGACGCCGCATTGCCGCCGGGGGAGCGGACGCATCGTCGCTACGGCGAGGATACGCCTGATGCTCCTCAACGTCCGCTCCCCCGGCGTTCAGCATCAGGGTGGCTCTCTGACCCTT
>JBIIOJ010000131.1:0-8301 GCA_044337015.1 Pirellulales bacterium
CAGCATGACGCTCCCGCTCATGGCGATCGGCGGCCGCGGCGTGATCTCGGTCGTTGGCAACCTCGTGCCCGCCGACATGAAGTCGCTCATCGACGCCTTCGACGCGGGAGACCTTTCCCGGGCACGGCAGCTCCACCACAAGCTCTTCACGCTCTGCCGCGACCTGCTCGGCCTCGCGAGCAACCCGATCCCGATCAAGGCGGCGATGCGGCTCGTCGGCCGTGACACGGGGGAGGTGAGGCTGCCGCTCGTGCCGCTCGAACAGCCGCTCGTCGAGAAGCTCCGCAAGGTGCTCACCGACTACGGCGTGCGGCTCGCGTGATCCGAAACGGGCCGCGCAGCGTCGGTCTACACGATCCTGCGGATGGAAGCTCCTTCGCTGTCGAATTTCGTGATCATCACGTCGAGGTGGTCGCTCAGCTCGAGCGCGTCGATCCGCTCGAGCAGGCCGGCCGCCTCGGCGAGCGACTCGCAGCAGGCGAACACGGTCGGGCCCCAGCTGCTCTGGGTCACGCCCCTCGCCCCGAGTTCGCCCAAGAGCGAGCAGACGTCGCGGATGATCTCCGACGACTCGAGCCGGCCGGTGACCGCCTCGAACGGCCTGCCGGCCGCGGCGCCGTAGCGGGAGACGGCGTCGGCGAACCGTGAGAAGTTTCCTTCGTTGGCAGCCGGCATGAGGTCCAAAAGCGCGATCCTCGTCATCTCAGCCGTGACCTCGAGCGGCACGGCGGGCAGTTCCTCGAAGGCGCGTCGCTCCTTCTCGCCGTGGAGGCCGCTCATCCCCTTCTGCATCACGACGACGCACCGCCACGTACTCGGCAGCCGCACCCGGGCGACGAGCGGCGAGAACGGGTCGTCGCCATCGGCCTCCTTGCTCCCCTCGGCGACCAGCCTGCCCGACTCGATGATCAGGCCGCCACGGGCGAATCCGTGGAGCCCGATGCACGACCGCTTCCCGCGGCCGACGGCCCGGGCGAGCTCGAGCACCTGCGAGGGCTCGAGCGAAACCGACTGTTCCGCGTCGCCGTGGAAGCCCCCCGCGACGCCCGGCCCGTGGATCGCACCGATGCCCGCCGCGACCGCGAGCGACAACTGCGTACCACAGCCGAGCCCGGCATGCTCGCGCGGCGCCGAGATCACGTCGATGAAAACGCCATTCGTCGAGGGCAGCCGCCAGTGACGCAGGCACGCATCGGCCGCCGCGACCGCCCGTTCGGCAAGCACGCCCCGGGCCTTCACGCTCGCCGCCCTCATCACGCGGAGCTGCACGCCCGGCCGCTCGATCATCATGCCGACGCCACCGAACGACCGGACGTCGCTGCGGCCGAACGAGAACATCCCGAGATGGAGCCGCGCCGGGGTCCGCACCTCGACGGCCTCGACATCGTTTCCGGCGTTCGCCGTGGGCTCCTGCATGCACCCAGTAAACGGCCGTCGGCCGTTCCCTTCAAGGTTCCCTCGCGATCCGAGCCTGCAGCCGTCCAAAAGCCTCCCGCTCACGCTCGCCGGCCGTCTTCGCGACGACGACCGCAAGCATCTCCATCTGCCGGCGGATCTCGCCGATCTCGAGGATCCCGATCCTTGACACGAGGATCGCCCCCTCGACGACGGCGTTGGCCGCCCGGTTGAAGCCGACGAACGGACGCAGCTGGTGGGTCGCGACGACCTCCGCCTCGAACGTCGCCCGCGGCCCGTCGCTCCGAGCGGCAACCACGCGAAACTCGTGGGCCATGCAGGCCCCGTCGAGCACGAAGCCCGCGATCCGCTCCGCGGCGCGGCTCGCGGGCGGCGACGCGAGCGAGCCGGTCACCACGTCGACCAAGAGGAGCACGTCGTCGGTGAGATGGAAGACGCCCTCGCCGTGCCGCACGAGGTTCGCGTGGGTCACGCTCGAGACGAACGGCTTGAGCGACAGCCTGAGAATCCTGCCCGAGGAGCGGTCGAGGCCGCCCTCGTCGAGGTGCGGCCCCATCGCGGCGACGTGCATGCCTCCGTCGGCGCCGGTCGTCGTCACGATTCCCTCGAGGATCATGCCCGCCCCTCCGACGCGACCGTCGGCAGCTCGCTCGCCCGCGGCAGGCCGCACAGCTCGAGGAAGTTGGCGAGCACCGCGAAGCCGTGGTCGGTGAGGATCGACTCGGGATGGAACTGCACGCCGTGAATCCGGCCCGAGTCGTGCTCGATCGCCATCACGGTGCCGTCGGCGTCGCGGGCGGTCACACGGAGGCATGCCGGCAGCGACCGCTCCTCGACGACGAGCGAATGGTAGCGGCAGCCGGCGAACGGGCTCGGCAGCCCCGCGAGCAGGCCGGCCCCCTCGTGGTGCACGAGGCTCGTCCGACCGTGCACGGGCTCCTTCGCCCGCACGACGCTTCCGCCGAAGGCCGCCGCGATCGCCTGGTGGCCGAGGCAGACGCCGAGAACCGGCAGCTCGCCGCCGAGCTCGCAAATGACTTCGATCGAGCATCCCGCCTCGGCCGGCGTGCAGGGCCCGGGCGAGACGACGATGCCCCGCGGCGAAAGACCCCGGATCTCACCCACGGTCGTTCCATGGCTCGGCACGACCGTCACGCCCGCGCCGAGCCTCGCGAGATACCGCGCGAGGTTGTGGACGAAGCTGTCGCGGTTGTCGAGGAGCACGATCACGTCGCCACTCCCACGGCTTCCGTCGACCTCGGTCCCGCTGCCACGGCGTCGAGGACGCGGATCAATCCCTCGGCCTTGTGGAGCGTCTCGTCGTATTCGGCGGCCGGGTCGCTCGCGGCGGTGATGCCGCCGCCGACCGAGAACGTCAGCCCGCCGCCGGAGGCGACGAACGTGCGGATGAGCAGGTTCCAGTCGGCCGTGCCGTCGAAGCCGATATAGCCGATCGACCCGCAGTAGGGCCCCCGCGGGATGCCCTCGAGCTCCGAGATGATCTCGCAGCCGCGGTGCTTGGGAGCGCCCGTCACGCTCCCCGCCGGCGCCGCCGCGAGGATCGCATCGAGGGCCGTCCGCCCCTTCGCCAGCCGGCCCGCCACCACCGAGACGAGGTGCTGCACGTAGGCATACCGCTCGAGCCGACAGAGCGCCTCCACGCGGACACTCTCCGCGGTGCAGACCCGGGACAGGTCGTTTCGCACGAGGTCGACGATCATCACGTTCTCCGCGCGGTCCTTGACGCTCCCGCCGAGATCGTCGCCGGCGAAGAGATCGGCCTCCGGCCGCCGCGTCATCCGCCGGGTGCCCTTGATCGGATGCATCCGCACGACGCCCCGGGTCACCTGGAGAAACCGCTCGGGCGAGCTGCTCACGATCGCGCGGCCCTCGCCGAGATCGAAGAACGTGGAAAAGGGCGCGGCGTTGATCCGCCTCGCCGCAAGATGGAGCGACACCGGATCGCATGGAGACGTCGTCGAGAGCCGCTGCGCGAGGTTCACCTGAAAGATGTCGCCGGCCCGCACGTACTCGATCGCACGGCGGACCATCGCCTCGTGGTCGGCCCGCGAGTGCGACGAACTGATCGCGGGATGCGCGGGCAGCGGATGGACGCCTCCGGAAGGACGGCCGGCAGCAGCCGCGATCGGCAGCGGCCCCTCCTCCACCATCGCCAGAAAAGAGGCAAGCCTCGCCTCGGCCAGCCCGCGACGGGCGACCGGCCCGCGAGGCAGCCCGCCCGATGCGGCGAGCCCCTGCGAGATGATCCAGCCGGATCGCGATTCGTGGTCGAAGGCGGCCACGACGTCGTAGGCGTTCAGCACCACCGCCGGAACCGCCGCGGCCTCACCGGACGGCGAAGCCAGCCCCAAAAGCGCGAGCCCGAACTCATAGCCCAAAAGCCCCGCGTAGCCACCCTGGAAGGGAGGCAGCCCCGGGATCGTCACGGCTTCAACTGCCGCAAGCCGCGAGCGAAGCTCCGCGATCGCCTTGGCCGCACCGTCGCGCACGCCGCCGCCATCGACCGCGAGCACGTCGACCGGATCGGCCGCGACGAACGAATACCTCGCGAGGCCCGCGGCGAACCCACCGGCCGGTCCCTGTCCCGCGTCGCCCTGCGCGTCGCTGCAGCTGTCGAGGAAGAGCAGCCCCGCGCGGCCCGCGAGCCGCTCGAAGAGCCATCGCGGCGAGACGTCCGGACGCAGCTCGGCGACGACCGCGCCACTCGCGGTGCACCAGCGGCGTTCGATGATTCCGTGCGGCATGCGGGAGGAATTGGGCTGGGTCACTCGGCGGCCGTTCCTGCTTTCGAGGAAGCATGCTTCGCGGCGACCTCGGCGGCGTACCGCGACGGCCCGTGGCCGATCTCGGGCTCGGTGAGATGCCCCCAGTCGAGCGGCTGGTCCTGCCGGTAGTCCTTGCCGAGCGACAGCGCCGTCGCCGCCTTCGCCATCTCGTACCCCAGATAGAACGCATGGGAGGGATCGACGTCGTCCCGTCCGGCGAGCGAGAGGGCTTCGAAGAGCTCGAACGGGTCCCGCGACTCGAGATGAAGCCCCGCGCCCACGAGGTGGATCCGGCCACGTTCGGCGAAGAGCCGGAAGTTGGGGTCGCGGATCACGGCGGCGAGGCGGTCGAGTGTCTCCTGCCCATGGATGCGGGGCTTGCCTCCGCGGAGCGTGACGAGCCCGGGCTCGAGGTGCTTCGGCAACGTGCGGCGGGTGACGGCGTGGTGGACGAGCCGGCGGGCGAGGTCGCACTCCTTCACGCTCGACGCCGCCCAGTGGATCACCTGCGTCGTCAGGACCGAGCGGATGCCGGTCTCCTGGCAGAAGCCGAGCAGGAGCGTGTTGATGCCGGCCGAGTCGACGTCGGTGAGCTCGGTGAGGTTGCCGATCCCCATCATCATCTCGCTCTCGGGATACCGGCGGCGGATGTCGAGATAGCGGCCGAGGCTCTCGGCGAACCCGAATCCGATCGGCTCGAGCACCGGATCGATGCGGTGCCGCACCCCCTCCGCCGCGAGCCGTTCGAGCGTCTCGTCGAGCCCCTCGAGCGTTGCCGGAACGTCGGGCACCGCCACCACCTCGACGCCCCAGTCGGCGGCCGCGGCCACGTTCGTCGAGTTCACGGAAAGCACGAGCGAGGCACCGGCCCGCGCGGCCGCCGCGATCTCCCGCGGCTCGAAGCTGTCGATCGACACGCGGAAACCCTCCGCCACGAGCCGCTTCACCGCGTCGCCCACGCCGCCCCACACGCTCCCCGGATCACAGCCAACGTCGATCACGTCGGCGCCGTCGGCCGCAAGCCGCCTTGCCTCCGCGACGAGTTCGTCGGCGGAGAACCGCGGGGCATGGTTGATCTCCGCGATGATCTCGATGTCGAAAGACCCGTAGCCCTCGCGGTCGCGGCGGTCCTGGCCAAAGTGTTCCGCGAGCGCCCGCAGGTCGGCCGGCCCCCGCTCGATCGGCACGCCCGCCGCCACCTCGAGCTCCGCGAGGTCGCCGCGGCAGAGGCCGGGGATGATCACCCGCGACGTGCCCGCAGGCACCGCGAGCTTGCGGGCGATCCAGGAAGTGGTCATGAGCGCCGCCACCGTGATGTTGAGCACCTGCACGGTGTAGTCGAAGCCGGCCCGCTTCGAGAGCGGCTCGAGCACCATCAAAAGCGAGGGCTCCGCGAGCTTGCCGGTGACGAAGTGGATGCGTTCGCGGGCCGCGTTCATGCCTTGAATCATACCCCCGCCGCCACCGCGAAAAGCCGTCGCCATGGATACCGCGAAGCCCGCCGGCAGCCGCCCCCTACGCCCGGCGGAAGCCACCGTTCACGGCGAGCACCTGACCCGTGACGAACGACGCGTCGCTCGAGACGAGCCATGCCGCCGCATGGGCGATGTCCTCGGGCGTGCCCCAGCGGCCGAGCATGCTCTCCCGAACGGCCCGCCGCTGCCAGGCCTCGCTCGCGTTCTCGCCCCAGGCGGTGCGAATCCAGCCGGGGGCGACGCAGTTCACGCGGACCTTAGGCGCAAGCGACCTCGCGAGGCTTTTGGTGAAGGCCATCACGCTTCCCTTCACCGCCGCGAAGAGTTCGCCGCTGTCTCCCTCCATGCCGGCGTGGGCCTGATCCCAGCCGATCGTGACGATCGAGCCGCCTTCCCGGTCGTGCATCCAGCGGCCGATCGCCCGCGCGAGCTTCATCGTGGCCGCCACGTCCACCCGCAGGAGCTCCTCGAGCTTTCGCTCGAAGGGCCATTTCGCAGGCTCACCGGTGAGCACGTCGACGCCGGCGACGAGCACCACGGCGTTCAGCCGGGGTATGGCGGCGGTCACTTCCGCCACGAGCGATTCCACGGCGTCGGCTTGGGCGAGGTCGGCGAGGAACGTGCCGGCATGCGCGCCGCCGAGCCGCGAGGCCACCTCGGCGGCGTTCGCCCCGCTGCGGCCATGCACGGCCACCCGCGCGCCATCGGAAGCGAGCTCGAGGGCCACCGCCCGACCGATGCCGCGGGTTCCACCCGTGACGAGCACGGTCTGGCCCGAGAGGTCGCTCATTGCGACGCCTCGCTGCCGACCGTGGCCTTGTCGCCCGCCGACTCGTCTGCATCTTCCTCGGTGAACGCATAGCAGGCCGCCTCCTCGGCGTTTCGCACGAGCAGCCTGCCCTGGGTGACACAGGGGTTGTTCCAGGTCTGGCCGTCCAGGGCCGCGATCCGGCAGCGCTCGCGGAGCTTCTGCGGCGAGCAGTCCACGATCGCCACCTCGCCCGACTCCGCCTGCACGACGAGCAACTCGCCTACCCGAAGGACCTGCCCCTGCCCGTAGCGGCCCCCTTTCCAGATCCGCTTGCCGTCGGAGAGCCGCACGCACTCGAGGATGCCGTCGGACAGGCCGTAGGCATGGCCGCCGTGGATCGCGACGTTCGTGAACTTCGTCTTGAGCAGGCCCGGCTCCGCCCACGCGGGCCGGAAGGCGAGCGGACTGGCATCGGCCGCGGGCTCGAAAACCGCCGAGCCGATCCCGTAGCCCTTCGAGATGAAGACGCGGCCGCCGTCGAGCGGGTGCGGCTGCGAGCAGGAGGCGTCGGAATTCGAATGACCCGGCCAGGGGAACGACCAGAGCCGTCGGCCGTCGAGCGGATCGTGGGCCGCCACGCTCGCCTCGTTCACCATGAGCACGATGTCGCGATCGGCGTGCCTTGCGAGGATCGGCGATGCGTACGCGATCTGCTCGTCGCCCCCGGTCCAGACCCGATCGCCCGTCGAGCGGTCGTAGGCCGCAAGCGACACCGCCCCGCCCCCGTCGGCGAGCGGTCCGCCACCCGGCACGATCACGAGCGACTTGGTGACGAGCGGCGAGCCCGCGCGGCCCCAGGCGACGGCCCCGCGGTGGGCATCGCCGTCGATCCCGAGATCATCGAGCACGTTTTTCCGCCAGGCGACCTTCCCCGTCGAACCTTCGATCGCGTGGAGCCAGCCGGTCGCCCCCGTGGTGTAGACGACACCATCGAGGATCGTCGGGGTCGACCGCGGCCCGACGCCGCCGAGCACGGTCTCATGCCGCGTCTTGACCGCCACACTCCAATCGGGCGCTCCGGTCTCGAGCGAGTAGCAGCCAACAACTTCCTCGTCGCCGCGCTGCTCGAGCGTGACCGCGTGGCCGTCGCAGACGGCGAAGCCGCCCCAGCCCGCGCCGATCGGACGCCGCCACAGCTCTGTGTACGCCCCGCTCGTCGCCGGGATCGCGATCGCATCGACGCCCGCGTCGCCACGGGGCCCGAGGAACCGGGGGAAGTCGGCAAGGTCTTCGGCCTTCCACGCTCCACCTGATCCACGGCCGTCGGCGGCCTGGTCGCCGTCGGCGCTGCCAGCCTGCTCGGCCCGCGGCAAAAGACGGTCCCGCGCGGGGCTCCACTTCCAGGCGAACTGCGGCACCATGTCGCCGCTCACCCGCTCGACCCGCAGGGTGGCCACGCCCGCGACGACCGCCGCCGCGATCCCGCCGAGCAGGCCCCACCGCACGGCCGCCGGCTGGCCACTCTCACGGACGAACCAGACGAGCACCGAAACGAGGGCCGTGAACGCGAGTATGAGCGAGATGATGTTCTGGACGGCGATGTCGACGATGCTGCCGACGAGCGGCTCGAGCAGCCCCGCCCGCACAAGCGCCGTGGCCGCGAGCAGAGACGCCACGGTCACGAGCACGCGGCTCGGCGGCAGGAGCGTCGCGGGACGGACTTCAGGGGGCGAGGTGGGGGTTTTTTTTCGTGTCATAAATCTCTTCCGAGTCTACTCGCCAGCGCAAGGAGCCGGCGAGGCGGCGGGGTCGGTGAGGGTTGACGCCGTTCGGGGCTGCCCGTGTTCCCGAGACGGCGTAGCTGACCAGTGGA
>JBIIOJ010000132.1:0-8194 GCA_044337015.1 Pirellulales bacterium
TATCGATCCTCGGCTACGCCATGCTGACGCAGGGAGTCAAGACGTGGCTACTGCGACGGCAATGGAGCAGCAAGCCATTTCAAGGCTGAAGCAACTCATGGCGCAAGAGGTCGAGAACGGGTGTTTCTGATTGCGTGCTGTGTCTGCCTCGCCTCCAGCCACTCTCGCTCACGGCGGGCACCGCCACAGTGAACAGCAGCCGGAGCGAAATGTCCGCTTCGTCAGCCACGCAAAAACAGCCTTCTGGGGATGTGTCTCTTAGCCTTCAAGCCGGCGTTTCTAGTGTTCCCTCGACCGAGTCGTCTCGCCTGTTGAGCCGACGGGATGATTTTCTCTGTGAGGTACCTGACCCATGAAGAGATTTGTTGTGATTCGTGCCATCGCGATGATGGCGGTGATTGGGGTCAGCATGGCTGCGACCAATGTAAATGCGGAACCGGGAAGCGAGAGGGCGGCCGGAACCCCAGTCGCGACCGAAGACGTCGTTACCACGGCAGTGGAAGCCGGCCATTTCAAGACGCTTGCCAAAGCGCTCGAAGCGGCCGGGCTTGTCGAAACGTTGAAGGGCAAGGGGCCATTCACCGTGTTTGCCCCGTCCGACGAGGCGTTTGCGAAGCTGCCGTCGGGAACCTTGGAAAGCCTGCTCAAGCCGGAGAACAAGGAAAAGTTGAAGGCAATCCTGCTGATGCACGTGTTGCCCGACGATCTTCTCATCGCTGATGTGAAGAAGATCAAGGAGGTCAAGACGGTCGGCGGGGCGAAGCTCGAGGTAACCCATAATCTCCTGACAGGCGTGCACATCGGCACCCCGAAGGAGATGGTTCATGTCCAGAACTCGGACATCCACGCCTCGAATGGCGTTATTCACGTCATCGACAAGGTGATCCTCCCGTAGAGGCTGCCCGTCACCGCGACGGAAGCCGAAAGCGCGAACACAAGCCCTGTGCGAAAGGAATCTATCGCCCGGGGCATGTGTGAGCGCAGGCGACGAGACAGCGGGTTTTACTGCTCTGGAACGGAAAGCATTCCGCACATCAGGGGACGGACTCCACGAGGTTTTGTTTGATCTTTATTTGTAAGGAGAGAACCGTGAGTCCGCTCGTACTGATTCTTGTCGTGATTCTGATACTGTCACTGGTTGGCGGTGGCTACGGATTCCGGAGCGGCAACACCGTCCTCGGCGCGGGAGGCGGGCTGGTTGGGCTGATCCTGCTCATCCTCCTGATCCTGGCCTTGTTGGGCCGCTTGCCCATGTGACGTGATGGGTTGTGGCGAGAGTGAAAAGCGGCTACGGCCGCGCAGGCCACCGCGGCGAGCCAGTTGAGGCTCCCCGAAACGAACGCCCCGCGCCGGTAGATCTCGGACGGTGACTCGCCGCCGATCGCTTCGCGGGCGGGATGATCTGGAACGCGACATGAGCCGCCTGATCTCACTGAGCCGCCTGATGGCGACTTGAACGGCTACGTGTGGATTCCGTACCGCCGGCGGATGAGATGGAGAAACCATGCCTCCGGGAGAAACTTTCGCAGCGCCATGAGCAACGGCGCGGGCGGTGCCACCGGATACCGGAGCCGCCAGCCGCGGTCCAGGATCGCACGGAGGATCGTTTCGGCCACAACCTCGGGCGGGCTGCCCCGCCGCGCGCCGGCGGAGATTGAGATCTCCTCGCAGCGTGATGCGAGATCGTCATAGCCGGCCCCGGCCGGAGCCGCGATCGGATCCCGGCTGCGGATGTAAAAGTCCGTGCGGATCGCGCCCGGCTCGACGAGCCGCATGCGAATCCCAAAGGGACGCAGCTCGAACGCGAGCGATTCGCTGAACCCCTCCACGGCCCATTTGGTCGCGTGATAGATGCTGTAGAGCGGGAACGTCACGCGTCCGCCCATCGACGACACCTGCACGATTGTGCCGCCTCCCTGCCGTCGCATCATGGGGATCGCGGCCCGCGTGACCCGCATCAGCCCGAACACGTTGGTCTCGAACTGCCGGCGGATCGTCGCGTCGTCGGACCCTTCGAAAACCCCGTCCACGGCGTAGCCGGCGTTGTTGACGACCGCATCAAGGCGGCCAAACCGGGCCACCGCGTCTGCCAGCGCTGACTCGACGCTCTCCGGGCTCGTGACGTCGAGCGGAAGCACCACCACGCCCGGGATCGCCGTGAGATCCGTGGCGTCCTCCGGCCGCCGCATCGTCGCCGCCACGCGCCAGCCCCGCGCGGCGCAGGCCGTCACCGTCGCGCGACCGATGCCGGAGGAAGCCCCGGTGACGAGAATGGCGGGAGGAGGCATGGCGGCGAGGCTATTCAGAACCGAGGAAACCCGCGACAACATATCCGTTCCGGGTCTGTCATGCAGGGCAGACCCTCCGGAGCCATGCCATGACCGCACGCCGAACGGACCTCGACGCCCTCCGTAGTTTCGCGATGGCGCTCGGGATCGTCGTGCACGCGAGCCTGGCGTTCTACCAGGCGCCGTGGCCCGTGCACGACACGCGGCCGAGCGGCCTGCTGGCGCTCGTGTTTCTCGCCATCCACGGCTTCCGGATGCCGCTCTTCTTCCTGTTGAGCGGCTATTTCACGATGCTCGTCTACCAACGCCGCGGCCTCGGCAGTCTGCTGAAACAGCGGTTCGCACGGATCGCCGTGCCACTCCTGCTCGCGATGGTCACGATCGGGCCGCTCGACGGAGTTCTCGAGCGGCATGCCATCGAATCGAGCCGGCCAGAGCCGGCGATCGCCGAGATGTTCGCGGGCGATGCCGAGGTGGTGCGCCGCCGGTTCGCCGCGGGGGTCCTCGCCGAGGGCCGCGACCCCGTGTTTCAGCGGAGGATGCTCTCGTGGGCGGCATGCTCCAACCATCCGGCAGTGGTTGCGGCGGTGATCGACGCCGGTGCCGACGTCAACGCCCGGGGCGGGCTCGGCGACACCACTCTCCACGAGGCTGTCGCCTACGGACGCGACGAGGCGGTGCAGGTGCTCCTCGACCGCGGCGCCGATCCCCGGATCGCGAACCGATCGGGACGAACGCCCCTGGCAATGACGCTCCTTTCGCCCGAACTGGCAGCCGAGTATGCGCCGCTGCTCGGCCTGCCGCCGCTCGATGCAGACGAGATCGCCCGTGGCCGCGGGCGGATCCGCGACCTGCTCGGCGACGTCCCGATGACCGTCGGCGGTCCGCTCGACCGGGCGGTGCTCGCCTACTGGCGGTTCCTGGGCTCCGACCGCTGGCAGTTCCGGCTCGGCGGCAAGCCGTTCCACCTCGTGGACACCAATATCTTCGACCACCTCTGGTTTCTCTGGTTTCTGTGCTGGCTCGTGGCCGCGTTCGCGGTGCTCGCGATGGCGAACCTCCTGCCGACGGGCCGCCAGCGGTGGTGGCTCGTGCCGTTGTCGATCCTGCCGCAGCTGTTCATGGGGCAGTCGATGTCTGGTTTCTTCGGGCCCGATACGTCGTTCGGCCTCCTGCCGCAGCCCCACCTGCTCGTCTTCTACGGCTGTTTTTATTTTTTTGGCGTTGCGACGTTCACGGCCGAAGGGATGGAAACGCGGCTCGGTGCCCGCTGGCCGCTCCTGCTGCCGGCGGCATTGGTGCTCTTCGTTGCCGGAATCTTCACCATCGGTCTGCGGCCGGCCGCTGCGGTGCTGCAGCCCGCCTATGCCTGGACGATGTCGCTCGCGTTGATCGGCCTCTTCCACCGTTTCTTTTCGCAATCCAGTGCCAGGGTCGCGTGGTTCGCCGACGCGTCGTACTGGATGTATCTGGCGCACGTGCCGCTGGTGCTCGCGGCGCAGCTCGCCGTCCGCGAATGGCCGCTCCCTGGCGGCATCAAGTTTCTCTTGATCCTCGTGGTGGTGACCGCCGTGCTGCTCGTGACCTACGCGTGGTGCGTCCGCCCCACGATCATCGGCCGGATCTTGAACGGCCCGCGGGAGGCGGCCTCACGTCCGACGTGAGCCGTCAGGCGAGCGGCGCCCGCTCCAGCCGCAGTTCGACCGGTCGCGAGGTGCGGAGCGTTACCCGCGGCTTGGGGATGATCGGCGACGGATCGGCGAGCCGGGCCCGGAACCGCGACAGAAGCGTGCCCATGATGATCTGCGACTCGATCATCGCGAAGCTGTTGCCGATGCACGTGCGCGGGCCCGCGCTGAACGGCAGGTAGGCGAACTTGTTCTTCTGCTCCTCGCGGCCCGCCTCGAACCGCCCTGGGCGAAACGCCTCGGGGTCGCTCCACAGTTCCGGCAGACGGTGGATCGCGTAGGGGCAGAAGATCACGAGGTCGCCCTTGGCCACCCGCGTGCCCGCGAGGTCGTCGGGGCCGAGGGCCCGCCGATCGAACATCCATACGGGGGGATAGAGCCGCAGCGTCTCCTGGATCACGGCCTTCAGCCGCGGCAGGAGTGGCAGGTCGTCCACCGTCGGGGCTCTGCCGCCGGTGGCCGCGACGAGTTCGGCACGCAGCCGCTCCTGCTCATCGGGGTGGCGGTCGAGAAGGTACCAGAGCCACGACAGTGCGTTGGCCGTCGTCTCGTGGCCCGCGATCATGAGCGTCATGACCTCGTCGCGGAGCTGCGCGTCGCTCATTGCCTCGCCCGTCTCGGCGTCGCGGGCGAGCATGAGGATTGTGAGCAGATCGCGATGGCCGCCCTGCGACGCGTCACCCGCGGCGAGGCGATGGCGTTTGGTCGCGATCAGCCGCGTCACGATCGAGTCGAGCGACGCGAGGGCGGGCCGTAGTCGCCGATTGTTGGCGCTCGGGACCCAGAGCGGCGGCCTGATCGGATCCGTCACCCGCGCCGCGAGGCATGCGAGAATCACCGGAAACACGCGGTTGATCTCGGTGGCGTCGGCCGCGAGGTCGTCGCCGAAGAGCGTCTCGGACACGATCCGGAGCGTGACCCGCATCATGTCGGTGCACGCATCGACCGTGTCGCCGGCCGCCGCGGCCCGCTCCCACTCGTCGGCTGTCTCGAGAGCCAGCCGCGAGATGATCGGCGCGAAGTGACGGACGCTCTCGCCGTGGAAGGCGGGCTGCGCGATTCGCCGCTGCCGCTTCCAGAAACTGCCGCCGCTCGTGAGCATGCCGTTGCCGAGCACGACGCGGACGGCGTCGAAGGCGGGCGTATGCTTGTCGTAGTTGTCGATGTTGTCGAGCAGCACGTGCCGGACGAGCGCCGGGTCGGAGACGAGGTGCCCCCTCGTGAGGCCGATCTTCAGCGGCACGACGCCGCCCAGCCGGGAGCGGCGGACGAACTCGCCGCAAGCATCCTGCGTGAGCGCGGCGAGATCTCCGCCGATCAGTCGTGTGAGGATGCTCGGCATCCAAAGCCTTTCGTGTCGCGTTGCACGGTGAGACGGCCTTCGGTCACAATCAGTGTTGTGGTTGCCGCAGCATCGGCGTCGACGACCCTTTGAAGCGTAACCCACATCCCCTGTGCGTGTGAATGAAGACGACCCCTGCCGGCCCGAGTCGCCCCCGCCTCGGCACGCTCGACGAGTTCCTCGCGCCCGAGGACATCGTGCCGTTCCGCATCCTCAGCGACGAGGAGTGGAACACCATCCGGCGGGTGGCCGGGGGGCAGCTGGCCTGGCGGTTTGCCACCGTCCGCAACCTGTGGGTCCATCGCGGGCGGATCGTGCCGGATGCCATCGGCTTCGCCTGGGCAGGGATCTATCGCACGCTCCTCGTCGGTTCGATCGTGGCCACGTCGTATCGCAACGAGGGGCTGTTTCGCGCCGGTGAGCGGATCCAGGGCACGGGCGACTTCTTCCGGGGCGGGTTCCTCCTGCCACGATCCTCGAACGAGTTCCGCGAGATCGCCCGGCTCGTCAATCTGCGGCACCATGTGGCGGGAGTGGTGGTGGCGGATGCGGATGGCGACGGTGTCCGCGTGCGCGACGGCTACGAAGCCGACTATGCATACGTGGCGACCTCCTTCATCGAGGCAATCCGTCGTGGGCTGGCCACGTGCGGGCTGCCACCCGACAGTCCGGCCGGCCGCGCGGTCGGTGAGATCTTCTGCGCGATCCTCTATCAACTGGCGGGGCTCACGGGCCTCGCGCGGATTCCGCGGGGACTAACCGCCCACGAGCGGTTTCGCGATTCGTATGACCGGCATCTGCGGGCGCGACCCGCCTCGCCGCGGGTGCGGCGAATGGCCCAGGAGATCGCCCGGCGGATCGTGCCGCTGACGGCGGCGATGGCCGACGAGACGGTTCTCGGCCACGTCCGCCGACACCTCGACGCGGAGACGAAGACCTTTCTGTTTCCGACCGAGCCCGACGCCGAGCTCGAGGCGCAGCGGCAGGAGTGGCGGCGCAGGCTTCGCTGCACGACCCGCGAGAGCGGCCTGCGCAACCGCTCCAAGGACCGAGCTCTGCTCTGGCAGCGTGCCGACGTGGCCGCGCTCCACGCCGCCTACGTTGCCGCAGGCTCTCACGACACCACCGACCGGCTGATCGGTGCGATCCTGCTTCACGCCCTCGACGCGAGCCGTGGCACCGAGCCGCTGTTCAAGATACGCACCATCGAGCTCGCCGCCGGCGAGCCGCTCATCCGTCAGGGTCAGCCGGTCGACGAGATGTACGTGATCCTCTCCGCCACGGCGCCGCTCTGCGTCCTGAAGGCGGTTTCGGACGCGGCCGAGCCCCGGGAGGTGGCCACGCTCGCGGCGCCGACCGTCCTCGGAGAGATCGGCATGTGGCGGAACCGGCCGGCGGTGGCGTCCGTCGTCTCGCGACGGCCAAACCGGGTCGAGGCGCTGGTGATCGATCGAGCCGGCTTCGAGGCTCTGTCGCAGGAGCCCGGATTCCGGGCGGCTACCGCGGCGAAGGTGCAGCAGCGGCTCGCCATCAACGCCGCCCACGTCGGCACGCTGCTCGACGACACGGCGGCGAAGTCCGGCGATCCGCGGCTGGTGTCGATCGCGCAGCTCGTCCGCTTCCTGTCGGGTGACTCCAGCACGCCGCTCGACGCGGTGATCGACCTGCCTGACGACGCCACGCCGGAGGAGTGTGTCGACGCCCTGCGCAAGCAGGCCCACGACGCAATCGCGGCGGGTGGCCTGTCGGCCGAACTCGTCCGCCAACTCGAGCCGGTCGTGGCCACGATCGGCTGACGTGTGATCACGTCGTGTGCGGTTGATCCGCCTGCGTACGACGGAATGTGAACGCGGCGACGGCCGCCGGCAGCACGGGCATGATCACGCCCACGGCGATCATGTCGATGAGCACCGCCGTCAAAATGAAGAAGATCGTGCCGGTCGGGCGATGGAGTGTCATGTGGCGGCCGAGACGGTAGGCTCAATGCGGATTCCAAAACAAGAAAGGTCACCGATGAACGCGACGATCATACCCGGCTGCCTCGCCACGCTCGGTGCGCCGCCCGACGGAGGCCTGCCCGGGCTCCTCTCGCGGACCACGGTCGAGCGGTTCGAGCTGCTGCAGACGCCGGAACTCTGGGGGCACGATCCAGCCGACAACTCGTATTGGCTCGCCACCGGAGGCACGGCCTCGCTGCCCGCCGCCAGCGGTCGCCTGCTCATCGCCATCGAGGAACTGATCGCGGGCGCCGAGCGACTCATCGACATCGCTTCACTCGAGCCGTTTGCCTCCGGCGAGTTTGCCGCGGCGATCCGACGTGGGCTTGCGCGGGCCGCCCGCCGCGGTCATCCGCTCACGGTCCGCATTCTGTATGGACGCCACCGGTTCGTGACCCAGACCGACGCCGACTTCGAGGCGTCGATCCGCGACCTCGCAGCCGACCTGCCTGCCGACACTGCGATTCGCCTGCACGCCTGCCGGATGGAAACATCGAACGATCAGAAGCGGCCGTCTTGGAACCACGCCAAGATCGTGGCGGCCGATGGTCGTGAGGCGATCGTCGGAGGCCACAACCTCTGGCACGCCGACTACCTCGGCTTCGCCCCGGTGCACGATCTCTCGATGCGCGTCACGGGCCCCGCCGCCGGCGAGGCCCACGCATTTCTCGACCTGCTCTGGGATTGGGCCGGCCGGCAGCTGGCGTCGCCCTCCGAGATCGGCAGTATCCATGCGGTCCGCTGGGCGGGGGGCCGCCTCGAGCCGGCGGGCCCGCCACCCTCGGTCGCCCTCGCCGCACAGCCCAGCGGATCGATTCCCGCCCTGGCGATTGGCCGCCTCGGCACGGGTGTGGTCGCCGATCCACGGGTCGCGAACGT
>JBIIOJ010000133.1:0-8170 GCA_044337015.1 Pirellulales bacterium
GGCCGGGGTTCAGCCCCGATGGCCGCGCACGCAATCCCCGCCACTATGCAGGCGGGCAAAACCGCGCAGGCGAGTAAAACCGCGCAGTTGATCAGACTTCTCATGGCCAACCGCCCTCCTAGGCGCCTGCCGGATCCTTGCCATCCACCCACGGGCCGCCGAGCGACTGGTAGTCCTCCGGCCTGAGCGTGCTGCCGGTGTCGCCGGCGTGCCAGCCCGGCACCTGCTTCGGCTTCGCGCGGGCCTTCGACATCGCCTCCCACTTCTTCGCCCAGGCGGGATTACCGTCGGTGTAGCGACCTGACGCCGCGTCGAAGTGGTAGACCTTGCCGTTGCGGTAGCTCATCGCGCCCAGGATCACGGTCACCACGGCGGCGGCGCCAAGATCGGGAGGATTGTTCACCGCCTCCGGCCTGCCGGCTTCCATCGCGTCGATCCAGTTGCGGAAATGGAGGTAGCTCGTGTTGTTCTTCTTGAGATCCTCAGCCGTGAGGTCGGTCTTGATGACCTCGTCCTGGATGCTGCTGTCGTGGGTCACCTGCGGCCGCTCGGCGATGAACCTGAACTCCGTGAACGATTCGCCGTTGCCGAACTCGAAGGCGCCGTTGTGGCCCCGGATCACCTGCTTGATCCGCGAGTTTTCATTGCACATGGTCGCGTTGATGAGGCCCTGGCAGCCCTCTTCGTAGTCGGCCACCACCGTCGCCACGTCGGGCACGTCGCGGGTGTCGAGCTCCATGTAGACACCGCCGGCCCCGACCACGCGGGCGGGAAACCGCAGCCCCGTCGCCTTGAGCATCGCCGTCGTGCGGTGGACGAAGAGGTCGGTGAACATGCCGGAGCCGAACGGCCAGTAGCACCGCCACTGCTTGTAGACGGCCCGGTCGAACGGGATGTCTTCGGAGAGGCCCTCCGCCACCCCCAGCCACCGCTTCCAATCGATCGTTCGCGGGTTCATCTCCTTCTCGAGCTTGTAATACCGCCACTGGCCGCAGTCGGAGTTGCGGAAGTACTCGGTCTGGAAGCCGAGCACCTTGCCGAGCTTGCCGGCCTCGATGAGCTCGCGGGCCTGGTCCCACACCTTGAGACTCGTCGACTGCACGCCCACCTGCATCACGCGGCCGGTCTTCCTCCAGACCTTCACGACGTCGAGCGCCTCCTCGACCGTCTTCGTCATCGGCTTCTCGGAGTAGACGTGCTTGCCTGCCTCGAGGCTGTCCACGATCTGACGGTGGTGCCAGTGGTCGGGCGTGCCGATGCAGACGGCATCGACGTCCTTGTCGGCGAGCAGTTCCTTGTGATCGACGTACTGCTTCGGGGCCCGGCCGGTCTGCTCCTTGATGAAGTTGGAGACCATGTCGGACTGGTTTTGGTAGACGTCGCACACTGCGACGAGTTCGATCTTCGCGCCGTCGGCCCGCAGCTTCGCGAGGTTCTTGACGTGACTGCCGAAGCCTTGCCCGCCGGGGCCGATGAACCCGATGCGGATGCGGCCGTTGGCATCGGCGGCGGAGGCACGCGATACGGCCTGCCCGGCCGCCACGCTCGCCACCCCGCTCGCGGCGACGGCGGTCGACGAGGCACCGAGGAAGGAGGCATTGAGAAACTCGCGTCGGGAAACGTCCTGCGACGGTTGGCTGGCAGGATTCATGAAAAACCTCCTAAAAATTGGGAGTCGGAGTTCCCAGGATACCGGATCGGGACGGGGTGCAACCGACTGAATTCCCCGCTTTCCGTCCTTCATGAATACGAGTAATATTTGAGAGGTGGCCGGGCCGACAGCACTTGATGACGGCGAGGCGACTGGAACCCACGCTTTCGGGGAGACGAATCATGCTGGCAGCACGGCTGAATAGACATGGTTTCCTGAATATGCATGGTCGCCGGGGAGTCACGCTCGTCGAGGTGCTCGTCGTGATCGCCGTGATCGGCGTCCTGGCGGGCCTGCTTTTGCCGGCCGTGATGTCAGCCCGCACGTCGGCCCGCAGGTCCCAGTGCGCCAACAACCTCAAGCAACTCGGCGCTGCCGTGCAGCAGTTCCACGAGCGGAACGGCCGGCTGCCCGTCTACTGGGGGGCCATGAAGGCCGGCCCCAACGAACCCTTCGGGGGCTGGCTCCTGCACCTCCTGCCCGATCTTGGCGAGCAGACCTTCTTCGATTCGCTACCGATTTCCACGGGCACGGGGGTCGAAATCGACGTGCTCATCACCGGCAGCATGATCGCTCCCCAGATCCCCGCGAGCGCCGACTTCGTGCCCGGAACATGGGTCACCTCCACGGTCGGCGTGATCAATGCGGTGGGCCTTTCGGTCCCGATCGTGAAGTCGGAACTCGTTGGACGGGTGGGCGAACCGGCACAGGGACCGTGGTACGAGACCTGGAGGGAGATCACCGGAACGACCATCAACACCTCGGGCATTCACACCGATTTCGCGAGGGCACAGAGCAGAAAATCGCTCGACGTCCTGCAGTGCAGCGACGACTCTTCGTCGCCGCCCCACTGGATGGAAATGGGCCGTGACAACCAACGCTGGTCACTCACGAACTACATGGCCAACGCCCACGTTTTTTTGAAGTTTGGCACCGGCCGGCGGTTCAGCGCCGGAACGAGGACCTATGCAGAAGACTTCATGGGCGGTCGATGGGGGCGGCCGACGGCCGCCTGGGTGATCAATACCTGGCCGGGCGGCGGAACCAATCCTCCGTTCGAACATCAAAGTTCCGTCAGGTACGGCCTGCACGCCAGAAATTTTGCTCACGTCGTCGACGGGGTCTCCAACACGATCATGTTCGGCGAGGCGATGCGCCGATGCGACGTCGATCCGCGGAGCACGAAGGGTGACATCGGAAAATTTCGTTACGCATTTCTCCCAACCGCGACGACGCCGCCGGGAGAGGAGCACACCTTCGGCATCGATCCTGCGGTGAGCGGGTCGACCGCCAATCTCACGGCCACGTCGTACGCCGGGATCGGGCTGGGCTTCGGTGGCTACGGAAACACGATCATGTTCCAGCAGCGGCCCGCCCCGGGCGGCTGCAACCAGTTCCGCCTCCAGGCCAACCACGACGTGCTCAACGTCGTGATGTGCGACGGCTCCGTCCGCGGCATCTCGCCGCGGGTCACCCGCCGCGAGCAGTGCGATCCCGACGTGGCCGGCCGCGAATACGGCCGCGACACCTACAATCCTCAGGGTCTCGGCAGCGTGAGCAGCAACGGTTCGGACACGCTGACTCCAAACGGCATCGTCGATGGCATTTGGGACATGCTCATGGTTCCCGCCGATCCGCCGGGCAACGTGCTCTCCAACACCGGCGAGATCGGAAAGGACAAATAGCATGGTTCCCAACCGCCGCGGCTTCACGCTCATCGAGCTGCTCGTGGTGATCGCGATCATCGCGACGCTCGTGATGCTGCTCCTGCCAGCCATTCAATCGGCCCGTGAAACGGCCCGCCAGGCGAGTTGTGCCAACAACCTCAAGCAGATCGGCGTCGCCATGGCCGGCTACGAATCGTCGGCAGGATCGTTTCCCGCGGGGATCTTCGCGAGCGCCTGGCGGTCGGGGGCGACGGAGGGCAGCAGCACGGCGCTCACAGGCCCCGTCGCCAAGTTCGGCTTTTACTGGTGGACGTGTTTTCTCCACGACCTGCTGCCGCGGGTGGAAGAGCAGGCCTACTACGATGCGATCAGGGGCCCGCTCTTTCGCGTGCTCACGCTCGAGTTCGAGCCGAACGCGGCCCAGGCCCAGGTCGATTATTCCGGTGTAAACGGCCGCTCGATCAGCCCGTTCCTCTGCCCGTCCGACCTTGCGGTCTCCTCGCTCTGGACGACACCGCCGTTTCAGCACGGGTTGTCGATCCGGCTTGCGAAGTCGAACTACCTCGGCATCTACTCCGGCACCAACGTGGCGGAGGGCATCTCGCTGATCTCGCCCGGCAGCGGGTGGATCAACCAGCCCGTGCGTCCGCTGCCTCCGCGAACCGCCACCTTCGACCGGCGGGCAGTGTTTGGCTTTTCCCAGGGCACGACATCGCAGGCGATCAAGGACGGCCTCGCCAACACGATCGCCGTGGCGGAGTATCTTCGGGGCGTCTCCAATCTCGATGGCCGCGGCGCCTTCTGGTACAACGACGCAGGCATGCAGATGCTGCATGCGGCACAGCCGCCGAATTCGGTCGTGCCGGATCGGCTTCACCAGGCCCGCGTCGTGTCGAGCTCGCTGACGGCCAACGATTGGGGCTGCTTCGCCCAGACGGGCCGCGGCGGATCGGTCACCAGCTCACCGAACAACCAGCCGACGCGGAACCTGCCCTGCCAAGGCGGGATGGAACTCGATGACCGGCTCGGTATCGACGGCGCCGCGACGTCCCGAAGCCGGCATCGAGGCGGCGTGAACGTGCTCTTTTGCGACGGCCGGGTGCAGTTCATCGATGACACGATCGAATCGACGCTCGGGTCGGGGGCCGATGGCAGACGATACGGCGTCTGGCAGCGGCTGGCCTGGATCGACGACGGCCAGCCGGTGCGACTGCCATAGCCGGCAGCCGGATGTTCACTTCCCGGCGGCGGGCTTGAGCAGGTCCTCGAACTTTCCAAGCCCATCATCTTCCTCCGGCGGCTCTTCGTCGGCGGGCTTATTTCCCGGTGCCTCTTTCTTCTCCGGTGACTCTGCCGTCGTCTTGACGGCCGTCGCCGGAGGCTCGACCGTCTTCCGCGGCCAGCGGGTGCCCAGGATCGCGTCGAACAGCTCCTGCCTCGGGCTGTTCGGCCGCACGACGCGGCGGGCCGCCTCGACGGGCGTGAGCCGGACGGGCGGCTTGCCCGCGTCGGCTTCCTTCACCGGCTCCGTCGAAGGCTCGGGCAGGATCGCGATCCCGTCGAGATTGACCGGCTTGTCGGTCGCCTCGAGGAGAAAGAGCAGGCTCGCGAGCGTCGGAAACGCCGCGGCATCGACCGCTGCACCATGATGATGATGGTGGTGGTGATAGTGACCATGATGGAGCATCACGTCATAGCCCACCGGGTCGGGAACGCCGATCTTCACCGGCGGGTCACGACTGAGCGACTTGTGCCACGCTTGGGCGATCCGGCCGATCGAGAGCGACTCGCTCGCCGTCGAGTTGAGGGGGAGGTATCCGGTGGTCGCCCACTGCCCGTTCTGATCCTGGAGCGCGACGAGCCGGTAGGTGATCTGACGGAAGAGGTCGTCTCCGAACCGCTTCTTGGCGTCGCCCCCGGTGAAGAGACCGCGGAAGTCCGGCACGAGCCTGTAAAGACACCCCTGCGGCCCCCATGGCAGCGACTCGACGGCGTCGGGCATCGCCGGCACCGGGAGCACGCCCGACTTCGTGAGATCGGCGTGCGACACCTTCATGCCCGCATACATCCCCTTCCAGGGGTCGGCTGCGGGATTCGCCGATTCGGCATACCACCGCGCGGCGATCTTCGCCGCACGATCGCGGGCCCGTTTCCGCGGTTCCGCAAGCTGCTTCTCGACCGCGGGATCGATCTCGAGGAGCGATTCGAGCGTCTCCTGCGCCGCCAGGGTCGTGCAGGCCGTCTCGAAGTCGAACATCGACGGCATCGCGTCGGGGCTCGAGAAGGAGGGGGCCGGAAAGCCCGTCTTGTCGTAGCCGGTGTTCTTGGAAACGAGCGCGAGCGCCGTCGAGCTGCCGTCGTCGTCGATCGCGGCGGCCATCCGCTTCGCAGCGGCCTTGATCACAGCGTCGGTCTTCACCGGAGCGTGGATGCTCTTGCGACGGATCGCCAGCCGCTCCGTCTCCTTCGGCAGGATTCCGGCCTGCTTCGCCACGGCGAGGGCGAAGGTGGCGGCATCGGTCGACTCGACGTCGGTGACGACCCACTGGTAGGCGTTGAAGGGAAGGCCGGGCAGGATCGCCAGATCCTCGAACGTGTACCCCGACTCGATGCCGAGCATCCGGGTGCCCGCACGAAACACGTCACGATGCGTCCGCTCGTACGTGGTGACGAAGGCCTTCATCTCCCTCCCCATTGCGACGAGCTGCTCCTGTTCCGCCGGCGAGGCGATCGCCATCTTCTTCGGGATGTGGACGTCGATCTCCTGCCGCACGGTCTGCCCGAGCGTCATCAGCTTCCCGAAATACCCGTAGTTGACGCAGACCGGTCCCCAGAGGCCGTCGAGTTCCCCCTTTTCCCGCACCTGCCCGTCGACGAGCTTGCCGACGAGCCGACGGGCGAGCGGCTCGTGCCGGGAATCAGACCCAAGCGCGGCGAAGCCAGCCGCCATCCAGGCGAGGTCGAAGGTTCGGTCGGGAAGGCCCATGTGGTCGGTGGCGTGGTCGGCGAGGACGTCGGCATGCCGGACCGTCGCAGGGTGCTTCGCGAGCCCGGCCTTCACGAGAACATAGAGCGCCATGCCGTTGAGCCCGGCAAGGTTCACCGACCACGCCGCGGGGCCGCCCGGACCGTACTTCGGCACCTTCATCGTTTCGCTGCCATCCTTGTCGGGTGTGAGATGCTCGACCGTCTTCTTGCCGACCTGCCGGCTCTTCACGATGACCCGCTGCTTCTCCCTCGTGAACCGTCCGGTCGGCTGGCCACTTTCCATCACCGGCACGATCTTCTCGATCTCCGCGTATTCATGTTCATAGATCGGATGCTCCACCGGCACCCGCTTGGCCGGCACGTCCACCATCTCGATCAGTTTCATCGTCTGCGCCGGCGGGAAGGCGAGGCCGTGCTCGTTGCCCTCGGCGGTCATCCGGGCGATGAGCGTGGCGACGCCATTGGCCACCGCCTGCCGCGCGGCCGGTTCGAGGAACTCGGCCGTGATCACGTCGGCCGACGGCGTGGCCAGGTAGTCGGCCTCCTCTTTCTTCGTCTGGCCGAGGGCGGTCTGGAAGGACGGCCCCAAGCCCGGGATCGACGCGATGACCAGAAGAGCGAAGAGCGGCGTGCGTGCAGCGATCATGGACCGTTACCCTCGGGTGTTTGCGGTTCAAACAAGCGCCTTGGCTACAGCATAAGCTCTGTAGGTGCAGACTGGCAGTCTGCACACGGTGGCCCTGTCTACGGCCGCGCCCAGCGGACGTTCGTGGCCGCGGCCAGCCGCTCGATCGTCGCCGCGGCCTCGGCGGGCGGTTTGGCGTCGATCGCCCAGACGATGCCGAGCGTGCTGCGGGCGGCCGCACGGCACCGCCGCCGTGATTCGAGCGTTGCCGCGAAGCGGGCCAGAACGTCGTCCGCGGCGTCGTCCCCGAGGACGATGGAGCTGCCGCGGCCGAACCAGGCCGATTCGAAGGCCAGCTCCGCAAGCGACGGGTCGGCCGCGAGATCCGCCGCGGGAAACTTCCGCACCGGCGTCGAGAGCCGCAGCCGGCCGGCCGAAACCCGCGGAAGCTCCGATCGCCCCGGCAACGGGTCCCTCTCCGCGAACACGAGGAACGACTCCCCCTTCCTCGAGAGCGACTCGAGCCAGGCGGGGATCGCCTCGAGACCACCTGGAGGGAGCGTCGTGACGTGCTCCTTGCCGGTGAGCCCGTCGATCGGCGTGCCGGCCAGGGGCACGGGCCAGACTGGGTCGAACGTGCTGTTGAACCGGCGAACGTACTCCATGCCGACGAGCCCGAGGGTACACGCAAGCACCGTCCAAGCGATGGCGCGGTTCCCACGGTCGAACCGGTCGGCCACGATGAGCTGCGATTCCGGCAGGCTCCGGACGGAGGGGTCCGATGCCGCATCGTCCGCGGCCGGCTCGGCGTTCGCTCCGTCCGGGCTGGCCCCCTCCTCGCCCGCATCCTTGGCCGCCTCGGGCTGCTGACTTTCATCGGCCGGCTTGGCCTGGGATCGGGTCTTCTTGCCGCTCGCGCGATAGGCCGGCATCTTTGCGAACTGCTCTTCGACCGCCCGCTCGTAGGCCCCCTCCTCCTCCGCCACGCTCACGCCCGCCACGTCGGCCTGGTCGGCCGCAGTGTCCTCCGCGAAGCGGATGTTGGCGGCGCGGCTGCGGAACTTTTCCTGCACCGCCTTCGCCCCGGCCGCCTCGGCCGCGAGCACCTCCGCGGAGCGGTCGATCTCGATCGAGCGGATGCTCGCCGACGTGGCCGCCGCGAGCACTACGCCTGCGGCCGCGGCCCCCGCCGCGGCGAGCCAGCACGACCAGCGGCCGCGGCCAAAGATCCCGGCCGCG
>JBIIOJ010000134.1:0-8122 GCA_044337015.1 Pirellulales bacterium
CGACCGTGCATGCCTACACGAACTCGCAGAAGACGGTCGATACGGCCGCCAAGGATCTCCGTGATGCCCGTGCCGCGGCCCTCAACATCGTGCCGAGCAGCACCGGCGCCGCGAAGGCGGTCGGCCTCGTGATTCCCGCGCTGCAGGGGAAGTTCACCGGGATGGCGTTCCGCGTGCCGACGCCGACGGTGAGCGTCGTCGACTTCACGGCGATCCTCAACAAGGACGCGTCGCCGGCCGACATCAACGCCGCGATGAAGAAGGCGGCCGACGGCCCGCTCAAGGGGATCCTGCGGTACACCGAGAAGGAGCTCGTCTCCACCGACCTGAAGGGCGACCCGCACAGCTCGATCTTCTCGGCCGTCGACACGATCGGCCTTGGCAACTTCGTGAAGGTGGTCAGCTGGTACGACAACGAATGGGGCTATTCGAACCGCGTCGCCGACCTGCTGAACTTCCTCGAGGACCGCGGGCTGTAGCGACTCGTCGGGCAGCTAGTCGGCGAGCGTCTCCTCGCAGTCGAACGCCCTCCCGTCCGACGTCGTCATCCGCACCTGCAGCCGAAGCCTGCCAGATGCCGGCTGCCGGCCGGGCCACGGCAGTTCCAGATTGAGCCCGCGGGCCCGCGAGGTGGGGCGAAAGCGTCCGAGCGCCTCCTGCGCCGGAACCTGCCAGGTGGCAACGGGCGGCGCGTCGGGCGGGGCGGCCGCGTCGAAGGCGGCGACGGACACGTCTCCAGCCGCTGCCACGAGCCGCTCGTCGGCGTCCCGTGGCTCGAAGACCACCGCGAGCCCGTCCGATCGCCCGTCGCCGTCGCGGTCGAACGGGCCGCTCCGCGAGGCGTTGATCACGAGGTGCGTAATCCCCTTCTCATCGGCCGCGCTCTCCTCGTGGGAGAGCCGTCGCACGGGCGGCGGCGCGGCCGCTGTGGGGGGCGGGTCGATCGGCCGCGGAGGAGCCTCGACGGCGGCTCCGAAGACCGGGCCGTCGGCGGGCCTTGCGGGGCCGAGCGACGTGCCGCGGAACTGGAGGCCCGGGTTCGAGCCCGGTAGCGGCGGAACCCCGTCGAGCGTCGGGGGCTGCGTGGCCGCCGGCGGGGCGACCGCGGGTGGTGCGACGCCCGTCCGTGGCGGCTTGACGAACTCGATGGCGGGGGCGTCGATCGTCGGTGGCGCGAGGCTCGGAGCGGCGGCCGGCCTTGCCGGTTCGGCGACTCCCGGCGGCGGAAGAACCTGCTTCGGCAGGGAGGCGTCGGCATCGACGATCCCCAGCTGCTTCTTGAGCGACGCATTCTCGACCGCGACCCTGTCGAGCCGCGAAGCCTTGAAGTGCAGCTCATCCTGCAGTTGGTAGATCTGGTCCTCCTGGAGCCGCAATTCCCGCTCGAGGAGCTGCTGGTTCAGGTCGCTGCGGCAGCCGGCGGCGACGACGAAAGCGACCGCGACGGCCACGAGGTGTATTCGGAAGTCGTTCGAGCGTGTCATGACGCGCCTCCTTGCGCCCCAATCCACCTGTGCCTCAACCAATCAGGATTCCGCCAAGCGTCAGGCTTCCGCCTTCACTCCGGGCATCCGTTCGATCACCTCGTCGATCAGCTTGTAGTCGAGCGCCTCCTGCGCCGACATGAAGCGGTCGCGATCCGTGTCCTGCTCGATCTTCTCGAGCGGATGCCCCGTGTGCTTCAGCAGGATCGCGTTGAGCTTGTGCTTGATGTTCTTGAATTCCTTCGCGTGGATCATGATCTCCTCGGCCGTACCCTCCATGCCGGCGAGCGGCTGGTGGATCATGATCCGCGAGTTGGGTAGGGCTCGCCGCTTCCCCTTGGCGCCGGCCGTGAGCAGCACGGCCCCCATGGAGGCACACTGGCCAATGCAGTAGGTGGCCACGTCACAGGTCACGAACTGCATCGTGTCGTAGATCGCCAGGCCCGCCGTGACGCTTCCGCCGGGCGAGTTGATGTAGAGGTGAATGTCGGACTTCGGGTCGTCCGACTGCAGGAAGAGCAGCTGCGCGACGATCGCGTTGGCGACCTCGTCGTTCACCTGGGTGCCGAGGAAGACGATCCGGTCCTTCAACAGACGGCTGTAGATGTCCATCGCCCGCTCTTCGCGGCCGGACTTCTCGATGACGTAGGGGATCAGTGGCATGGGCTGGTCAGTCCTTCTCCTCTTCGGGCGCCGCTGGCGGCTTCGTGAGCACGTCGTCCACGAGGCCGTATTCCTTGGCCTCGGCGGCGGTGAGGTAGCGGTCGCGGTCGGTGTCTCTGGCGATCCGCTCGAACGGCTGGCCGGTGTGGTTCGAGAGTATCTCGTTGAGGATCGCCCGCGTCTTGATGATCTCGTCGGCCTGGATCTCGATGTCGCTCACCTGCCCGCCCACCTGGCCGTAGGGCTGGTGGATCATCACCTTCGCGTGCGGCAGGGCGAACCGCTTCCCCTTGGCTCCGCCGGCGAGCAGCACCGCCCCGCCGCTCGCGGCGAGCCCGACGCAATAGGTCGCCACGGGGCAGGAGAGGATCTGCATCGTGTCGTAGATCGCCATGGTGGCGGTCACGCTGCCGCCCGGCGAGTTGATGTAGAAGTGGATGTCCTTCCGCCGGTTCTCGCTCTGCAGGTAGAGCAGTTTCATGACGACTTCGTTGGCGTTGCCGTCGTAGATCTCGCCCTGCAGGAGGATGATCCGATTTTCAAGCAGCAGGTCGCCGAGCGTCATCTGCCGCTGCCGCTGGTAGTCGCGGTAGGCGCTCGACGCCGATGGCATGGTCGGAAGGCGGTCGTTCATGGTGTTCCTGGTGAAAGGTCGTTCTCGGCGGCGGGGATCCACGGCCGGGCTCTATCGACGGGAGACGCTCCGCAGGTCCATCGCTTCGCTGCGTGTGGCGGTGGGAATCTCCTCCTCGCCGACGACACTGCCGCACACGGCATGATCGATGGCGTCGGAATCAGGCCGCTCGAACTCAAAGGGGACGTCCTTGAACTTCGCCTGCGACGTGATCAGGTCGATCGTCTTCCGCTCGATGATCTGGTTTCGCAGCACGTCCATGAGCCCGCGCTTCTCCAGGCTCGACCGAACCCTCCGCGGGGAATCGCCCGACTGTTCGGCGATCGCGCGGATCTCCTCGTCGTAGTCCGCCGGCGCATCGGCGATCCGGTTCTCCTCGGCCAGCTTTTCGAGGATGAAGTGCTCCTTGAGGGCTCGCGAGGTGCTCTCCATCACGGTCTGACGCAGACGGTTCACATGGCGGCGGATCGTGTCGTCGTCGAACCCGCTGCGGCGAAGCTCGAGAATGGCCCGCTCGAGCTCCCGCTGGGCCTGCCGGCGGAGCAATTCGGGGGGCAGATCCCACGAGGCCGACGCCGTGAGCGCCTCGGCCACCTGCTGTCGCACCTGGCGGCGGCGATGCCATTCAAGACGGTTTTCGAGCTGCTTCCGAACGGCGGCCCTAAATTCGTCGGCCGAGTCAAAGCCGCCGAACTCGGAGAGCAGCGAGGCCGAGAGCTCCGGCGGCTGGAACCGCTTCACGTCGACCACCGTGATCTCGGCCTTCAACTTCTTGCCCCGCAGGTCCTCGCGGGCGGCGTCGGGCAGGACCGTGACCTCCGCGGAAACCGTCTCGCCGGGCTTGGCCTTGGAGACGAGTTTGTCGAAACCGGCGAGCTCCGCGTCGGCGAACGACAGCTTCGGCCGCACGACGATCTCGACCTCGCTGGCTTCCGACACGACCTCGCCGTCGTGGGTGAACCGCAGGTTCGCAACGACGAGATCGCCCGTCGTCGGCGGCTCGCTGGAGGGAACCAATCGCCCGCGCTCCCTCAGGATTTCGCGGCTGGCTTCCTCGACGTCGTCGGCAGAGATCTCGCGGGTCGGTCGGTTGATCGACAGACCCTTCCACTTCGGAAGCTCGAACTCCGGCCGCACCTCGATCGCGAACTCGAACGTCATCGGGCCATCGTCGGGCAGCACGACGGCTCCGACGTCGAGATCGGGCTCGCTGATCGGGGCCAGCTTCGCCCGGTCGCTCACCAACCCCATCGCGTCGGTGAGCAGCTTCGAGCGAATCTGATCCTTCAGTTCGCTCCTGAAGCGATTTGTGACGAGCGATTTCGGAGCCCTGCCGGGCCTGAATCCGGGCAGGAGGGCATTCGGCATCAACTCGCCGATCGCCTCGTTGAAGTAGCGGTCGATCTCCTCCCGCGGCACGGTCACCTTCACCCGCCGCTGGCAGGTGGAGACGCTCGTCACGTCGAGATCGAACTTGAGCTCGGCGGCCTGGTCGCCTCCGGCGTCGCCCGACCCGACCGCTGAGTCGGGGGTGTCGAGGGTCTGGGTGGCGTCGTCGGACATGGCGGAGGGGGGCATGGGTGCTCGGAAGGAGTGAGTCGAATGAAAGGCGAACGAAAGCGGGTGATGGGATTCGAACCCACGACAACCACGTTGGCAACGTGGTGCTCTACCAACTGAGCTACACCCGCGGGAGGCGGTAAGACCGCGGAAATCTCCGAAAACCCCGCGATTATAGAAGTGCGGTGGGCTGCCGCAAGGGCATCCTCTCGGATGGCTGGGGGGGCCATGCAAACCGGGGGTTTTACCGTTCAACGCCGCGAGACACTGCCGTGGTTTGGACCGGCACATGGAGCATCGTAGACTCGTCAAGTTCCGAAAAACTCCCCTGAAAACGTCGCGCATGAAGGTTCGTTTCGTCGTTCTCGAGCCGGAATCGAAGCGGGGAACCTACGAGGTGCCTCTCCCGATCGTGGTGGGCCGCGGCAACGAGGCGAGGTTTCGCATCCAGCAGGATCGGATCAGCCGCAAGCACTGCGAACTCTTCGATCGCGACGGCGACGTCTTCGTGCGCGACCTCGGCAGCACCAACGGCACGTTCCTCGACGGCGAACAGATCGCGGCGAGCATCCGTACGCCCGTGCCCCCGGGAAGCGTGCTGCGGATCGGCACGATCGACATCCGCATCGACTACGAGGGTTCCGGCCGCCTCGCGCCAGCCGAACGGGCGGCGCCGGCCGTGGTGGAGGATGCGACGGCCGGATTCTCGCCCGCTGCGGAGGCCGAGCCAGCGGAGGCCGAGATCGCGGAGGCCGAGATGTCGGAAGCGTTTCCGTCGTTCGACGGGACTGTGCCCGCCGAGCCCGCATCGCCCGCCGAGCCCGCTGAGATTCCCGACCTCGCGATCGAAGCCACTCCGGCGGCCATTGGTGCCGAGGCAATCGAGACCCAGAAGGCGCCCGAGCCCGGTGACTTCGGCGGCATCGGGTCGGAGGAGCCCGTCATCGAGTCCTTCGACGACGCGGCTTTCGGCGCGCCCTCGGCAGAGGCGGAGCCGCCCGCCGACGGTTCCTTCGACTTCCTCGCCGGATCGAAGGAAGAGCCGCCCGCCGACGATGCGGAACTCGGCGATTTTTTCAAGGGACTCAATTAGTGGCGCTGCAGTCTGAATCAACGGCGGGCCCGACGAAGCGGGTTACCGTGCGCGATCTCGTCGCGGCGAAGCGGAGTCGCCGGCCGATCTCGATGGTGACTGCCTACGACTTCCCCACCGCACGTGTCGTGGATGCGGCCGGCGTCGATTGCGTCCTTGTCGGCGACAGCGTGGCGATGGTCGTCGCCGGACGTTCCTCGACGATCCCCGCGACGCTCGAGCAGATGATCTACCACGGGGAGATCGTCTCTCGCGGCGTGGAGCGGGCCTTCGTCGTCGTCGACCTCCCATTCCCGCTCCAGCACCTCGGGGTGGAACGGGCGATCGAGGCCTCGGCGAGGATCCTCAAGGAGACAGGCTGCCAGGGGGTGAAACTCGAGGGCACCGCGGGGCAGGCGGACGTGATCGCCGGCATTGCGAACGCGGGGATTCCCGTGATGGGGCACGTGGGCCTGCGGCCGCAGGCGGTGCACCAACTCGGCGGCTACCGGATGCAGCGGGATCACGACCGCCTCATGGACGATGCGAAGGCCGCAGCCACAGCCGGGGCATTCGCCGTCGTGCTCGAATGCATCCCCGGGGAGACGGCCTCCGCGATCACTGAAACGATCGCCGTGCCGACGATCGGCATCGGTGCCGGCATCCACTGCGACGGACAGGTGCTCGTGCTGCACGACCTCGTCGGCCTCTCGCCGGACCGCGTGCCCCGTTTCGTCAGGCGGTATGCCGATGCGGGCGGGGTGATCCGCGACGCGGTCGGCCGGTGGCATGCCGACGTCGTCGAGCGGCGGTTTCCGGGGCCCGACGAGACGCTCGGCTGAGAGGCCGATCGCGCTACGGCAGGACGACCTCGTCGGAGATGACGACCGGCTTGCTCGTCGTCACCGCGGCGGTCGGGCTCGGCGTCGGCACCATCGTGCCGGCGGCGGGAATGGCCCCGGCAGGCATTCCACCGACGACGGAGCCCGAGCAACCGTCGCAGCCTCCCGCGACGGCCGCTCCGCCGACCGCGGGCCCGCAGGGGGCAGCCCCGCATGGCGCCGCGCCCATCGCAGGCTGGCCGCAGGGCTGCATGGCGGGGGCGGCCATGGGGCCGGCGACACCCGGCGGCACGAATCCCGGCGGAAGGTGGCCGAAGCACCGCTCGTACTTCCAGACCTCCAGACGGATGTAGGACTCGCTGAGCGACTTGCAGCCTGCCGACGGCAGGATGGCGGGGAGCAGCCCGCAGACAAAAAGCAGCGTTGGCAGGCTCGCGGCAGGCTGCCGGCAGATCCGTCGCATCGAAGCGTCTCCGTTCCTTCGGGAAGAGTTCGAAGCCGATCGCGTTCCTTGCGACGGGCTCCGAGGCAACCCTACCCCTTGAAACGTGCGCGGCAAATCATCGCCGGAGAGCGGCGACAGATTTTCGACCGCGGCCTGCTGATATTGGACCGCGGGTTCCAACCCGAGACTGCCTTTGCCGTGGCGGACTAGCCCTTGCGGTGGCGGATGCGGGCCCGCATGCGGCGCTTCTTCTGGCCGAGCTTGCGGCGTCCCTTGCCCGTTTTCTTGACACCCATGACTTTCTCCCTGATGCGTTGGTGTTGCTGGTCGTGCGGATTGTAAAGTGGAAGGACGTTCGCACAAGTTCGCAGGGGCCAGTCGCCGCGTGATCACGAGCTTTCCCACCTACGCCCGCCGAGCCGAGGACGGCCGCTGGCGGGTCCACGTGGCCGGCATGGTCTGCCGGCCCCTGCCCGCCACGAGCCGGCGGAGGAACGTGGCGATCGCCGTGCTCAAAAGGCTGCTCGACCTCGACACGGACCAGGCCCGTTCGCCGCTGTTCCAGCACCGGGCCGACGCCTTCTTTTTCCAGCGGGTGGCGGGGCAGCCGGTCGAAGTCCTCATCGGCGGGCAGCGGTTCGCCGCCGGGGCCACCGACCGGGTCGGCCACTTTTCGGCTGTGCTCGAACTCGAAGACTCGTTGATCGAACGGGCCTGCGACGTGGCCCCCGGCGGCCGAGGCCGGTCGATCGCCTGCCGCGTCGAGACGGTGCCTCAGGCCGACGAACTGCCGGTCGATCGCGATGATGCCGCCGCGGCGGAGGGGCGGATCCACGTGGTGGAAGCGGAAGGGCTCTCCGTCGTGTCCGACATCGACGACACCGTCAAGGACAGCAACGTCATCGAGAAGCGGGAACTCCTCGCCAACACGTTCATCCGGGAATTCCGTCCGATCGACGACATGGTGGGGGCGTTCCGGAGGCTCCAGGCGGGCGGCGCGGCGTTCCACTACGTTTCCGCGAGCCCGTGGCAGCTCGCCAGCTGCCTGCGGGAGTTCTTCGAGCGGGAGGGGCTGCCGGCAGGGTCGATGCACCTGAAGCTCTTCCGCCTGAAGGATTCGACGCCGCTGGGACGCTTTCCGTCGCGGAAGCGGTCGAAGAGGCGGGTGATCGAGCGGATCCTCGCCGACTTTCCGGGCCGCCGATTCCTGCTCGTCGGTGATTCCGGCGAGCTCGATCCGGAGGTCTACGCTTCGGTGGCGAGGCGCAACCCGGATCGGATCGCCGGCATCGCGATCCGGCTCGTCCACCGAGGCGATGCCGCGACGGTGGTGCGGCATCGCCTCGAGAAGCTCGCCCGGCGTCTTCCGGAAGGAATGCTCGCGGTCTTCGAGCGAGCGGAGGAGGCATTCCCGACGGACTT
>JBIIOJ010000135.1:0-8081 GCA_044337015.1 Pirellulales bacterium
CGCTCGAGTTGAAGAGCACGTGGCAGAGATCGACCAGGGCCTCGTACCGCTTGAGATCCTTCACGTCGGGCCGCGGGGTCGGGCGGGTGAGGTTGCGGCCGCGGCCCGACGAATCGGCCGCGAAGCCGGGCGTCTCCTCGAACGTCCAGTGGCCCACGACCGCGTCGCCGGGATCGCCGTCCTCCCAGAGCAGCTCCTCGCGGGCGAGCGGCCGGCTCGAGAGCCGCACGTCGTCGACCAGGCCGTCCCACACGCTCGTGGCCCGCGACCTTTGATCGGCCACGTCGCGGCCGCCGATCGCAAACCGGCTCGACGCGGCATGGCTGCCGGCGAACGGATGGGCCACCGTCTTCTCGACGAGCGGCGCGTCGTTGTCGGAGAGATCCTTCACGGAGAACGTGACCGACTTCTCGTCGCCCTGTGTTCGCACGCTCGCGGCGACGTAGTAGGGCCGCTGGAGCTGGAGCTGGATGTCGGACGGGATCACGGCATACGGGCTGCCCCCCGCCTTGGCATCCCCCGCGAGCTGCAGGATGAGGTTCCGCGGCCTGTATTTCGACTGCTCGCTCGTCACGCCGAACGACCAGCCGGGCATCGCGAAGTCGCCCGTCCACTGCGACGCGATCGTCCGCACCGTCGCGTCGGGGAAGAGCGACTGCAGGATCACATGGGCCTCGATCGTGAAGTCGGCCGTCGGCAGGTCTTTGCCCGCCGCGCGGAGCACGGCCTCGGGGTTCGCCGGATCGATCACGGCCGCCTGCCCGGCCCGCTGCGGCATCCGCTGCGTGAGCGTGATCGACTGGGTGGAGGGATCGCCGGCGAGCAGCCGCTGCTGCGCGGCGAGAAACTCGGCACACTCGACGAGCCGTGCGGCCTCCGGCTCGCGGCCCGTCACCCGCCGCACCGCCTCCGCCACGGCGCGGCGATCGTCGGCTATGCCGACCCTGTCGATCGCAAGCGCCAGCGCCCTCGCCCGCGCGAGCATCCATTCGCCGTTGACGAGGTAGAGCGCCTGCAGCGGCGTCGTCGTGGCGTTACGGCGGGCGCAGCTGGCATACGGGTCGGCGCCGTCGAAGAGATCGCAGAGATCGTCGCGGGTGTTGCGGATGACGGTCGTGTAGACCGCGCGGCGTGGCTTGCTCGGTGGCACGCTCGGGCCGCCCGCCTTGCCGTCGAGTTCGCCCGAGATCGCAAGCGCCGCATCACGCACCTGCTCGGCATCGAGCCGGCGCGGGTTTTGCCGCCAGAGAAGCCGGTTGGCGGGGTCGGCCGTGGGGCCGCTCGACGTGCCGGCGACCGCGGCCTTCGACGACCGCCGGTAGGCGGCGGTCGTGACGACGAGCCGGTGGAGGTGCTTCACGCTCCAGTCGCTCGCCACGAACTCCGCGGCGAGCCAGTCGAGCAATTCCGGATGCGTGGCCTGCTCGCCGAGAACACCGAAATCACTCGCCGTGCCCACGAGGCCGCGGCCGAAGTGCCACTGCCAGAGGCGGTTGGCGAAGACGCGGGCCGTGAGCGGATTGTCGGGCGACGCGATCCACTTCGCCAGCGCCGCCCGGCGGCCCGTGGAGAGCCGTGTGTCATCCTCGCCTCGCAGCGGCACAGGCTCGAGCGCGGCGCCGCCGAGCACGGTCGGCACCCGCGGCTCGATGTCGCCGAGCGACGGCTTGCCGGGGATCGTGGTGGGCGGCGGCTCGGGGCCCACGTCGGTGGCCGTCAGCGTGTTGGGGACGGGCGGCGGCAGCAGGCCCTGCGCCTTGAGCGAGTCGAGCTCCTTTTCGACCGCCTCGTACGCTTCCCGATCGGCCTTCGGCAGCTTCTTCTTGTCGAAAGCCAGCTGGCGGCGGGCGATCTGCACGATCTGCTCCTCGTGGGGCGTGCGGTCGGCCTGCGGCTTCAACATGAGGCCCTGCGTGGCGGGTGGAAACCGCTTGAAGCCCTTCCAGGCGTCGTCGTCGACGGCGTAGGTCTGCTCGATCGCGGCGAGCGCCTGCCGCAGGTCGACGGCCCGGGCGACGGCGGTGCGCCGGGCGGCGTCGGCCGGTGGTTGGGCGGCGGCCAGCGGCACGTCGTCCTTCCAGACAATCGGCGTGAAGAAGGCCTGGAGCGCGAAATAATCCCGCTGCAGGATCGGGTCGTATTTGTGGTCGTGGCAGCGGGCGCAGCCCATGCCCATCGCTAGGAAGACGTCCGCCGTCACGTCGGTGAGTTCGTTCAGGATCTCGCGGCGCTGCGCGTCGACGTCGACCTGGTTGTATTCGTAGGGCGTCTGCCGCAGGAAGCCGGTGGCCACGAGGGCCTCGGTGTCGCCGGGATAGAGTTCGTCGGCCGCGAGCTGGGCCATCACGAACCGGTCGAACGGCATGTCGGCATTGAAGGCCGCGATGCACCAGTCGCGATACCGCCACGCGGTGGGCCGGAATGCGTCCTGCCGGAAGCCGTCGCTCTCGGCATAGCGGGCAAGATCGAGCCACCGCCGCGCCTGCCGCTCGCCGTACCGCGGGTCGGCGAGCAGACGATCGACGAGCTGCTCGTAGGCATCGGGGCTCTGGTCGGCGACGAACGACGCGATGTCGGCGGGCTCGGGCGGCACGCCGAGAAGATCGAAGAAAAGCCGCCTCACGAGCGTGGGCCGGTCGGCCGCGGCGACGGGCTCGATCCCCTGCGCTGTGAGTTGCGCCTGCGCTGCGAGCTTCGCGAGGATGAAGTGATCGATCGGGTTGCGGGCGTCGGCTTGTTGGAGGCCGGCGGGAGCCCCTTCGCCGTGAGGCAGCGGCGGGACGGACGGACGACGGACCGGCTGATACGCCCAATAAGTCCGGTCGGTGTCGGTGACGATGCCCTTCTGCTTCCGCTGGGCAGGGCCGAAGAGGGGCGCCGGCTCGGCGTCCGACTCGTCGGCAGCCGGCAGCCCATCAGCGAGGAGTTCGGCGGCGGTCTTCACCCCGGGCCAGTGGGCACCCTTCTGCACCCACGCCTCGATCGCGGCGATCTCATGGTCGGCGAGCTTGCCGTCGGGAGGCATCTCCCACGACTCGTGGCGGATCGCGCTGACGAGATTGCTCGCCTCGGCGTCGCCCGGCTCGATCGCCGCGCCCGACTCACCTCCGCGGAGCATGCCGACGAGGCTGTCGAGCCGCAGGCCGGCCTTTTGCTTCGTATCGCCGTGGCAGGAGAGGCAGCGGGCGACGAGGACGGGCCGCACATTCTCCTCGAACAACGTGTGGGCCGCCGCGCGATCGGGATCGACCCGCTCCGCTCCGTGGGCCGCGGGTGCGACGGCGAGCATGATCGCGCAGCACGCCGTGGCGCAGAGTCGAGGCCGGTGGCTGGGCAGGAGCCGCTGCATGCCCGAATTATGAACTCGTCCGCCTGCCATGGCTATTGTCGTAATCGACAATGTTCCACCCGAAAACTCGGGGGTGCGGGGTGTTTCGTAGGGGCTGGACGGTATAAGGGCTTCCACGCAACCCGGCGCGGATTTTCAGCGTGCGCTCGGCGAGACACGGATGTCGGTCCACACGACCCGCAGCGGCATGCCGTCGGCCGAGGTCGCCGTGATCTCGTTGGCGGCGTCGTCGCGGAGGGCCGTGACAGGCACGGTGTAGCGGATGCCAGCCGGCTCGCCTCGCGGGTCGGCGCTCGAGACCGAGACAGCCGCAGCCGACCCGTTCACCCGCACCGCTGGCGGCTTGGCCGGTGAGGACTCGAGCCGCAGTGTCAGTTCCGCCTGCCAGTCGCCGGGCGCTCGCGGGCCGGTGGGCAGCGTGAGCACGACATCGGGCCCGACCGCGGGCAGCTGCGTCTTGCCCGCCTTGCCCCAGCCTTCGTCGCCATCTGGATGGTTGACGTCGCTGAACGTCACGACGTGGCGCCGCGGTTGCTTCACGAGCTCGGAGGGCGCGGCCATTGCCCGCAACGACTGGCGATAGACGTCGTTCGACCACCAGCCCGAGACGTTGCCCGTCGCGCTGCCGTTCGGAAAGTAGTTGAAGAGATAGACACCGTCGGCGCCGTCGTGCAGCACTTGCGAGGCCGCACCGATCGCCTCCTCCGGCGCCACGCCCCGCTGATCCGCCGCACGATAGGGGCGAACGAGCACCTCCAGCCCGCCGAGCAGCACGACGCCCGTGCCGTCGAGCAGCCGCTGCCACTTGCGGATCGGCATCGCAAACTCGGTCGTCGCCCAGCGGGGCGAGACTACGATCAGGTCCACGAGCCCCCGACGGGCCCACTCGACCGGATCGAGCCCGAACTGGAGCGATACCTCCGGCCGAGAGGGCGTGCGAATGCCAAGTCGAATCTGATGCCCTCGTCGTGCCGCGGCCTTGCGGGTCCGCTCCCGCACCTCCGCCAGCCATGCTGTGAGGATCGCCCGGCCCTCGTCTTCCTTGCCGCGGCTGAAGAGATACGGCTCGCGCATGAAGTCAAGCTCGAGCCCGTCGATGTCGTAGCGGTCGAGCGTCTCGTCGATCAGCTTCATGTAATGATCGCGAACCTCGGACCTGCCGTAGTCGAGCGCCCGGCTGTAGTTGCCGTCGTAGCCCTGCCGCCGCAGTTGCGGATTGTTTCGCCAGAAGTCGCTGTGAATCGGGTGTCTTTCCAGATCCTGGCAGTGCACGTCGTTCATCCGCAGCGAGATCCAGGGCTCGATGCCATGATGGCGGCAGCGGGCGATCACTCGTGCCGGATAGTCGATCCGCTGCCGATGGAGCGCGAGCATCCCATCAACCAGGCGGCGCCACGACGTGACATCGGTGTTGTCGGAGTTTCCGATGCCCGCCAGGTATGGCTGGTCGTCCGGTCCGTCCGGGTCGTAGCCCGTCCAAAGCGGCTCCCAGACGTCGCTTGCGTAGTTGGTTCGTTCTGCGTTGGTGTTGCAGAGAAACGCGGTCACGCCGCCGGCAGCCACCCGATCGACATAGGCGTCCACGGCGGCGCCGCCGTGTGGATCGCGCGGATCGTATTCGGCGTAGAAGAAGTTGGTGCAGTCTTCGTTGTGAAAGAGATGGCTCTCCGCGCCGGCGGGCGTGTCGGCGTTGACAAAGGCCGCCGTGCATGCGACCGCCGCGAATAGTGCGAGCGACCAGAGGTTCGCCGTGATCTTCAGCATCGGATTCCTCTCGCCTGAGATTCCGCCGGGCGGGATTCACGACCGCCACGGACAGGGCGAGGGTAGCCTGAGCGGCTGCATGCCCGCAACCATCAACGGAGCGGGTGTTGGGAACACGCATGAACCTGCCGGACCGTTTGCCGGGAATCACGAGCTGAGCGGAATGCGGGCGCGTCACGGTGACGGCACGCATATTCCCTCGCCTGGGCCATGGGCTTTCAAGCACCGGGCGCACGGTGCACAATCACTCTCATGCGTTGCCTTCTTGCCTGCGTCGCGGTTGCTGCCTTCGCACTTCCCTGTTTTGGCGAGGTCGCGGTGCTCGTCGGCTCACCCGAGGGCCGCGTCGCGAAGGAGCCCGATCCCGCGCGGGTCAACGAACCGTTTGCCGTGGCGTTCGACGCCGCGGGGAGGATGTATGGCGTGGAATACACCCGCGGCAACAGGCTGTTTCGTGTCGGCAAGGATCGTACGGTCGAATTCGTGGCGGAGGGGTTTCACGGGCTGCACGACGTGGCAATCGGCCGAAACGGTCTCGTCTTCCTGGCCGACACTTTCAATCACCGGATATGCGGGTTCGATCCGGCGACCGGCGCGGTGTCCGTCGTGGCCGGAACCGGTACTGCGGGCTTCGGCGGCGACGGCGGACCGGCCGCGGCCGCCACGTTCAACCAGGCCTACTGCGGGTCGCTCTCTCCCGACGGCGGGTCGCTGCTCGTGGCCGATCTCATGAATGCGCGGCTGCGGCGGATAGAGCTTGAATCGGGCCGCGTGACCACGGTCGCCGGCAACGGCGAGAAGGGCAAGCCTCTCGACGGTGCCGCACCGCTCAAAACACCGCTGGCCGGCCCGCGGGCAGCCTGCGAGGCCGCCGATGGCACGATCTACCTCGCGCTCCGCGAGGGCAACGCGGTCGTCGAGATCAAGGAAGGCCGTGTCCGCACGGTCGTCAACGCGTCGGGCCGGTCGGGCTACGCGGGCGACGGCGGCCAGGCCCGCGAGGCGCTCCTCGCCGGCCCGAAGTATGTGTCGCTCGATCGCCGCGGCCGTCTGCTCATCGCCGACACGGAAAACCATTGCATCCGCCGCTACGACCCGCAGAAGGGAACGATCGCGACCGTCGCGGGCGTGCCGACGAAGGCGGGTGCGTCGATCGGCGCCGACCTGCTCGCCACTCAGCTGGCGCGGCCGCACGGCTGCTGCCTCGATCCGGCTGGCCGGCTCGTGATCGCCGACAGCGACAACGACCGCATCCTCGCGGGCGAGATTCGGGAGTGAACGCGATGCGGACGGGCCAGATGCCCCCGCGCGTGCTCCTGCATGGTGGCGAGGAATTCTCGGCAACCGGGGTTCGCTCGACCGGCTTCACCGTTACGGCCGCGGAGACCCGGCGTTGAGCGAGGCGGTGCCGGCGGCATCGTGGAGCCGCTTCATCTCGTCGTCGGTGAGGGCGCGGTTGAAGACCGCGAGGCCGCCGAACCTGCCGCGGAAGGCGTCGATGAGCATTGAGCCGCCGGCCTGACGGGCGCCAACGGTGAAGTCGGCCGGCGCGATCTTCGTTTTCGAGTGGAGTGTGGGGTCGTAGCGGAAGATGCCACGGCCGTGGTAGTAGGGATTCATGCCGCGATCCTTCCCGTCGGGGCCCTCGGACGTGAAGTAGCGATCGGTGCGATTGTCCTTCGCGGGGTCGAGCGACCGCGGCTCCATCACACCGTCGAGATAGGCGCGGATGTACCGCGAGTCGTAGGTGAATCCAACCGTGCACCACTGCTTCTCCGGCACGTTCGATCTGGAGGCTGCGTAGTCGGCGTTCCACGGCAGGCGGCTGCCGTCGCGGCGGTAGGTCACGCCCCCCTCGCTCGAGATGTGCGGCGTGACTTTCCGGTCGCCACCGTAACTGGGCATGTGGAGCAGGAGGGCGTATTGCCGCGTGCCCGTGTCGTCGTCCGCCCCCTCTCCCTCGCTCCAGATGCCGGCGATCGTGCGGCTGCGCGGCACGTCGTCGATTGAGACCACGGCAAACATGCTCACCTGGGCGTCGGGGCCGCTGATGTCGAGCCCGCCAAGGTCGGCGTGCGGAATGCGAAACCACTGGCTCCCGTCGAGCCGGGCAGAGAAGCCCGAAAACGGTCCACCATCCGCCCGTGGAATCGGCCCATGTACCTCGTCCAGCGGCAGCGGATCCTCCGTGCCCTGCGAACACCGCGGGCGGCCCTCCTCCTCGCCGAATGTCCAGAACGCGACCAGCCCCGGCGTCGCCTTCACCACCGCCGGATCGCCCGCCGGCTGTCCGGCGATCGCCACTCCGAACAGCATCGTCATGATTACGGCGAGCGTTTTCACAGAGGTACTCCGGAGAGGAAGTAATCGCCCGAAAGTATCACGAGATGCCGGGCGGCCGCAATCAGCGTCCGGCACCGTTGCCAAGAAGCCCGCTCTGCTATGAGCCCGCTGCGCAAGCAAAGGGAATCCGCTCCCGATCTGCGTGCGGCCACCCGCATTCCCCTGGGCTTGCGTCTCGGGCTTCAAGGGCAGGGGGCAACGGATGGCATGCCGCCGAGTTGCTTGGATGCCTGAACCGCGAGCTGGGAGAATACGGTTCAACGTCGCAGGAGGCCGCGCTCGAAGCCGCGGGCGACGCACTGCGCGGTGTTGGCGGCGTCGAGCTTGATCTTGATCGCCGTGACGTGGGCCCGGGTCGTCCGCTCCGTGATCGCCAGCCGCCCGCCGATCTCGACGAGCGACAGGCCGTCGCGGAGCAGGTGGAGCACCTCGAGCTCGCGGGGCGTGAGCAGCCCGGGCCCCTGGCCTCCGCGGGCGGCGTGGCTTGCCCGCTCGGCTATGGCGATCTTGCGGGCCATCGCCTCGCCGATCGGTCGTCCGCCGGCATGCACCTCGCGGATCGCCGCGAGCAATTCGTCGAACCGCACCGTCTTCGTGATGTAGCCCGCGGCCCCGGCCTCGAGCG
>JBIIOJ010000136.1:0-8062 GCA_044337015.1 Pirellulales bacterium
GCTGGTCAGCTACGCCGTCTCGGGCACACGGGCAGCCCCGAACCGGTCAAACGTGGTGCTCAATGGGGCACAAAGGCACTCTGATGCTGAACGCCTGGCGAGCGGACGTTGAGGAGCATCAGGCGTATCCTCGCCGTAGCGACGATGCGTCCGCTCGCCCGGCGTCAATGCGGCCTCCGTCAAGTGCCCCCGAAACAGTACGGCAAGCCGCTCACAGCTGCGTCGGGTTCGGCGCGTCGCCGTAGACGGCCTTCGGGTCGAAGGACTTCTCGTGCTCGAGGAACTCGAGCGTCGTGCCCGACTTGCGTTCGGCTCCCACGGGCACCTTCCGGTAGAAGCACGAACGGTAGCCGACGTGGCAGCTCGCGCCGCCGGCCACCTCGACCCGCAGCCAGACGCAATCCTGGTCGTCGTCGATCCGCATCTCGACCACCTTCTGCACGAGGCCGCTCGTGGCGCCCTTGTGCCAGAGCTGCTGGCGGCTTCGGCTGAAGTAGTGGGCTTCCCCCGTCTCGATCGTCCGGCGGAGGGCCTCCCGGTTCATCACCGCCACCATGAGCACCTCGCCGGAACGGTAGTCGGTGGTAACGCAGGGGATGAACCCGGCGGCGTCGAACTTTGGGGCGAGGTCGCTCCCCTCCTCCACCTGCTCGACGGTGACGCGCTTGCCGAACAACGAATCGTCCTGGACGGGATCTGCCACGGTAAAACCTCCTGCGACACGACTATACCAAGGCGTGGCGCGAGGCACGCGTGTTCGTTGACTTCCCCGCTCGTCGGGCCGTAGGCTCGGCCGTATCGAGTGCCCGCTCGTTCCCGTCCGACACCCTGCCCGCCGAGGCCCCCAATGACCGCTTCCGTCGCCATCCACCGCCCCGCTTCCCTTCGCTGCCGGCCGTTCTCGGCGACATCCGCCGTGTCGGTCATAGCCGCGTCGGTGCTCGTGACGTTTCTTCCCGGCGACCGGGCCACCGCCCGCGACTGGCCGACGTTTCGCGGCGAGGCCCGCACGGGTGTCGCCCCCGACACCGACCTGCTCGAGACCTGGCCGGCCGAGGGGCCGAAGCTCGTCTGGCAGACGGCGGGCGCCGGCCGCGGCTACGCGAGCCCCGCGATCGCCGGCAACAGGATCTTCACGCTCGGCGACGGTCTCTCCACGGCGGGCGACGCCGACGAGTACTTGAGCTGCTTCGACCGCGACACCGGCAAGCAGCTCTGGAAGACGAAGACCGGCACAGCCTGGACCGACGGCCAGCCGAGCTGGCAGAGCTCCCGCAGCACGCCCACGGTCGACGGCCAAACCGTTTACGTTCTCTCTCCCTTCGGCCAACTCGTCGCCTGCCGCGTTGCCGACGGCAGCGAACTCTTTCGCGTCGACCTCAAGGAAACACTCGGAGGCAAGAAGGGCGACTCCTGGGGCTACAGCGAGAGCGTCACGATCGACGGCGAGCAGCTCATCTGCACGCCCGGCGGCGAGACGGCGACGATGGCTGCGCTCGACAAGAAGACCGGCAAGGTGCTCTGGACGTGCGCGGTGCCGGGCGACCGCGGCGCGGGGCATGCCTCGATCGTGATTTCGAACGTCGGTCGCAGGAAGGTCTACGTGCAGACGACGGCGGGCGGAGCGATGGGCGTCGACGCCGCGACCGGCAAGCTCCTATGGACCTACCCGATCGACAAGACGACGGCGGTGATCCCGACGCCGATCGTAAAGGGGGATCTCGTCTTCATCGCCGCCGGCTACAAGAGGGGCGGCGCTCTTTTGAAGCAGGTCGCCGGAGGCGACGGCAGCGTCACGGTGGAGGAGGTCTACGGCCTCAACACCGAGCTTGCCAACAAGCACGGTGGCATCGTGCTCGTCGGCGACCACCTCTACGGCGACTCCGACGACAAGGGAATCCCGTTCTGTGCCGAGCTTGCCACCGGGAAGATCGTCTGGAAGAACCGCGGCAGCGGGAAGGACTCCGCGGCCGTCGCCGCCGCCGACGGCCATGTCTACTTCCGGTATGCCGATGGAACGCTCGCCCTCGTGAAGGCCGACCCGTCGGCCTACACGGAACTGGCGAGCTTCAAGGTTCCAGGAAGCGGCGACCGGCCGAGCTGGGCGCACCCGGTGATCCTCGACGGTCGCCTCTACCTCCGCGAAGGCGACGCGATCCTCTGCTACGACCTGCGGAAGTGACGGACGGGCCCAGTCTCGTCCACAAAAAAACGCCGGGAGGGGCTGCCCGTATCCCCTCGTCGGACGTTCGCTACGGCCCTCCAGGGCCTCCGCTCTCTCGGAGCTGACTGGCGCTCCGGCATCCATGCCTGCGCTGGTCAGCTACGCCGTCTCGGGCACACGGGCAACCCCTCCCTTCCCTCCAGCTGGATGGCGAGGCGGGGGTCGCGGTGAGGATCGCGGTTGTGACCCGTTCCGTCAGTCGCCGCACTCGGAGACGCAGCGGTAGGCGAGTCCGCCCACGATGCCGCCGAGGATCGGGGCGACCCAGAAGAGCCAGAGCTGCTCGACCGCCCAGCCGCCGACGAACACGGCCGTCGCGGTGCTGCGGGCCGGGTTCACGGAGGTGTTCGTGACCGGAATGCTCACGAGGTGGATGAGCGCGAGGCAGAGGCCGATCGCGATCGGCGCGATGATCGAACTTGAGCGATGGTCGGTCGCGCCGTGGATCACGAAGAGGAACACGGCCGTAAGCACCGCCTCGATGAGAAAGCAGCTACCGAGCGGGTAGCTGCCGGGTGAGTGAGCCCCATATCCGTTGGAGGCGAAGCCGTTCGCGAGATCGAAGCCGGGAACGCCCTTGGCGACGAGGTAGAGCACGCCCGCGCCCGCGATCCCGCCGATCACCTGGGCGATGACGTAGCCGATCGCGTCCTTCATCGGGAACCGTCCGCTTGCGACAAGCCCCGCCGTGACGGCCGGGTTGAGATGGCAGCCCGAGATGTGGCCGACGGCCGCGGCCATCGTGAGCACCGTCAGGCCGAACGCGAGAGAGACGCCGAGAAAGCCGATCCCCAGGTCCGGGTAGGCCGCCGCGAGAACGGCGCTGCCGCAGCCGCCGAGTACGAGCCAGAACGTCCCGATTGCCTCTGCAAAGAGCTTCCCCATGATCGCCTCCAGAAGGGTTTCACCAGATTCCAAAAAGTTCACCAGCCCGATGCAGGAACACGATCGCCCCGATCACCGCAGCCGCGACCGCACTGAGTAACACGGCGCCCCCCGCCATGTCGAGGGCATCCCGGATTCGCGGATGCCGGCCGACGGGCAGGGCCTTCGCGAGTGACTCGATCGCGGTGTTGAAGACCTCGGCCACGAGCACGACCGCGATCGCGCCGACGAGGAGGCACCACGCGACGAGCGAGACCCTCAACACCGCCGCGGCCGCGACCACCGCGGCGGCGACCCAGAGGTGCACGAAAAAACTCGACTGGCTGCGGACCGCCCGCGCGAGCCCTCTAAAAGCGTCTGCGAACTTGCTCGGCCAGGACCTGCGATGGGCCTTCACACGATCAGCCGACCTTCACGTAGGGGTCGCCCTTCTTCCAGTTGCACGGGCAGAGTTCGTCGCTCTGGAGGGCGTCGAGCACGCGGAGCACCTCGGCGACATTTCGGCCGACGCGGCCCTGGTTCACGTCCACCCACTGGATGACGCCGTGGGGGTCGACGATGAACGTGGCGCGGAGGCAGTAACCCTCCGTCTTCTCGAGGATCCCGAGTTCCGGCGCGAGCTTCTGGGCCGCGATGAGTGGGTAGCCGAGATCCTTGAGGTCGGCGTGCGACCGCCGCCACATCATGTGCGACCACTCGTTGTCGGTGCTGCCGCCCACGACCTTGGTGTCGCGGTCGGCGAACGCCTTCAGCTGCTTGTTGAACTCGGCCAGCTCCGTCGGGCAGACGAACGTGAAATCCTTCGGGTAGAAGAAGTAGACCACCCAGGAGCCGGCGTACTCAGCGTTCGTGAGAAGCTTGAGGTCGTCCTTGCCGGTACCGACACAGGCCTGGCAGGCATACTGGGGGAATGTGTCGCCGACGGTGAGCATGCCGACAGTAGGCATAGTGTGCTGATCTCCGGAGGGTTTCGAGAGGCCGCAGTCTACGGGGGCCGGCTGGGGCGTTCAACACGATTCGTGCGGGAACGACTGCTTCGTTTCTGCGATACTCGCGACCGATGCAGCCGCTCGAACCGCCGCCCGCAACCACTCTCCGCTACCCGAGGATCCACCTCGACCCCGTTTCCGGCCGCGCCGTCTTCGTCGCTCCCGACCGCGCCGATCGGCCGATCGACCAACCGGGCTCGACGGCCTCCGTCGCCGTGGAGACGTGCCCCTTCTGCGCCGGCAACGAGCATCTCACTCCTCCGGACGTTGTCCGGGCAACCGATGCCGCGGGCAACTGGCAGGCGAGGATCGTTCCCAATCGCTATCCGCTCGCCCACGATCTGCCGCAGGCAAGCCGCTCCACGCCGGCGAAGCCCGGTGGCGATCGGGCGGCCCACGGCATCCACGAGGTCGTGATCGAATCGCCCCGCCACGAGCGATCGATCCTCGCCATCGATCCCGGCTCGTGGGAGATCGTCTGGCGGCTGTGTCGCGAGCGGCTCGCGATGCTCTCCACCCGCCCCGACCTCGCCTGGGCGACGATCTTCAAGAACTCGGGGCCGGCCGCGGGAGCGTCGCTCGAGCACGTCCACAGCCAGCTCGTGGCGATCGACTTCGTGCCGGCGACGATCCGCGACGAGCTCGCCTCCGTCGAGGCGGCGCCGAACACGTTCGAGACGCTCGTCCGCGAGGCGGAGGCGGAGGGACGCGTGGTCGAGTCTTCCGGCAATCTCGTGGCCCTCTGCCCCCCTGCCCCGCGGCAGCCGTTCGAGACCTGGATCGTGCCGCGGCATGATGCGGAATCGTTCACGTCGGCGAGCGACGACGATATCGCTGCCGTCGCTTTCCTCACTCGTTCGCTGATTGGACGGCTGGGGCGGGTCGTGCCCGGGACCGACTACAACTGGTGGCTGCACCAGGCTCCCTTCGCCCATGCGGCCGGGTCCGCCGCGACGACCGGCGGCTACCGCTGGCACGTGGAGATCATGCCGCGGCTCGCGCAGCTCGCCGGGTTCGAGCTCGGCACCGGCTGCCACATCACGACGCTCGCGGCCGCGGAGTCGGCGAGCATGCTGTCGAAGCGAGATTAGGACGGTCAGCGGCACTTCCATAATCGCTCGAGCGGCGACGGGGCATGTCCAGCCCGAGCTTGCCCCGTCGCTGGCCGATTCCCGTATAAGTAGCTCCGCCCTGCCGCGACGCTGCTCGTGCCGGATCCATCCATGCGTCTCGTCCTCGTCCTTCTCGCCCTCACCGGAGCCACCATGGCCGCCGCGCCCACTCCAACGAATCCCCTCCTCGCGCCCTGGACCGGCCCCGCCGGCGGCGTGCCGCCATTCGACCGGGTGCGGTCCGAGCACTTCGAGCCGGCGTTCGAGGCGTCGCTCGCGGAGCAGGTCCGGGCCGTCGAGGCGATCACGGCCGACCCGGCGGCGCCCACGTTCGCCAACACGCTCGCGGCCCTCGAACGGTCGGGCCGCACGCTCGACCGTGTGGCGGCGGTCTACAGAGTGTTCACGTCCACGGCCAACGACGAGGCGATGCAGGCGGTCGAGCGGTCGATCGAGCCGCGGCTCGCCGCGCACCGCGACCACATCCTGACCGACGGCGCGCTCTTCGCCCGCGTGAAGGCCGTCCACGAGAACCGCTCCGGCGAGCCGCTCACGCCCGAACAGCGGCGGCTGGCCTGGTTCCACTTCACCACCATGTCGCGGCACGGCGCCGCGCTCGACGACGCGGACAAGCGGAAGCTCGTGGCTATCAACCAGGAGCTCGCGGAACTCTTCACCAGGTTCGGCCAGCACGTGCTCGCCGACGAGGAATCGCAGGTGGTGATCCTCGAGTCCGAGGCCGATCTCGCCGGCCTGCCGGAGGCGGTGCGCGACGCCGCCGCGGAGGCGGCCGCGGCCCGTGGACGGCCCGGCGCCTGGGCGATCCCCAACACGCGGTCTGCGGTCGAGCCCTTTCTCGTGCACTCCGAGCGCCGCGACCTGCGTGAGAAGGTGTGGCGGATGTTCGTGGGCCGCGGCGACGGCGGCGGAGCGACCGACACGAACGCCACGGTCGGGCGGATCGTCGAACTGCGGTCCACGCGGGCGGCGATCCTCGGCTTCCCCACGCACGCCGACTGGCGGCTGGAGGACTCGATGGCGAAGACGCCCGGGCGGGCCCTCGAACTCATGGAGGCGGTGTGGAAGCCGGCGGTGGCGCGGGTCCGCGAGGAGGTGGCCGACATGCAGGCGGTCGCCGACGCCGAGGGGGCGGGCATCCGCATCGAACCCTGGGACTACCGCCATTACGCCGAGAAGGTTCGGAAGGCGACGTACGACCTCGACGAGGCGGAGGTCACGCCTTACCTCCAGCTCGACAAGCTCCGCGAGGCGATGTTCTTCGTGGCGAAGAGGCTCTTCGGCCTCGGCTTCCGCGAGCTGCCGCCGGGCGCGGCGCCGGTGCACCACCCCGACGTCCGCGTCTGGGAGGTCGTCGGCCGCCACGGCGCGACCGCAGGCCTCTGGTACTTCGACCCCTTCGCCCGCCCAGGCAAGCGGTCGGGGGCGTGGATGAGCGACTACCGCGGCCAGGAGCGGCTCGACGGGCCGGTGATCCCGATCGTGTCGAACAACTGCAACTTCGCGAAGCCGGCGCCTGGAAGGCCCGTGCTCGTCTCGTGGGACGACGCCACGACGCTCTTCCACGAGTTCGGCCATGCGCTCCACGGGCTCTGCTCGGCCGTCACCTACCCGTCGCTCGGCGGCACGAACGTGCCTCGCGACTACGTGGAGTTCCCGTCACAGCTCCTCGAGCACTGGCTCTCCACGCCCGAGGTGCTCGGGCGGTTCGCGCTCCACCACGAGACGGGCCAGCCGATCCCTCCCGAGCTCGTGGCGAAGGTCGAGCGGGCCCGCCGCTTCAACGAGGGCTTCCGCACGGTCGAGTTCCTCGCCAGCGCCCTGGTGGACATGCGGCTGCACCTGATCGGCGAAAACTGGGTCGACCCCCGCGGCTTCGAGCGTGAGACTCTCGCGGAGCTGGGGATGCCGCGGGAGATCGTGAGTCGGCACCGGATCCCGCACTTTCTCCACGTCTTCGGTGACGACGGCTACTCGGCCGGCTACTACAGCTACCTGTGGGCCGACGTGATCACGGCCGACGCCTGGGAGGCCTTCGGCGATGCGGGCGGCCCCTGGGACGAGGCCATGGCGGCGAAGCTCCGCGACAACGTCTTCGCGGTAGGCAACACGATCGACCCGGCCGAGGGCTACCGCGCGTTCCGCGGCCGCGACCCGGCCGTCGACGCCCTCATGCGGAAGCGAGGCTTCGCTCCGCCGCGCTGAGCCGGGGCCCGGAATCGCCGCGACATCTTGCCGGGAGGGAACCTGCCATTGGCCGGGCTACCCGTTTGGCGCGGCATCCTTCCGACGCGACAATGCCCGCTCTCCGCCGGAAAGGCCGCCTCTCATGCGATCCCCCGTTCGATTCGTCTTCGTCCTTCACGACCACCAGCCGGTGGGCAACTTCGACGGCGTGATCGAGCAGGCCTACCGCGACAGCTACCTGCCGGTGCTCGAACTCGTGGAACGGCACGCCGGCATCCGCCTCGCGATCCATACGAGCGGCCCGCTCGCCGAATGGCTCGACCGCCACCACCCCGACTACCTCGACAGGCTCGCGAGGCTCGTCGCCGCCGGCAGGCTCGAGATCGTCGGCGGGGCGTTCTACGAGCCGATCCTCGCGATGCTGCCAAGCTGGGACAGAATCGGGCAGATCCGCCGCTACACCGAGTGGCTCGAGCGGCGGCTGTCCGCGAAGGTGTCCGGGATGTGGGTGGCCGAGCGGGTGTGGGATCCGGGCATGGTCCGCGACCTCACCGCAGCGGGCGTCGGCTGGACGATCCTCGACGACTTCCACTTCAAGGCAGCCGGTCTCGCCGAGGAGGAACTCGATCGCTACTGGCTCACCGAGG
>JBIIOJ010000137.1:0-8039 GCA_044337015.1 Pirellulales bacterium
CCGAGGCTGCCGGCGACGATCGGTTCGATTCAGTGCGGGCCCGGCTGCCCGCTCGTCGTAATCGCCGGGCCGTGCGTGATCGAGACAGAAGAGCTCACGATGCGGATCGCCGAGCAGCTCGTGCTCATCGCGGCAGCGCTGCCGATCAAGGTCATCTTCAAGGCGTCGTTCGACAAGGCCAACCGCACGAGCGGCTCGTCGTTCCGCGGACCAGGCCTGGACGAGGGGCTCGCCATCCTCGATCGGGTGCGTCAGCGGACGGGGCTGCCGATTACGACCGACGTGCATCTGCCCGACCAGGCGACCGCGGCGGGGCAGGTCTGTGACCTGCTTCAGATTCCGGCTTTTCTCTGCCGACAGACCGACCTGCTCATGGCGGCGGCCGAGACCGGTCGTGCGGTGAACGTGAAGAAGGGGCAGTTCGTCGCGCCAGCCGACATGCGGCATGCCATCGCGAAGCTGCTCGCGGGGGGTTGTCGCGACATCTGCCTGTGCGAGCGAGGCACGTTCTTCGGCTACGGTCGGCTCGTCAACGATTTCGCCGGGGTGGTCGCGATGCGGTCGTTCGGCGTGCCCGTGATTTTCGACGCGACCCACTCCGTCCAGCAGCCGGCCAGTCTCGGCGGCGCGACCGGCGGTGATCGGTCGCTCGTCGAGCCGCTCGCGCGGGCCGCCGCGGCGGTGGGCGTGGACGGGTTCTTCTTCGAGACGCATCCCGATCCCGACACGAGCCCCAGCGACGGACCGAACATGATCCCGCTCGACCGGCTGCGCGGCGTGCTCGAGCGTGTGCTCGCAATCCATGAAGCGAGGCTCGCGGGGGCGGAGGCGTGATGGAATTAACGCGGGCGAGGGGACGATCGGGCGTCGTCATCGCGTGGCTGGCCGCCGCGGCCGTCGGCTGCGGCGGTGGATCGACCGCGAGTCGCACGACGAATGGGCAAGCCGGTGTGGCGGCGAACGCTCCCACGGTCTCCATGCCCGACCAGGTCCGCGGCCAACTGCTCGAGGGCGCGATCGCCGTGCTTGGCCGTCTCGACGACTTCGACGAGACCGCCGCCTACGCGCAGGTCTTCGACCGGATCAACCAGTGGAGCCACGCCGGGCCGGCGGGCCCCGAGTGGACCGCTGATCCGCTCGTTGCCTCGCTGCCGGCCCGGTTCGCGCCGCTCGTCGACGAGAAGTCGCTCGCGGGGTCGGTCTTCGAGTCGCCCGGCGACGTTTTCCACCTGCGCGACCAGCGGTGGATGCGCGACCTTGCGATGTCGGTTCGCGGCGACGCCGTGGACGATCTCGCCGTGGCGGAGGCGATTTTCCGATGGACCACGCGGGCGCTTGCGAGCGTGGCCGATCCGCCGTCTTCCCCCTCCGAGTCGAACCCCGGCTCGCGGTGGTTCCTTCCGGGCGAGTTGCTCCTGGCCGGCAGGGGGAGCGGTCCACAGAGGGCCTGGGTTTTTCTCGAGATTTTGCGGCATGCGGGGATCGATGGCGTCATGCTCGCCACCTGCGACCCGGCATCGGGCGACGTGCGGCCGTGGATTCCTGCGGTCGTGACCGCGGGTGAGGCCTATCTCTTCGACACGGGCTACGGCATCGCGATTCCGAGCCCGGATGGCACAGGAATCGCGACCGCACGGATCGCGGCGACCGATCCCTCGGTGCTCGCTGGGATGGACGTGCCGGGCCGCGAGTATCCCGTGAAGGCGGATGCCTTGAAGCACCTCGCGGTGCTCGTCTCCGCAAGCCCGGAGGTTCTTTCACGCCGGATGAAGCAGGTGGAATCCAACCTTTCCGGATCACACTCGATGCGGCTCTGCGTCGACGCATCGGGCCTGGCAGCCAGGGCCGTCGCGTCGCTGCCACAGGGATCGGCCGCGGCGGAGCAATCGCGGCTCTGGGAGTTCCCTTTCGAAACGCTGCTGGCCCGTCGTTCGAGCCGTCGACCTGCGATCGACCGGGCGGCCGCGATGGAACTCGCCACGATGCAGATCACGGTCTTTGATCCCGGCGACGGCGAGAGGGCCGTTCGCCGTGAGATCAGGCCGCTGTTCACGGGAAAGCTCCGCGAATTTCGCGGAGACCTCGACGGCCCGAATGGTGCCAAGGCCGCCTACCTGCTCGCCCGCCCGTCGTCCGCCCGGATCCGCGAACTCGTGGCGAAGGTTCCGCCCCAGCAGGCGGAGGTCGTCCGGCGGCTCTACGAGCAGCTGAAACAGGATGCGGCCTACGCGCTCGGCCTCGTCATGCTCCGCGAGGGGCAGTTCGAGGCGGCAGCCGACTACCTGGGTCGCATGACGCTCGAGGCCCACCCCGACAGCCGATGGGCCGATGCGGCGCGGGTGGCCCTCGCCGATGCCGTCGCCGCGCTCGGGCGGATCGACGAGGCGAGAAAATTGCTGGAGGCCGACGAATCGCCGCAGCGTTTCGGCAGCCGACTGCGGGCCGAAAGGCTCACCGACCAGGCAGCCGAGCGGCGGTGAGGGGCACGGGCGACGCCGAACGGGACCCTTTGGCCCGACGATTGCCCATGGTGCGATCCGTGGCCCCCGGCCCGACAAGCCCCGTTTTCAGCGGCGTCGGCAAAGCCGCGTTGCCTATCGGTCGTTCAGCGGGTATCGTTCCGACATCATGAAAGAAGGCATTCATCCCAATTACGTCGACACGGTCGTCCGCTGTGGCTGCGGCAACACGTTCTCCACCCGCAGCACGCTGCCGGAGCTGAAGGTCGACATCTGCAACGTCTGCCACCCGTTCTTCACCGGCAAGCTGAAGTTCGTCGACACGGCCGGACGGATCGAGAAGTTCAAGTCGAAGTTCGCCGCCGCCGGCTACGCGAGCGTCAAGAAGGCCCGCAAGTCGACGGCCGTCGCCGAGTAGCGAAACCGGATTCCCGTCCGGTCATCCTTCGTCGATGGACGCCGCGACGGATCCCGACAGGGTGCCATGGCTGGGCTGCGCGAGGAACTGGAACAGAAGCTGGCGCGATTCGAGTCGCTCGAACGCGATCTTCAGGATCCCGCCGTGCAGGCCGACGCCTCGCGGATGGCGGCCACCGCCCGCGAGCACGGTTCGCTCGCGAAGCTCGCCAACAAGTACCGACAGTTCACCGAGGCGCAGCGTCGTATCACGGACAACGAGGAGCTCGCCGCCGGTGGCGACGCCGAGCTCCGAGAACTGGCCGAGGCCGAGTTGCCGTCGCTCCGGGCCGAACGTGACCGGTTCTGGGACGAGTTGCTCGAGATGAGCGGGGACGACGAGGATGCGGCACGGACGCGGTGCATCATGGAGCTGCGGGCCGGCACCGGCGGCGACGAGGCGGCGCTCTTCGTCAGGGACCTCTTCGAGATGTACCGCCGCCATGCCCTGGCGGAAGGCTGGAACGTCGAGGTCCTCGACGCGAGCGCGACGGAGCTCGGAGGATTCAAGGAGCTCGTGCTCGGGGTGTCGGGCGACAACGTCTTTCGCCGGCTCCGCCACGAGAGCGGCGGCCACCGCGTGCAGCGGGTTCCCGACACGGAGGCGAAGGGGCGGGTCCACACCTCCGCCGCCACCGTCGCCGTGCTGCCTGAGCCAGAGGACGTGGAGGTCTCGATCTCGCCCGACGAGTACCGCAAGGACCTCTTCTGTGCGAGCGGTCCCGGCGGCCAGCACGTCAACAAGACCGCCTCCGCCGTGCGGCTGACACACCTCGAGACGGGGCTCGTCGTGCAGTGCCAGGACGAGAAGAGCCAGCACAAGAACCTCGCCAAGGCGCTCCGCGTGCTCAAGACGCGGCTCTACGAACTGCGCCGCTCGATCGAGCACGAGAAGCGGGCGACGGAGCGGCGGGAACTCGTGGGATCGGGCGACCGCAGCCAGCGGATCCGCACCTACAACTTCCCCCAGAACCGCCTCACCGACCACCGCATCAACGAAAACTTTCCGCTCGAGCAGATCGTCGGGGGGAGGCTCGGCCTCGTGATCGACGCGATCGAGGACCGCGAGCGTGCCCTCCGCCGCAGCCAGATGGAGTCGGCAGCCGCCGGGCGATCATGAGTGAGCGGCGACCCGTCGCACCGCCGTCCCGTGACGCCGAAGCTTGGACGGTCGGGAGACTGCTGAACTGGACGACGCAGTGGCTCGCCGGACGCGGCAGCGAGTCTCCCCGGCTCGACGCCGAAGTGCTCCTCGCGACGGTCCGCGGCTGCAGCCGGATCCTGCTCTACACCGCATTCGACGAGGTCGTCGCCGACGACGTCCGCACGCGGTTCCGCGAGCTCGTGAAGCGGCGGGGGGATGGCGAGCCGGTCGCCTACCTCACCGGAACCAAGGAGTTCTTTTCGCTGGCGTTCGACGTGTCGCCGGCGGTGCTCGTGCCGCGGCCGGAGACGGAGCAGCTCGTGGTGCGTGCGATCGATCTTCTTCGCGGCAGGGACGCGCCGCGGATCGCCGACGTGGGGACGGGCAGCGGCGCCATCGCCGTCACGCTCGCGAAGCACCTCCCCTCGGCCGAGATCGTGGCGATCGACATCTCCCCCGCGGCGGTCGCCGTCGCCAAGGCCAACGCCGTGAAGCATGGCGTGGCCGACCGGATCGAATTCATCGAGTCGGATCTCTTTGCGAACGTCGGACAAGGGCGGCCGTTCGACCTCGTCGCGAGTAACCCGCCCTACATTCGCGACGACGAGTTCGAGGGGCTTTCACGGGACGTGCGTCTCCACGAGCCGAAGCAGGCCCTCGTCGCCGGGCCGACCGGGGTCGAGGTCATCAGCCGGCTGGCCGCCGAAGCCGTCGGCAGGCTCGCCCCGGGGGGCTGGCTGTTGGTCGAGATCGGTCCGCCCGAGGCGGCCGAGGCCGTGGTGAAGTCCACCGCGGAGCTCCGCGGAGAGCCGACGCTCCGCGACCTCGCCGGCATTCCCCGCGTTCTGCAGGCGTGCCGCGTCTGAGGCCGCACGAGGGCGGTATGTGACCGCCGACCGACGGCTGGCTCGATGTGGTAGCCTTTCCCCTCGCAGGAGCGAGAGGCATCGATGAGTCTGAAGCGCACGGCGTCGTCGGCGGGGGAATGGATCCTCCGCGGATGGCGTGTCATGGCGGGGCTCCTCGAGGCACGGTCGCTCGATCCACCACCGCGATTGCCGCTCGTCCCGCTCGCCGCAGTGGTGCTCGGCGGAGGGGCTCTCGGCGGGTTCCTGTCGGCGGGAATCGCGGCCGTCGTCGGGGCGTGGGCCGTGGCCGTGGGGCTCTTCGTCGCGTGGGCATGCCTGCTCGGCGCGGGCCGCGAGCGATGGGCTTGGCGGGTGCTGCTCGTCGCGATTGCGGTCGCCGCTGCCACGTGGTGCGGCTTCCAGCGGGGGCTTTTCCCGAGGGAGGAGTTGGCCTGGCGTCTCGACGGACGACCGAGGCCGATCGTCGTCGAGGGCATCGCCGCGGAGTCTCCCAGAATGTTGCCGCGATTCACGCCGCCGGGGGTCACGCGGGCGGTCGAGGCGATGGAGCCGGCGAGCGAGTTCACGATTTGCGTCGACCGGGTCAGGCTCGGGGCAACCTGGAAGCCATCGGGCGGCCGGGCGAGCGTGGTCGTCGACGGTGGCCAGCCGGCGATCGAGCCGGGCATGCGGGTTCGGGTGTTCGGCCGAGGCATGCGGCCATCGCCCGCGCTCAACCCCGACGAGTTCGACTTTCGGGAAAAAGCGAGAAACCTCGGATGCCTCTCGATCCTCCGGTGCCGCACCCCCGAATGCGTCGAAATCGTCGAGCCGGCGCCGTGGCACGCGATCTCCACGTGGCTCGACCGCGCACGGCGTTGGGGAATGCGGAGGCTGGAGGCCGCAATCGCACCAGAGCGTGCCGACTTCGCGCAGGCGCTGCTGCTCGGAAGTCGCGAATCGCTCCCCCGCGAGGAGTCGCGAGAGTTCCTCGAAACCGGCACGGTGCACATCCTCTCGATATCCGGGCTCCACGTCGGGATCCTCGCGGCGGCGCTCGCCGTCGTGCTGAGGGCGACGCCCCTGCCGCGCGGAGCGAGCCTCTCAATCGTCGCGGCCGTGATCGGCGGCTACATGCTGCTCGTGCGGGCGGAGACGCCGGTCGTCCGGGCGACCCTCGTCGTCTGGCTCGCCTGCCTCGGCGCCGCCGTCGGCCGCCGGTCTGTCACGCTCAATTCGCTCGCGGCCGCGGCGATCGTCGTGTTTCTCTGGCGTCCTTGTGAGATCTTCCGCGTGGGGACACAGCTCTCCTTCCTTTCGACGGGCGTGCTCGTCGCGGCGGCGTCGGCCATCGCGGTCCGCCGGCCATCGGACGACCCGATTCATCGGCTCATCGACCGCAGCCGCCCGCCTTGGGAGAAGCGGCTGCGGCGTTTCGTCCGCGGCATCGCCGAGGCCTTCGTCGCCGGCGGGGTGGTCTGGGCGGTGACCGCGCCGGTCACCGCGTCGGTTTTCCATGTCGTGAGCCCCGTGGCGCTCCTGCTGAACGTCGTGATCGCCCCGCTCGTCGCCGTCGCCATGGCGACGGGGTTTCTCTGCCTCGTGGCCTCGACGGTGTCCACTGCGGTCGGCGGGCTCTTCGGTGGGCTGTGCGATGCGACACTACTCGGGGTGGAGTCGTGCGTGCACGCAGCTGCGAGGCTGCCTGGTGGGCATGCCTGGGTCGCTGGTCCGCCCGGATGGTGGCTGGCCGGCTGGTACATGATGCTCGGGCTCGTCGCTGCCCTCCTGCCCCGCCGTGGACTCTCGCGGCCGTTTGCATGGCTCGCCGCCACCGCAGGCTGGTGCGGGATCGGCCTGGTCGCCGCGATCCCCCAGTCGGCGAACCTCGGGGGCGGCAGCTTCGAGATGGTGACCGCCTCGCTCGGCCACGGCCTCGGCGTCGTCGTGAAGACCCCCGCGGGCTCGACCATGCTCTACGACGCCGGCCGGCTCGGCGCGGCCGGCGCCGCGGCCCGCGGCGTTGCGGGCGTGCTCTGGGGCGAGCGGGTCAGCCGCATCGACTGCCTCGTGCTCTCCCACGCCGACACCGACCACTTCAACGGCATCCCGGACCTGCTCGACCGATTTCGGATCGGCCGGGTCGTTCTCGCGAGGGAGTTTCTCGAGTCGGATTCGCCGGCCGCCCGCGGGCTGCTTTCGATGCTCGACGAGAAGGGCGTGCCGGTCTCGGCCGTCCGCGCGGGCCAGGTCTTTCCACTCGATGCGACCTGCACGGTGCGGGTGCTCCACCCCACGGGCCGCGAGCCCGCGCAGAGCGACAACGAGTCGAGCCTCGTGATCGCGGTCGAGGCGAGCGGCCGCAGGCTGCTGCTTTCCGGAGACATCGAAGGGGATGCTGTCCATCGGCTCGTCGCGCGGTCGCCGGAGCGGTGCGACGTGCTCGTCGCGCCCCACCACGGAACCGCCACGAGCCTGCCGCCGCTGCTCGCCGCGGCCACGCATCCTCGGATCGTGGTCGTCAGCGGTGTGGGCGGCACCGCCTGGAAGGAGGTCAGTCGGGCCTACGCGGAGTCTACGGCCTCGACCCGCACGCGGGTGCTTAAAACCGGCGGCGAGGGTGCCATCCGCATCCGGCTCGCGGCCGACTCGCTCTCGATCGATCGCTACGCGCCGGCCGGATGGCAGCCCGATCGATACCGCCATGCCGCCGCCACCAGCAGCAGCATGTTGACGGCGAGGAACGCGAAGAACTCGGTCTGGCCACCCTGGCCGAAACCGTAGGAGTGCAGCCCCGCGCCGAGCAGGAAGTTGACGCCGTACCACGACATGCCGATCACGGCCGCGCCGAGCACGCTTCCCGCTGCGAGGCCGAAGTTGTCGATCCATCCGGCGTAGCGTCCGTGGAGCACGACGAGGTAGGCGAGGAGCGACACGAGCGCCCAAACCTCCTTCGGGTCCCAGCCCCAGAACCGGCCCCAGGAGACATCTGCCCACAGGCCGCCGAGGATCGTGCCGGCCGCAAGCAGGAGCACGGCCACCTGCATCGCGCGATAGATGAAGCCGGCCAATACGTCGCAGGCCTCCGGCGGAAGAGCACCCCTGCCCTCTCCCGCGGTCGCCGGCCGGTAG
>JBIIOJ010000138.1:0-7989 GCA_044337015.1 Pirellulales bacterium
TGGCCAGCGGAGCCATGGATGGCGGAGCGCAGACAGCTCCGAGTGAGCGGAGGCCAGGATGGCCGAAGCGAACGTCCGGAGACGTGGCAGGGGCGACCCCGACCCACGCGAGACGATGATGGAAGCTCTTCCGCTCATCGATCGAGCTCCGCGGCGATGATGTTGAGGCTGCCGAGCACGGCGACGACGTCGGAGAGCGTGTGTCCCCGGATGAGCTGCGGAAAGATCGCGAAGTGGAGCACGGAGGGCGGCCGGCACCTCGCCCGGTAGGCCGTCTCCCCGCCGTCGCCGACGACGTAGAAACCGAGCTCGCCGTTGGGCGCCTCGATCGCGGCGTACGACTCCTCGCTGGGGACCTCGAAGCCGCGGTTGGCCATCGAGAGCTCGAAGTGCGAGATCGTGCCCTCGATCGTGGAGTAGACCTGCTTCTTCGTCGGCAGCGCGGTCCGCTGGTCGATGCCGACGTTCACGGGCCCCGAAGGAAGGTTCTCGAGGGCCTGCGCCACGATCTTGAGGCTCTCCCGCATCTCGGTCATTCGCACGAGGTAGCGGGCATAGCAGTCGCCGGCGCTCGCGCAGCAGACCTTGAAGTCGAAGTCGCGGTAGGCGAGGTAGGGTTCGTCCTTGCGAAGGTCGCGAGTGACGCCGCTGGCCCTCGCGACCGGGCCGGTCGCGCTGCGGTTGATCGCCTCGGCCTTCGAGAGCACGCCGACCCCCTTCGTGCGGTCGACGAAGATCCGGTTCCGCGTGAGCAGCCGCTCCATGTCGTCGAGCGTCTTCGGGAAGGTCTTCAGGAAGGTGCGAATCTTCTCGATCACGAGCGGCGTGAAATCCTGCGAGGCACCGCCCACCCGCGTGTAGGAGTTGGTGAACCGCGCACCGCAGAGCGTCTCGAAGATGTCGTAGATCACCTCCCGCTGGTAGAAGGCGTAGAGGAAGAATGTGAAGGCGCCGGTGTCGAGGCCGACCGCCCCGTTGCAGAGCAGGTGGTCGCTGATCCTTGCGAGCTCCGCGACGATCACGCGGATGTACTTGCACCGCGGCGTCAGATCGATGCCCAGCAGCCGCTCGACGGCCTCGTGCCAGGCGACGTTGTTGGCGATCGGCGAGATGTAGTTCATCCGGTCGGTGACCGTCACGTACTGGTTGAACGTGAGGTGCTCGCCGATCTTCTCGAAGCCCGAGTGGAGGTAGCCCATCTCGGGCATGGCATCGACCACCCGCTCCCCCTCGAGCTTCAGCACGAGCCGCAGGGTCGTGTGGGTGGCGGGATGCTGGGGGCCGAAGTTCAGCGTCCAGAGGTAGTCCTCGCTCCGCTCGGCGGGTGTTGCGACGTCGAACTCGGAGGTGGCGATCGACATTGGCTCAGCTCCGATCCCGGGTGAGAACGGGGAAGTTGTGTCGCTCGCCGCGGCCCTGGAGCGGGTAGTCCTTGCGAAGCGGATGGCCGGTGAACTCCTCGGGCATCACGAGCCGCCGCAGGTCGGGGTGCCCTTCGAAGCGGATGCCGAAGAGATCCCATACCTCCCGCTCGAGCCAGTCGGCACCTTCCCAGAGCGGGACGACGCTTCGCACGACCGGACAGGGATCGGAGCCCTCCACCGGCTCGTCGACGAACACGCGGACCGTCAGCCTGGCGGCCGTGGACGTCGAGGCGAGAAGGTAGACCAGGCCGAACCGCCGCTTCGCGCCGCGGTATTCGAGGTAGTCGACGCAGCTGACGTCGACGAGCAGGTCGAAGCCGGCCTCCTTCAGGCTCGCGAGGATCTCGAAAGACCTCTCGGCGGGCACGACGATCCGCCGCTGGGCACGGAAGACCGACGACTCGACGCCGGGAAACGCCGTCGCCACGGCGGCCGCCGCCTCTTCAGCGGTGCGGGCCGCCTCGGATCCGGCGGGATCGTGGCTGGAGGGTTCGCGGCTGGCGGTCGCTTCGGCCATGAATTTCGGAGGCGGGCTAACGGGCGGAGGACGTTTCGGCGAACTCGGAGAGCCGACGCTGGAGGACGGGGTTGCGCGAGGCGTCGATCGTGAGCGGGTCGGCCGACTCGACGAGGGCCCGCTTGCGAAGCTGCCGGCCGGCCGTTTCGAACTCGCGGCCGGTGATCGTGCCCTCCAGCTGGATCTTGTCCTGGAGGTCGATGATCGCCTGGATGAGCTGCTCGGGCCGCGGCGGGCAGCCGGGCACGTACATGTCGACGGGAATGAACCGGTCGATCCCCTGCACGACGGCGTAGGTGTCGAACACGCCTCCCGTGCTGGCGCAGGCACCCATCGAGATGCACCACTTCGGCTCGCTCATCTGCAGCCAGATCCGCTGGAGCACCGGCAGCATCTTCATGACCACCCGGCCCGCGACGATCATGAGGTCGCACTGGCGGGGGCTGAACCGGAACACCTCGGCCCCGAACCGGGCGAGGTCGTGCTTGCTCGCGCCGGTGGCCATGAGCTCGATGCCGCAGCACGCCGTTGCGAAGGGCATCGGCCAGAGGCTGTTCTTCCGGCACCAGTTGGCGAGCTCGTCGAGCCTGCTCACGACGACGTTCTCGGGAAGCTCGAGACCGGGTGAAGCATTCACCGCCATCGAAACACCCCCTTCCGCCAGTCATACGCGAAACCGACCACGACCAGGGCGGTGAACGCCATCGCCCCGGCGAAGACGAGCCCCCGGCCGCTCACGAGCCCGTCGGCCACGGCCGCATCGATCCCGGCCGGCGAGCGGCTCGCGACGGCCCACGGGTAGAGGAAGAGCAGTTCGACGTCGAAGACGAGGAACGTGATCGCCACGAGGTGGAAGCGGACGTCGAACCGCCGCTTCGTGTCGTGGACGGGGTCCATGCCGCTCTCGTAGGGCATCTCCTTCACGGCCGTGACCCGCTTCGGGCCGATCAGTTCCGCAAAAACCAGCAGCCCCACGGAGACCGCCGCCGCGATCAGGACGAAGAGCAGGACTGGGAGGATCGCGTCCATTTTGCCGTTCTGTGCGGGAGAAAGACGACTTTGTGAAAATCGTCACAAAGTCGGCTCCGAAAAAAGCCGGGAGACTTTCGCCTGCCGGCCCTTGTCGAAACCGCTCAAGTTATACAGTCGGAGGGCGGGACCGGCGAGAACGTCGTCGGCGACGCGTCCCGCAGGCCGAACGGCCTCGAAAACCGCGCACGAAATTCCGCCCGGGAGACGGCTGATGAAATCCTCGAGAGGCCTCGGTTGGACGCTATTTATCGGGGTGGTCGTGGCGTCGGCCTGGATCGAGGCCGCCGAGCCGACGACCTGGCCGCGGTTTCGCGGGGATTCCGCTGCCGGTCAGGAGGGCCGTTCGGCCCCGGCCTTCCGCGCATCCGACGCCCGCTGGGCCTGGAGCGTCGAACTCCCGGGACGTGGAAACTCTTCGCCCGTGGTCTGGGGCGAGCGGGTCTTCGCGGTCTCGGCGGTTGAAACCGACGGCTCCAAGGTCGTCTCCTGCCACGCAGTCGCCGATGGTCGCACGCTCTGGGCGGAGAAGTTTCCCGGTTCCCTCGATCGCCTCCATGCTTGGAACACCCTTGCGACGAGCACGCCCGCGGTGGACGGCGATCGCGTCTACTGGATGCGGCATACCGATGGTCGGGTGCACGTCGAGGCGATGGATCACGACGGGAAGCGGCTCTGGACCCGTGAGATCGGCCCGTTCGCCGGCGAGCACGGGTTCGGCGCGTCGCCCGCCGTCTGGCGGGGGCTCCTGATCGTGCCTCACGACGACGATGCCGCGAGCTGTATCGTGGGGCTCGACGCGGCAACCGGCGTGGAGCGTTGGCGGCTTCCGCGGGAGTCGGCCAAGGCCTCCTATGCGACGCCGCTCGTCATCGATGCCGATTCGCCGCTCGTCGTCGTCGCAAGCATGGCCCACGGGTTCACGGCGATCGATCCGCGGGACGGCCGGGTTCGGTGGGAGCGGCGTTGCTTCCAGAAGCGAACGGTGTCTTCACCCGTGGTCGTCCCGTCGCCGGGCGGCGATCTCCTGCTGGGCAGCTGCGGCGAGGGGGGCGGCGACAACTCGCTCGTGGCGATCCGGATGCCGACGGGAACTCAGGATGCGGTCGCGGCCGATCCTCCCGCGATCGCATGGCAGCTCGACCGCTCTGCGAGCCCGTATGTGCCCACCCCGATCGCTGCAGCCGCGGGAATCGTCCTCTGGGGCGACCGTGGAGTCGTGAGCTGCGTCGACCCGGCCGACGGGGCGATCCGCTGGAGGGGACGCGCCGGCGGCAACTATTCCGCCTCGCCTGTGCGCATCGGGGAAACGATCGTGAACGTTTCCTCGGAAGGGGAGATCGTCGCGATCGCCGATGCCGACCGTTTCGAGGTGGTGGGGCAGCTTCCACTCGGGGAGCCCTCACGCGCCACGCCGGCCGTGGCGGGAGGGCGGCTCTTCGTGCGTGGCGAACGGACGCTTCGGGCGATCGGGCTCACGCCGCCATCCGCCGCCGGCCGGCCGACGGGCACCAGCCGATGAGGTCGGAGAGCCGCTGTTCGTGCGGCTCGTAGAAGACCTCCAGCCGCGACCGCGTCGCCGCCTGCATCGCCTCGCCGTGGCGGCCCTCGTTCCTCGCCGCGAAGTTCGGCGGCTCCCACGGGTCGACGCCCACGAAGGCGAGCACTTCCGCGACCACGGCCCGCGGATCGGTGAAGAGCCGCCCGGCGTCGACGAGGAGCAGCTGCTCCTCGGGAAAGCAGGACTGCCAGCGGAGAAGCTGCTCCGCGTAGAGGCCGCGCCGCAGATACGAGTATCGCTTGTGGGCGAGGCTCACGGCCTGCGGATCGGACAGCAGCCGCTCCTCCTCGCCGGCGATCCGCTCCTCCTCGGCGTCGATCGCGTCCTCGAAAGAGAGGTTCTCCCTGCCGAGCCGAAGGTTGTTGTAGTAGTGGGAGAACGCGCGATCGACCGGGTCGCGCAGGAGAATCACGAGCTTCACGTCGGGAACGAGCTCGCGAATCCTCGCCGGCACCCGCGGATCGAAGAGGTAGTAGGGGCTCGACTCGAACGGCAGCGGCGAGACGACCGTGGAATGCCCCTGCCCGCGCGGAAACTGCCTGGCGTACCAGACGGGGCCGCGGTGGAAGTTCATGTCGAAATAGTGAACCTCCTTCTCGAGCGATGGGGCGAGCTGCGGATGCCCCTCGAGGTAGGCGAAGAGCGAAGTCGTGCCGGCCTTCATCGCGCCCGGGATGATGAGCCTCGGGAGCGATCGGCGGTCGGGCGCGCCGCCACCGCCGCGGACGAACTCTGGAAGGAATCGAAGTGGCATGGCTCTCCTCATGCGGCCGCCGGCCGCCCTCTCCTCAGCCGCGGTTTGGCACGGCGTTCGATCAGGTCGAGCAGTCCGTTGCCGTCGGCCTTCGGAACGACCGAATCGGGCAGCCGCGAATCGGGCGATCCGTTGACGAGCCTCCGCCCCGACTGGCGGAGGTATTCGGCAACGAGTTCGAAGGCCGGCTCGATGCGTCGCTCGTAGGCGTGCGACAGCTCGTTCGGCGCGGGATCTTTCTCGGCGTAGAACCGCGGCCCGTCGGAGAGATCGACCCCGAACATGAAGACCTCCCGGTAGCCGATGCCATAGAGCACCTGCAGGCTGTCGAAGACGACCGTGCCGGCAGGGCAGGTGCCGCGGATCGGATCGAGCGAGAACACGAGGTCGCCCTCGGCGTTCGCGATCACCTGCGGATCACTCGCCAGCTCGATGTTCGACGGCCTCGGTCGCTTGAAGGGGCGGCGGAGATCCTCGCGCAGGAACAGCTCGACGCCCTCGAGCGCGTCGGGGGCGGCGATCATCGCCGCGAAGGCCGACATCGGGCCAAGCACGACCGCATCCGAGACCCTCGTGCCGGCCCGGAACAGTTCGGGTTTCTCGAGGATGAACCGGTAGTCGCTCACGAGGTAGTAGTCGGCCCGCCTGCCGAGCGTGGCCGCCATCTCGACCGACCCGTTCACGCAGCAGACCGGCCCGTCGAAGAGCCGCTCGAGCCGCCGAAGCGACCGCACGCTCGGCCCCGAGGCGAGCACCGACGCGAAGTCGCCGCGGCGACGAAGGTCGCGGAGGCTCTTCGCCCGAAGCTCGCCGCGGCCATGCCAGCGGATCGTGAAGCCGAGGTCGTCCTGCTCGACCGACTGCCGCGAGGCGAAACTGCGGTTGTGCCACTGCCGTGGTCCGCCGACGACGCGGTACCACGCCGCGCGGAGCAGCTCTTCGAGTGGCGATTGCTCGGGAAACCTGTATGCCATCGCGGTGGCCTCGGCGAAGTGGATGGGAGGATATCGGCAGTTCAAAACCCGTCGATTCACTACGACCCCTTCCACCGGCAGCCGCCGCGAGGCTTGCCCAGACCCCCGCGGCCGCGGGCCCGAACGCGACCGAGGGTCGGTCATCTCCCGTGTCGAGCCGGCACAACCGTTTTCTTCGTCAAGCTTTCCCACGCAGCCAGCCGATGGAGAAGCGAGGGTCTGACGGGTCGAACGACGACCCATCGACGTTTCGATTCCGACCTCGGGAGCCGCAGGTTGACCACTGCCGCGCTGCACCAGTGTTCCAGGGAAGGCGCGTGTTCCCGCGACCGCGCGGGCGGTCGACCGTTCGGTCCGCTGACCTACATCGTCGGCCACTCCCGGGGGGGCACGACGTGGCTCGGCGAACTCGTCGCCCTCCATCCTGGCGTGCGATATCTCTTCGAGCCGTTCGCCTCGCAGGCCCACCCCTGCACGGGCATCGACATGCAGACGGTCTTCAACGGCGGACGCTTCATCCACCATCGCAAGCTGGGCCGGCCGGTGGCCGATATCCCCATCCCGCGATTCTTCCGCAATGCGGCCGCCGACCCGACGGGCCGCCAGCTGGCAGCGCTTGCCGCCACGCACCTCTCGGAGGTGGCGAGGCGGGCCTTCCCCGACGAGCGAGGGTATCACCTCGTCGCGAAGCAGCCGCGAATCGAGAACGTCGGCTGGGCGGCCGCGGCGATCAACGCCGACCGCGTGATCGGCCTCGACCGCCATCCGTTCGGCGTGGTCAACAGCGTCCGCCGCTGGGCCATGCTCGGCTGGGTGAAGATCGACTGGGCGATTTTGCACGACGACGATTCCCTGTCGGCCGGCGACCGGGAAATCATCCTGGCCGCCCGCTCGCCGGACGAGCGGCTGCTCGTGACGAGCTGGCTGCGGTCGCGGCACCTGCGGGAGTTCGCGGCGTCGCAAGAGAACGCGACGATCGTCGACTACGAGACGCTCTGCCTCGATCCCGTCGCGGAGACGGTGCGGCTCTGGCGGGCGATGGGCCTCGCTGCCGGGGAGGCCGAGATGGAGCGGCTCCACGGATTTCTCGCGACCCGCTGCGACGGCGAGGACCGGCGGTCACGGTTTCTCAACGTCTTCAAGGATCCCCTCTCGCGGGTGCACGCCTGGCGGCAGGAACTTCCCGACTCGATCCGCCGCCGGCTCGAGTCATTCGTGCGGCAGCACGGGCTTCCCATCCCGCTTGCGGGTGACGGACTGCCGAAGCTCTCGGCCACGGAGCGGCTCTCGGCGCGGCAGGCCGACCTGCTCGCGATCGGCGACCACTGCCGCCGGATCGTGGCGGAATTCACGGGGCTCGACCGGAGAAAGGCCGCATGATCTGCCACGAACGGAAACTGATCTTCGTGCACCTGCGGCGGACCGGAGGCAACTCGATCGAGGCGGCGCTCGGCGGCATCGTGCTCTTCGACCGATGGTTTCGTCGGACCGAGCAGTGGGACAACCGTCTTCACCGCGGTCGGTCGTGGTACAAGCGGGACCTCCGCGGCCATCGCACCCATGCGACCGCATCCGAGATCCGTTCCCTCTACCCACGGGAGTTCGACCGGTATTTCCGGTTTGCGATCGTGCGCAACCCGTGGAAGCAGATGGCGTCGCTCTACGGCCGGCTCTTTCCGAGCGACACGCGGTACGAGGGATTCCGGGCATGGCTCTGGAGGTTCGCCCTC
>JBIIOJ010000139.1:0-7919 GCA_044337015.1 Pirellulales bacterium
GCCACAGTTGTTTGTGTTGTCCTCACAAGCAACCTTCGGTGGTCGATAGCCCCAGGCAACGTAATGCTGACTGCCAAGCACACGGGGCTCGATCGCGATTCTGTGGCCAATGTGTCGCAACTCGTTACCGTCGATAAGCGGCAGTTGATCGAGCGAACGGGGAAAGTGCCCAAGAGACAATTGGAGAGCATCTTTTCCGGAATCGACCTGATCATGGGTCGATAGGAACGGAAGGTGGAACCAACCGATGCAGCGGACTCGCAATAAACTCCGGCGGTGTGGTTCGCCTATGGCTGCGAGCCGCTGATCGCGACCGTTCTGCGGCAGGTACGCTTGGCCACGAGCGCGAGGTCGCGTTTGGCCTTGTACGCAACCATCGCGTTAGACTTGCGTCGTCGGCGATCTCCGTCAACATAGCTCCTGGTTATCGTCGACCGGTGGTAGTTTTGCAGTCTGACCCGCTGAACCAAAGCCAGATTTCGACGGTCGTTTGCGTCGCCCTGACGAGCAGTCTTCGCTGGTCCGTCTGACCGGGTTGGATTTCCGGTCGGCGGTCACTTGACCTGCCGCTCGTCCTCGGGCGGCTCGTCGACGGCGACGGCGTAGGCCGTCGCGTTGGTGCGGCAGTGCGAGATGCTCACGAAGACGCAGTGGATGCCCCGCTCCGCCGCGATCTCGGCCGCACCGCCACGGAGCGTCGCGACCGGCTGGCCGCTCGGCAGATTCCGGACCTCGACGTCCCGCCAGCTGATGCCGCGCCGCCAGCCGGTGCCGAGCGCCTTGAGGACGGCCTCCTTGGCCGCCCAGCGGCCGGCGAAGTGCTGCGTGGCCATCCTGCGGCTGCGGCAGTATTCGATCTCCAGAGGTGTATAGACGCGGCCGATGAAGAGTTCGCCGTGCCGCTCGATCATCTGCGCGATCCGCAGGCACTCGGTAATGTCGGTGCCTATCCCGAGGATCTTCATGGGCGGACCACCTTCCGCAACGACAGGCCGCAGGCCCGCTTGGCCCGGTCGAGCACCCGCGAGGCCTGCGACCGTGCCCGGTCAGCCCCGTCGGCGAGAACCTTTTCCACGAGGCCTGCATCGGCCACGATCGTCTCCCGACGCGTCCTCGCCTCGGAGAAGAACCGCTCCGCCGCCTCCGCGAGCGCCTTCTTCACTTCGCCGTAGCCGAAGCCACCGCGGCGATAGGTCTCGGCCATTGCGGCCGTCTCGTCGGACGTGGCCACGAGCTTGTAGAGCGCGAAGAGGTGATCCGTCTCGGGATCCTTGGGCTCCTCCATCGGCCGCGAGTCGGTCGTGATCCGCATGATCTTCTTCTTCTGCGCGGCAGGCGTCTCGAAGAGGTCGAGCGTGTTGTCGTAGCTCTTGCTCATCTTTTGCCCGTCGGTGCCGGGCACCTTCGCCGAGCCGTCGAGCACCCTCGCCTTCGGCAGCACGAAGACGTCGCCGTAGTGGTGGTTGAACGTGCCGGCGAGATCGCGACAAACCTCGATGTGCTGCACCTGGTCCTCACCGACGGGCACGGTCGTCGCGTCGTAGGCGAGGATGTCGGCCGCCATGAGCACCGGGTAGGTGAAGAGCCCCGCGTCGGCCGGGAGACCCTTCGTCTTCTTCTCCTTGTAGGCATGGCACCGCTCGAGCAGTCCCATCGGCGTCACGGTGAGGAGCAGCCAGGTGAGTTCCGTCACCTCCGGAACGTCCGACTGCACGAAGAGCGTCGCGTGGGCCGGATCGAGGCCGAGCGCGAGGAGGTCGATCGCGGCGTCGCGGACGAACTCCCGCAGCCGCGCCGGGTCGCGGATCGTGGTGAGCGCGTGGAGGTCGGCGATGAAGTAGAAGGCGTCGCCGGCCGTCTGAAGGTCGACGTACTGGCGGATCGCGCCAAAATAGTTGCCCCAGTGGGGACGGCCCGTCGGCTGGATACCGGAGAGGATCCGCGTCGGCCCGGTGGCCGGCCCTTTTGCGGAAGCGTCGGAGCCGCTCATGGCTTGTCCTCCCCGCACTGCTTCTCTTCCCCGCACGGTGCCCGGGGCCCCTCGAGCTGCAGCGTGCCGACGACGTCCCGCACGGCCGAAGCGCCCGACTCAGCCACCGCCGCGGGCAGGGCGTCCAGCAGCCTGGCCGCCACGGTCGGGTCGGCGAAATTGGCCGTGCCGATCTGCACGGCCGAGGCACCCGTCACGAGAAACTCCATGATGTCGTCGATCGTCATGATGCCGCCGACCCCCACGATCGGGATGTCGAGCTTTTGGCGGACCTGGTGCACGCACCTGAGCGCGATCGGCTTGATCGCCGGCCCGCTCAAGCCCCCGAGCCCGTTTCCCAACAGCGGCCTGCGCCGCCGCCAGTCGACGACGATGCCGAGGCAGGTGTTCACGAGAGTGACTCCGTCGGCGCCACCGTCGGCCGCACCGCGGGCCACCGCGACGATGTCGGTGACGTTCGGCGTGAGCTTTGCGAGGATCGGCAGCGACGTAGCCCCGCGTACCCCGGCCACGACGCTGCGACAAGCCTCGGGGTCCGTGCCGAGGTCCACGCCGTGGCTGACGTTCGGGCAGGAGATGTTGAGTTCGAGCGCCGCGATTCCGGGCACGCCGTCGAGCCGTGAGGCGAGGGCCACGAACTCGCCGCGATTCGCCCCCGCGACACTGACGACCACCGGTGCCCCGCAGGCGGCCAGCCAGGGCAGTTGCTTGTCGACGAACGCCTCGACGCCGTCGTTGTCGAGGCCGATCGAGTTGAGGAGCCCTGCCGAGGTCTCGACCGTCCTCCACGGGCGGTTGCCCTTCCGTGGCATCGGTGTGATCGTCTTCGGCACCACGGCGCCGATTCGTCCCACCGGGACGAATCCCGCCATCTCCTTGCCGTAGCCGAACGTTCCGGAAGCCACCATCACGGGATTGGGCAGCCGAAGCCGCCCGAGGTCTACCGAAAGGTCGATGCCGGGTGCGTCAGGGCCGGCTTCCGGGCGGCTCGGGGCGGGCGTTGGCACGGTCGTGGACATCTCGGTAAGGCGGAGGAGACGCGGTACGGCGAGTGTAGTGGGTTTCAGGAAACGCCCAAGGGAGCCCTCATGGATGGCCGACAAGGCCGGTCCTTCCGGTCCTGACGAATAGATCAAGTTTGCGGCCCCACCTGCCGATTGAATCCCAAGGGCTGGTCGGCTCGGGCCGTTTCAGCCTGTCGTTCGTTGACATTAACCCTTGTCACTACTAGGCTTCGGACTCGTTTTACCACGAGTGGAGGCCCGGGCCGTGACCAAGAAAGACATCGTCAAGAACATCTCGGAACAGATCGGGCTTCCCAGGCTCCGCACGAAGGACCTCGTGCAGATGACCTTCGACGCCCTCATCGAGACGCTCGTGAAGGACGGACGCGTGGAACTGAGAAACTTCGGGGTTTTCCAGATCAAGCGACGGGAGCCGAGGATGGCCCGAAACCCCCGCACGGGGGAGAAGGTGCCGGTCGATGCCCGAAACGTCGTGATCTTCAAGCCCGGCAAGGAGATGGAAGCAAGGGTTCGCTCGTTCAGCGGTGTGGCAGAAGCCAACGAGGCAATTTAGGCAACCCAGGTCCTGCTCAAGGGCCAGGAAACAGGACGAAACGGATCGAACGGAGTCGATTCACCGGGCGGGAATCTGGTACGTCTTCCGCCCAGCTTCGATCAAGGAGGAGTCACGATGCGGTCTGGACCGATGCGAACGGCAGCCTGGATGGTCGCCGCGGCAACCGTGCTCTCCTCGTCTGCCGGCTGCCTCATCCCGCTCTACTCCGGCGATCCGATCCGCCGGGCTCAGGAACTCATCTACACGTCTGAAGACCTGCGGGCCATCACCGACGAGTGGGAGCGAATCTGGTTCCTCGACCAGCCGTCCCACATGACGCCCTACCGGACCCACGGCGGCATCCTCTGACAGTCAGCTCGTCGGGCTTCAGATCCGGATCTTGGCGGCCTGCTCGACGATCGTCTCGAGCGGCACGATCTGCCCCTTGTTGCATCCGGGGCAGGCTTCGGCGGCCTCGGCCCATGATTCCGGCGACCGCAGGTTCGAGTCCCAGAACGGCCAGGTGCGGCACTGCCTGGGCCGCTCGTCGTACGCGGTGCACTTCCGCGTCGTTACGTCGAGCAGCACGCAGTCGCCGTTGGGCCTTTCCTTGAGCGAGCGCCGCACGCCGACCCGCTTCACGTAGGTCTCCTCGAACTGATCCGGGGGCATGCCGACCCGGGAGGCCATCGCATCGATCTCCGCCTGGTTCACCCAGACGTAGCCCTCGCTGCCGGAGCAGCAGTCGCCACACTGCGTGCACTGGAATCGCAGTCCACCCGCGTACCAAACGGCCTCCTGCGGCGTTCCCGCCTCGCCCACCGATGATGTTTTTCCTGCCCCTGCCATGCCGCCGTCTCCTTCGTTTCTCCGCCGTCGATCCCGCTGAAACGCCGATGGACCGTCCATCAACTCCGCGACGACGCCAGCCGGTCCACGGCTTCGAGGAGCGCATCGCAGTCTTCGACGGTGTTGAACGGCCCAACGCTCGCCCGCACCGTACCCTCGGGCGTGCCAAGCCTGGCGTGCACGAGCGCGGCACAGTGGAAGCCTGACCGCACCTGCACGCCGGCGATCTCTTCGACCACCGCCGCGACTTCCGCGGGAGCATAGCCCTCGAGCGTGAAACTCACAATCGGCGGACCGAGCCGCGCCGCAACGACCCGGACGCCCGGCACCCTCCCAAGCGACTCGGCAAGCCCGGCGGCGAGCGACCGGCTCCGCGAGGCGGCCGCCCCGCGGTCGCTCTCCCTCCACCGCGCCGCGGACGCGAAGGCGGCCAGGGCCGGCAGGTCGGGCGTTCCCGGCTCGAATCGTTCGCAGACACTCCGCGGCATCTCCAGGCTCTCGCTTCCGGTGCCCGTTCCCCCCTGGATGATGCCCCGCGGTTCGACCCCCTCGCGCAGGAAGAGCACGGCCAGCCCGGGCATGCCGAGGAGCCACTTGTGGGCCGGCGCCACGAGACAATCGACGCCGAGCGCATCGACGTCGACGGGAACGACGCCCAACGTCTGCGACGCGTCGAGGATCACGCCCGCCCCCGCGGCCCTCGCGATCGCGGCGATCGCCACGACGTCCTGCACCCCGCCCGTCACGTTCGAAGCGTGCGAGAGCACGACCCACCGCGTGTCCCCGGCCAGGGCCGCCTGGATCGCCGCCGGATCGACAACGCCCATGGCGTCGCAGGAAACGACGGTAAGCCGGATCGTACCGGACGTCGCCAGGGCGTGGAGCGGCCGGAGCGTGGCGTTGTGGTCGGCCGCGGTGGCGATGACGTGGTCGCCGGGCGATACGAGCCCGTGGATCGCCATGTTGAGGCCGAGCGTCGCGGTCGCCGGCAGGGCGATCCTCGAGATGTTCCCGCAGCCGACGAGCCTCGCCGCCGCACCTCGGGCATCGTCGCGGAGCCGATCGGCATCGAGCGCCTCGCGGTAGCCGCCGCGGCCCGGCGCGACGCCGTTCTCCCTCGCAGCCCGCTGCCACGCGTCCCAGACGCACTCGGGCTTCGGCCAGCTCGTCGCCGCGTTGTCGAGATACCGCCGCCGGGGCGACGCGTCCGAACGGGCCATTCACCCTCCGATCTGGTACATCGAACGCGACGGCCGCTCGAACTCCGGCGAGCCGATGCCGTGCGCGGCCCGCTTCGCCCCGACGCATTCCCAGAGCAGCCTCGCGATCTCGACGTCGTCGCCGCCCGACCGCAGCACCGCCCGCACGTCCCACTCCGTCGAGGAGAAGAGGCAGTTTCGGAACTGGCCGTCCGCCGTGAGCCGCAGCCGGTCACAGCGGTCGCAAAACGGCTGCGACACCGGGTCGATGAAGCCCACTCGCCCGCCATCGCCGTCCGACCGGCCGGCATAGCGGTAGTCGACGGCGGGCTGTCCCGGATCGGTCGGCCGCTCCGGCTCGAGCGGCCCGAACCGCGATTCGAGAATCCGGCGCACCTCCGCGCCGGAGAGCACCCGCGCATCGGACCAGCCCCGCTCCGCATCGAGCGGCATGAACTCGATGAACCGCAGGTGGAACCCCTCGCGACGACAGAACTCCGCCAACGGCACGATCTCCGTTTCCGAGATACCGCGGAGTGAGACCGCGTTGATCCGGATCGACCGGAAGCCGACCCGCTTCGCGACGGCGAGCCCCTCGAGCACCTGTGAGAGCCCTCGGGTTCGGCCGATCGACTCGAACACCTCTTCCCGCAGGCTGTCGAGGCTCACATTGAGCCGGGCGAGCCCGGCCCTCGCGAGATCGCCGGCCTGTTCCGCGAGCAACAGGCCGTTGGTCGTGAGCGAGAGATCCCCCAGCCCGTCGATCGCCGCGAGCGATTGCACGAGGAGGTGGAGATCCTTCCGCACGAGGGGCTCGCCTCCGGTGAGCCGAACCGTTCGGATCCCGAGGCCGACGGCGACCCGCGCGACACGCTCGATCTCCTCGAACGACAAGAGTTCGCTCTTCGGCCGGAACACGACGTCGAGTGGCATGCAGTAGGTGCAGCGGAGATTGCACCGGTCGGTCACGCTCACCCGCAGGTCGGTGTGGAGCCGGCCGAAGCCGTCGACGAGACGGCGGGGCGTGCCGCCGACATGCCGCGGCGTCGCTTCGGCGGACGATGTCATGGCGCCGTCTCCCCGTCGAACACTGCCCCCCCGTCGAACACGGCCTCGGGGTGCACCCATCGCCGCTCCCCGGCGGCCGACTCTTCGCACTTCCAGATCGGAACGTTCCGCTTGATCTCCTCCATGACCCACTCCGCCGCGGCGAAGGCCTCGCGGCGGTGGGCCGCCGCCGTGGCGACGGCCACGCTCACCTCGCCGACCCCGACGACGCCGAGACGGTGCACGATCCCGCAGCCGGCGAGCGAGAAACGGTTCACCGCGTCGTTCCGCAGGCGGGCGAGTTCGCGGACGGCCATCGGCGGGTGCGACTCGTACTCGAGCCGCTCGGTCACGGCGTCGCCGGTGTGCCGCCGCGTCGTGCCGAGAAAGAGCACCGTCGCGCCGGCGTCTGGGTCGGCCACCGAGGCCAGCAAGGCCGCGTGATCGATCGCTCCATCCACGAGCGAAACCTCTCCCTTCGGTCGAGCGTCCATGTGCCTCCGCCTAGCCGCCGCTCACCGGCGGGATGATCGCCACGTCGGCCTCGCCCGGAACCTGATCGGCATCGGCGGCATAGCTGTTGCCGACCGCCACGGCGCTGCGGGCAAGCAGCTCCGCGATCGCCGGGATGCGGTCGCCGATCCGCCGCCGAAGCTCGGCGACCGAACCGCCCGTCCATTCCAGGTCGAGCCGGCGGGTTCCGGCCGACTCGGCCATTCCGGCGAACAGGTTCACGATGACCATGAAAGCCTCCTAGGATCCTCTCGAACGCCCGAATGTACCACCCGCAGACGGCCGCGGCACGGCACCACCTCGGGCGGCGGCTTCAGCTCGCGACGAGCCGGCCGCTCGCGGCGGCAAGGAGGTCGCCCACGCGTTCGAGGCAGCCGTAGCTCTTTGCGAGGAGCTTCACGGGATGGACGGTCGGCTTCGTCGTGCCCTGCTCCATCTGGAGTCGGCAGGCCGTGCACTCGGTCGTTCCGGCGGCGATCCGCGGGTCACGGATCGCCGAGACGAGCGGGAAGCCGGCGCGGAGGCTCGTCCGGTAGTGTTCCCTCGCGAGGCCGAACGTGCCCGCCATGCCGCTGCAGCCGTGGTCATCGGCCTGCACCGAGAGCCCCGGCACGAGCCCGAGCAGATGCTCCGATGGGCTGCGTCCGCTCCGCATCCGCACATGGCACGGCGTGTGGTAGAGGACACTTGCGAACACGGGGTCGAAGTCGAGCCGCAGCCGTCCCTCGCGGTGCATTTCCCAGAGGAAGGTGGTGGCATCG
>JBIIOJ010000140.1:0-7790 GCA_044337015.1 Pirellulales bacterium
TCGGCCGCTTCGGCCCTCGCCATCGGCCTTGTTGCCTTCGCCCTAGCATCGTCCGCCACGGCCGAGCCGGAGATCGGTCCCCCACCCGGGCCGCCGCCGCACGACGGCCCGCGGCCCCCGCATGGCCCTCACCACCCTCCGCACGATCCGCTCCGTCGGGCACTCGACGCCGACGGCGACCATGTGATCTCGAGCGAGGAGATCGCGAACGCGGCGAGCGCGCTGAAGTCGCTCGACAGGAATGGCGACGGGAAGCTCGACCGTGAGGAGATGCGGCCCCCGATGCCGCCGGGGATGCAACGTCGCCCCGGCCCGCCCGAGGGTCGTCGTGGACCACCGCCCGAGGGCTCCGAAGGTCGTGGCGATTTCCGTGGCCCGCCCGGGCCGGATGGCCCGCGACCGGAAGGCCCCAAGCCGGAGATGTTCGTCGATCGGCTCATGGAGTTCGACACTGACTCAGACGGCAAGCTCGATCGCTCGGAGCTCATGGCGGCCGCAGAGAAGATGGCCGCCAAGCGGCGGGAGCACATGGAGAAGATGGGCCGGTGGATGGGCGAGCGTCGGCCGCCGGCTCCTCCGTCGCCGTAGTGGCGCTCGGGGTTTCCTGGGGAGGAGTGTGATGGCATGATCGGTGGATGGATTCTGCCGATTACCAGCTCCCTCCGAGGCCGGCCGAAGCTCACGCGCTCGCCGTCGCGGTCGACGAACTGACCGTTCTCGCCGGCGTTCGATCGGCCGGCCTGAGGATCGTCACCACGACGGTCGGCCGGGCCCAGGCGGCAGCGTCCCTGGCCTCGGAGATGCCCGGCGCGGAGGTCGTCTGCTGGTTCCTCGACCGCTATCGGCTCGAGCTTGCAACCGCGTCGCTCCCCGAGGCTGCGGCCGGCCCCTCACTCGTCTGCGGCTCCGACCTGCCACCCGGCCCGTGGGACCTCGCAGTCATACCGCTTTCGAAGGACGGCGAGGCCGAGCTCTCCCGCGAGATCCTCCAGTCGGCCCTCTTGAATCTTCGCGTCGGCGGCCGGCTCGTCACGTCGATCGACAATCCGCGGGATACCTGGCTCCGTGAGCAGCTCGCCGACTCGGGGGAACGGGTCCGCGTCAGGCCGTCGATGGAGGCGAAGGCCGACACGATCGCCTACGTCGTCGAAAAGACGCGGGAGCCTGTGAAGATTCGCGACTTTTCGTGCGAGATCGTATTTCGCGACCGCGAAAGGCTCCTGAAGGCGTTCACGCGGCCGGGCGTCTTCGCCCACCGACGGATCGATCCCGGCGCAAGGCACCTGCTCAACGCGGTCGATCTCGCCCCGGAGACGCGAGTGCTCGACATCGGCTGTGGCTCGGGCTGCGTCGCGATCGGCATGGCGGCGAGGGACCCGACCGTGAGGGTGCACGCCTTCGACTCGTCCGCTCGTGCGGTGGAGTGCACGCTTCGCGGAGCCGCGGCCAACGATCTCGCGAACCTGACCGTGTCTCTCGAGGCGGCGGGCGACGTGCCCGCCCTGGGCGAGTGGGACCTCGCGCTTGCCAACCCACCCTACTACGCCGACTTCAGGATCGCCGAGGCGTTCGTCGATTCGGCTTGGCGGGCGCTCGCACCGGGCGGAACGCTGCTCGTCGTCACGAAGCAGCCTGGCTGGTATCTCGAGCATCTCCCCGCCCGCTGGAGCGACGTGCAGCGGGAGATCGTGAAGAACTACCACCTCGTCGAGGCGGTGCGGCCGTCTACTGGTTGACGTGCACGACCGTCGCCGGCGGGAAGCCGTTGAAGTGGGTGGAGCTCGCGGCGGAGTAGGCGCCGATGTTCTCGCTGTAGAGGTAGTCACCGATTTCGAGCTCGGGGAGCTGCTCGGCGAGGCTGATCGTGTCGAGGGCATCGCAGGTGGGTCCGAAGACGGCGCAGATCTGCGGAGCACCCTTCTTGAAGGCTTTCAGGTGGTAGGTGCAGTGATCGAAGATGATCCCGGAGTACGTATGGTAAACGCCGTCGTCGACGTAGTAGCAGAGCTTGTCACCGCGGATCGCCTTCCCGATGATCTTGCAAACGGCCGTGCCGGAGGAGGCCACGAGGAACCGGCCCGGTTCGGCGAGAATCTCGACCTCCTTGGGGAAGAGCCGGTTGAGCTCGTGGTTGATCTTCTTCGCGAGCACACCGAACTTCGGCACGCTCGCGTCGTAGGCCGCAGGAAAGCCGCCGCCGATGTCGAGCAGCTTGAGCGTGTAGCCGCGGGCCTTCGCCTCGGCGAAGACGTTTGCGCAGAGGTGGAGGGCCTGGATGTAGTTCTCGTGGTTCGTACACTGGCTGCCGACGTGAAAGGAGATCCCCTCGACCACGAGGCCGTGCTCGTGGGCATGCTCGATGAGATCCACCGCCTCGCCGGGGAGCGCCCCGAACTTGCTCGAAAGCTCCACCATCGAGCCGGTGTTCGGCACCCGTAGCCGCAGCGCGAGCCCTGCGTGCGGCGCGTGCTTCGCGATCTTCTTCACCTCCTCCTGGTTGTCGTAGGTGACGAGCGGCTTGTACTGGTCGAGCTCCTGGAGGGTCTCGATCGGCTTGATCGGGTTGGCGTAGATGATCTTGTCCCAGATGAAGTCCTGCCGCTCCTTTGCCGGGAGGTGCTCGATGAACTGGTGGACCGTGCGGAATTCCTGCACGCTCGCCACGTCGAAGCTGCCGCCGAGCTTGTAGAAGGTCTCGACGATGTTCGGGTCGCTGTTGACCTTCACCGCGTAGTAGACCTGCACGCGGGGAAAGTGCTTGCGGAAGAGGGCGTAGTTCTTCCGCAGCTCGGCGTGGTCCACCACGAACAGGGGAGTGCCGTGCTTCTTGACGAGGGAGAGGAGGGTTTTCTGGTTCACGTCGTGGTTCAGTCCCCGTCGGTGAGGAGGAAGTTCTTGAACTGCCAGGGGTCGTCGCGGTCGATCTTCGGGTCGTTGTAGCCGGGGAAGGCGTTCTTGTAGTGCTTGAGCGGCGTCCAGTCGCTCGAGAGCGAGAGGAACTTCCCGAGATACGGCTTCGCGATGCCGAGGACGTATTCGTGCGGCAGGTCATCCGGCACGACGACGCCCCTCTCGGGATTCTCGATCATCCACATCGTCGCGGCCACGACGGAGATCGCCACCTGCATCGTGGTCGCGTTTTGGTGCGGCACGAGCCGCCGCGACTCCTCGATCGAGAGGTCCGACCCGCACCACCAGCTCGTGAAGGGATGGCCCATGAGGAGCGCGCCCAGGATGTCGGAGCCGCTCGTGATCTCGTCGGTCATGATCCGGATCCGCGGCTGAAGCTCGTAGTCGTAGCCGCGAAGCTCGTGGAGGCTCGCGATCGCGGAGTCGCACGGGCAGTAGGCGTAGTGGACGGTCGGCCGGTAGACGACCTTCTCACCCTCGCGGACGGTGAGTTTTTCCGTGATCGTGAAGGCCTCGCCGTGCCGAACGACCATGCCCACGATCGAGTAGTGGGGAACCCAGCTGACGACGTGCGTGTTCATCCCCATGCGTGCGAGGCAGATCTGGCTCTTCGGCCCGTAGGCGTGGTGGAAGGCGAAGGGAGGCAGCTCCTTCTCGTGCGTGCCCCAGCCGAGCTCGGCGGTCGTGGTGCCCTCCTCGCGGAAGCCCTCCACGCTCCAGGTGTTCACGAACTCGTCCACCTCCTTCGGCCTGTTCGTGATCTGCGTGTCACGCTCGCTGCAGTGGATCACCTTCACGCCCAGCTCGTGGGCGAGGTGGTTGAAGGACTGCGACTTCGCGTGCGAGGCGATCCGCTCGGCGGCGGCTCCCGTGAACTTCCGCTCCGTGAGGCTCCGCTCGGCGATGTCGAGTAGGGCGTGCTTCGTGAAGTGGCTGATGAGTCCGGGATTGGCGCCGTGCTCGAGCACGGCCGTCGGCCCGCGGTGGCCCCAGCTCTCGACCAGGCGGCGGACGTTCATGTGCCGCCAGTAGAGCGTCAGCTCGGTCGGGTGGGCCCCCTTCGAGTGCTCGTAGGGATCCCAGAGCTCGACCGAGGTATTGAGGTACCGCACGCCGTGGTCGTGGCACCAGGAGAGGATCTCGAGGCAGTCAATGTTCCAAGCCAGGTCGATGAGGATGTCGCCGACCGAGAGGTGCTGCGAGAGGACGGCGCCGAGGTTGCCCGGCTCGATCTTGCCTTCGACGAAGTTCACGCCGCGGTCGGTCCAGGGCTTCAGGGCCGCATGGTCGGGCTGGAAGTCGAGGATCGTGATCTTCTTCGGGTCGATCCGGACGTGGTCGAGGAGGATCGGAAGGGTGCAGCGGGCGACTGCCCCGAAACCGACGAAGAGAATGCGGCTGTGGAATTCGAGCATTTCTGCATTCAGGTCCTTGGCGGGAAGCAACGGAAACGTAGGAGAGCGCGATTATACGCATTCCGCGGCCCGGTGGGTCGGCCGCCGAACGCCCCAAGGACCGCCGGACGGATCTCTCCCGACCCTATAACCCGACCGGATCGGAAGAAGCAGAATCGGGGCGGAGTGATTCGAACACTCGACCTCCTGGTCCCAAACCAGGCGCGCTACCAACTGCGCTACGCCCCGAGGGACCCGAGTATATACGCGACTACTCCGTGATGTGGTCGAGCAGCCGCTGGAATTCCTCGGTGCTGTCGAAGGGGATCACGATCCGGCCGGCGCCGCGGCCATTGGCATGCACCACGACCTTCACGCCGAGGGCCCGGCGGAGGTCGTTTTCCACCGCGGCGATCTGCGCGGGGCGGCGGGTCTGCGGCCGGCCCGGCTTGCGTTTCACGGCGGCCGTCGCGGTGCCCGGCGTGGCGATGCTCTCGGTCGAACCTGTCTCGACGAGATCACCGTCGCCGATCTCGTCGCCGCGGAGGATCTCCTGCACCTCCGACTCGATCGCGCGGACGGAGAGCCCCTCGGCGGCGACCCGCCCGGCGAGCCTCACCTGCGCGTCCTCGTCGCCGAGCGGCAGGAGCGCCCGCGCGTGGCCCATCGTGATGCCGCCCGCCCGCAGCATCTTCTGCACCGCGTCAGGCAGGTCGAGCAGACGGATGAGGTTGGCGACGGTCGAGCGGTCGATCGAGAGCCTCTTGGCCAGCTCCTCCTGCGTGCACTGCCAGGTCGTGATGTACTGCTTGAAGCTCGCCGCCTTCTCGAGAGCGTCGAGGTCGCGCCGCTGCAAATTTTCGACGATCGCGATCTCGGCCATCTGCCGGTCGTCGACCTCGAGCACCCGCACGAGCACCCGCTCCCAGCCAAGCCGCTTCGCCGCGGCGAGCCGCCGCTGGCCGGCGATGAGCTGGTAGCGGTCGCCCGTCGGCCGCACGACGACCGGCTGCACCAGGCCGTGCTCCCGCAGGCTCTCGGCGAGCTCCGCGATGTCGGCGTCGGCGACCACGCTCCGCGGCTGCCAGGGATTCGGGTCGATCGAGCCGACGGGCACCTCGCTCGAGGGCAGCGAGCTTGCCGCCTGCTCGATCTCCTCGGGCGAGTGCAGAAAAAGTCGGGCTGCGCCGGAAGGAGCCGGCGCCGAGGCGAGGGCCGTGTTGCCCGCGGTGGCAGGGGCTGGTCCAGTCTTGCCGAGCAGGGCCTCGAGGCCGCGTCCGAGTCGTCGCTGATTCGTCTGGTTACTCACAGTCTCGTACCTCCATGCAGAGTTCCGTGTAGGCCCGCGCTCCCCGAGACCGCGGCGCATAGTCGAGCACGCTCATCGCGTGGCTGGGGGCCTCCGACACGCAGACGTCCCGCGGGATCACCGTCTCGAAGACGATCTCCCCGAAGAAGTCGCGGACCTCGGCCTCCACTTCGCTTGTCAGTTCGAGTGAAGCGTCGTGCATCGTGAGCACGATTCCGCCGAACTTCAGCCGGTCAGGCTTCTCGGCCATCACGTCGCGGATCACCTCGATCATCTGCGTGAGCCCCTCGAGCGCGAAGTATTCGCACTGGATCGGCATGAGCACCTCCGTGCTGCCGGCGAGCGCCGCCCGCGTGAGGTCGCCGACCGACGGCGGGCAGTCGATGAGGCAGCAGTCCCAGGCGTTGAGGCCGTGGGCGAGATGGTGCTCGAGCACGGCCGATCCGCTCCGGGCGAGCACCGCGATCCGCTCGACGTCGCGGACGCTCCGGCTCCCGGGCAGGATCGAGAGGTTCGTCACGCTCGTCGCCACGACCGACTCCGAGAGCGGCCGCTCCGAGACGAGCGGGTGTGTGGCGGCCGGCGCGACGCCGAAGCCGGTGGTGGCATTGCACTGCGGATCGAGGTCGACGAGGAGCGTGCGCAGCCCCCCCTTCGCCATGCCGGCAGCGAGGTTGGAGGCGGTGGTCGTCTTGCCGACCCCACCCTTTTGATTGGCGACGCACACGATCCGGCCCACGCGAGGCTCCAGAAACCGACACGGGGCCGCGACACGCCGCCCCTCTCGTGGTCTATCGGACGCACGGGGAGCCGACGGTGGCCGTGCCTCTCGCCGGCGGGCGAGTTCCACGTGGAATCCCCAGCTTGCCAGAGCTGCCCGGACGCCCCGGTTTCATGTGAAACCTGGCATGCAGGGAAAGTGAGGAAGCCGCGTCATCAATCGAGCGGCCCAGGCTTTATTACTCGAGCGGGTTGAAGACCAGGCCGCTGGCGAGCTTCGGGTAGAAGTAGGTGCTCTTGGCGGGCATCCTTTCGCCCGTCTCGCTCACCTTCCGGATGTCCTCGACGCTCGCCGGCATGACGAGGGCTGCGAGCGGATACCTGCCCGTGCCGAGGCCGTCCACCACCTCCCGGACGAGATGCACGTAGCCCGGGGTCGGTATCTCCTTCGCCCCGAGCAGCTCGCCGATGACGAGCCGGTGGAGGATCGATACCCCGAGGCTCCGCCAGGCGTCGCCGTGGTCGGCGGCCACCTTGTCCATGCGGCTCCTGCCGGCAGGCGTGATCGTGGCGAGCACCCACTGCCGGTCGCCGGCCGTGTAGAAGCCGAGCACGCCCTGCTCGCCTTCCACTTCGATCTGCTCCCAGACTTGGTGGGCCGCCTCGGGGCCGTTGCCCGCCGGGCGAACACTGAAGCAGTCGCCGAGCTTCGCTGCGAGCTCCGCGGCCGTGCCCACGGCCGGCTTCTCGAAGAGCCGGTGGGTGGGGAGCACGACGAGGCCGGGGTCGCTCATCCCAACGAGCATCATGAGCACGAAATTCGCCGGGTGGTCGGCGGGCAGGAGCGCCCCGCCGTGCGACGCCGCCCAGGCCGCCGCCACCTCGTCGCGGTAGTTGCAGGCGGTTTCGTAGCGGTGGTGGCCGTCGGCGATGAACACCGGCTTCGGCCCCATGATCCCGGCCACCTTCGCCGCCAAAGCCTCGTCGCTCACCGGCCAGAGCCGGCTCTTCACGCCGAGGTGATCCACCGCCTCGACCGGTGGCTGGCCGTCCACGGCCTTGTCGAGGACCGCCTGCACCTCGCCCGCGGGATCGGGATAGAGGCCGAACACCTGGCTCAGGTTCGCCCGGCAGGCCCGCGTGAGCAGGAGCCTGTCCTGCTTCGGCCCGCTCATCGTCTCCTCGTGCGGATGGATGTTGCCGGTGCCAAACCGCTCGAGCCGCACGCGGGCCATCACGCCCCGTCGCACGTGCGTCGTTCCCTCCACCTCGAACTCCTGGTGGTAGACGTACAGAGCCGCGGCCGGCTCCTGCATGATCACACCCTCATCCCGCCACTGCTTCAGGAACTTCGCGGCGCGGGTGTACTTGTTCGAGGTCTCGCCGTCCCCCGGCTCCTCGCGGTTGAGCTCGAGGCGGATCACGTTCGCCGGGTGCCGCTCGTAGAGCTTCGTCTG
>JBIIOJ010000016.1:0-24565 GCA_044337015.1 Pirellulales bacterium
AGATCGAGGATCTATCGCACGACCGATCGGCGATCATGCTCGTTGGCGACGGAGCGACGGCATGGCTCGGCATCCCGATCCCAGCCGGCCCGCTCTCCCACGGCGTCGGCCGGATCGCCGGAATCACCGTTCGCGCCATCCGCATCCCGTGGCTCGGCTCGGAGGCGTTGCTCCTGCTCGCCGACACCGCCGCCGCCGCCGCGACGATCGGCGCCGCCCTCGCCGCCGAGGGAGTTCCGCGGATGTCGGTCGACGCGATCGAGGCGGCACGCATCGAGCAGGGCTTTCCGTTCGCAGGCGACATTCCCGAAAAGACGCTCCCGCAGGAACTCGGTCGGGACTCGAGTGCGATCTCGTTCACGAAGGGCTGCTACCTCGGGCAGGAGACCGTGGCCCGGATCGACGCGATCGGCCATGTCAATCGAAGGCTCACGGGACTGGCCGTCGAGGGTGCTGCGCCGGCGCGACTCGGGGTCGTCGCCGCCGACGGCGAGCCCGTCGGCACCGTCACGAGCAGCTGCCACTCGCACCGCCTCGGGGCCGCTCTCGCCCTCGCGATCGTCCACGAAAAGGCTTCGGCGGCACGGAGCCTCACGGTCGGCGGGCGGCCGGCCCGCTTCGTCGACCTTCCGGTCCGTGGGCTCGGAGAAGCCGCGGAGACTTCGCGTCGCGTCGTGTTCGAAGCGCGACGATTCCGCGTCGTGAGCGTGGATGAAACGCTCGCCGACGGCTCTCATCGAGCCCGCGAGATCGTCGAACACCCTGGCAGCGTCGTGATCCTGCCGATCGTCGAGGACAAAGGCTGCGAGCCGAGGCTCTGCCTCGTCGAGAACTGGCGGGTCGCCGTCGGGGGGCCGCTGCTCGAACTCCCGGCCGGGACGCTTGACCGCGACGAGCCGCTCGAAGAGGCCGCCCGCCGAGAGCTTGCGGAGGAGACCGGCTACCGCGCCGGCCGGATCGTCCACGCGGCAAGCTTCTGGATGTCGCCGGGCATCCTCCGCGAAAGGATGCACGTGTTCCGTGCGGAATCGCTCGCGGCCGGCGAGCAGGCGCTCGAACCGGGGGAACGGATCGTGGTGCGGCTCGTGGCGTGGAGCGAGGCGGTCGCGATGTGCATCGACGGCCGGATCGACGACGCGAAGTCGATCGCCGCCATCATGCTCGAAGAGGCCCGCAGGCGGTCCGAACCGACGGCGTGAGGCTCGATGAAACCGGCGATGACTTCAGTCGGCCGACACGACCGCTTCGGCCGATGCCGCGGCGCCGGTCCGGGCGGCGTCGAAGAGGAAGACGATTCCGCCGAGCAGCCCCCCGACGATCGCGGTCAGGAACCAGAGCAGGCCGAGCGTGACCGCCTGTTCGGCGGAGACGCCGAACGGCTCGAGCAGGAAGACGAGACCTCCCTCCCGCACGCCCACGCCACTGATGCTCACTGGGAGCACCATCGCCAGCGCCACGAGCGGCACGATGTAGAACCACGCCCCGAGCGGAACCGGAAGGCCAAGCCCCCGGGCGACGAGCGCCACCCCCACCACGCCGCCGACCTGCACGACCATGCTGTAGAAGACGGCCTTGGCCATGAGCTGCGGCCGTTCCTGGTAGGGCAGCAGCTTCGCGAGAAACTCCTTCGCCTTGTGGTGATCGGGGATCGCGTCGATGAGCCAGTCGAGCGAGCCGACGGCCTTCATGAAGAACCAGGCCGCCGCCGCCAAGAGGACCGCACCGAGGGCGAGGGTCGTCCAACCCGGAAGCGAGAAACTTCGGGCGGCTATGGTCGTTCCCGCGAGCACTCCGAGGGCCGCCAAGCCGGCGAGCCTGTCGGCGATGACGCTGCAGCCGGCGAGCAGCCGGCCATGCGAGGTGTCGCTCAAGCGGTAGGCCTTCACGAAGTCGCCTCCGATCGACGTCGGCAGGCAGAGACTGAAAAAAGCCCCCTCGTAGAAACGCATCACGAAGGAGAGGATCGAAAAGTCGAAGCCGAGCGGCCGGGCGAGCCTGGCCCAGCGGAAACCAGCGAAGCACTGGACGGCGAGCGAGACGGCGAGGCCGAGAAACCACCATCGCCAGTCGAGGGAGCGGAGCGTCCGGCCGAGGGATTCCAATTCGATCCGACGGAGCAGCAGCCACGCGAAACCAAGCGTGGCAGCGACGCGCAGCGCGAGTTTTGCGGCGGGGTGGAGGGAACGCTTCGGCATGGCCGCACGGTACACGATCGGGCCGCCCGGGCACAGTCTGTCCGGAAGCCCGGGTGGAGGGCGGCCGGACGCCTCGGTGGGGGTGGCCACAGGCGGCTTGGCGAGGGTGTATCATGACCTCATGAACTCCATCGCGGCGGAAGATCCGGGGATCGTCTCGGCCTTCATGGCAAAGCTGCGGCAATTTCTCCATGATCTCCGCCGGCCCGAGGAGGCGACCGCGTGGGCGACGATCGCCGCGCTGACGGGCCTGCTCGTCTACAGCTATTGGCCCGGGCTGCTCAACGCGCGATCGAGCTGGGATAACCCGCAGTATTCACACGGATGGATCGTGCCGCTGTTCACGCTGGGCCTGCTCTTCTGGTGGCGTCAGCCCGTCTCCGCTGAGATTTCCCCGTGGGAGCGACTGGCGGGGCTTGGCCTGCTCGCCGCGTCGTTCGCCCTGCGGCTGGCGGTGGCCCGCTACCGCATCGTGACCATCGACATGTACACGTTCGTCCCGGCCGTCGCGGGTGTTTTTCTGATGGTGGGCGGGTGGGGGATGTTCCGATGGGCTTGGGCGCCGATCGCGTTCCTGATGTTCATGTATCCCCTGCCCGACGAGGCGACTCGCTATCTACTCGGGCCGCTGCAGACCCTGGCCACGATGGTGAGCACCTACGCGCTGCAGACGCTCGGCCTCGATGCTTACCGCGAGGGCAACCAGATCATCCTGGGCGAGATGCATCTCGGCGTCGTGGACGCCTGCAGCGGGTTGCGGATGCTCACGATCTTCGTAGCGCTCTCGGTGGCGCTCGTCATGCTCGGCGATCGCGAGTGGTGGGAGAACGTGGTGGTCATCGCGAGCGCGATTCCGATCGCGCTGGTCGTGAACTCGATCCGGATCACCGTGACCGGACTGCTCTACCAGGTCGCCAGTTCCGAAGTGGCCGAGATGGTCTTCCACGACCTCGCCGGCTGGGTGATGATGCCGATGGCCCTCGGCATGCTGTTCCTGCTTCAGCAGATCCTGGCCAAGCTTTTCTTCCTGGAAGACGGCCAACTCGCACCGATCACGGCGAAGGGGCTGCCGGCGGCTCAGCATGGCCTGCCGGCGGCTCAGCATGGCCTGCCGGCGGCTCAGCGGCTGGCCGTGTCGCGGTCGCTTCCCCCGGTCCCCGTGCGGCAAGACGGAGCCAGACAAGCTGCCAAGGGACCTCTCCCCATCACGAAGCAGTCCGGCGGCCGCGGCGTCCAACCGATCGTCCCGCCGCCGGCCGGGAGAGTCCCGCAGCCGCCGGTGCCACTGAAACCGCCAACTCCGCTGAATTCCGCTGGCCCGAATTCCATTGGCCCGAATTCCCCGGGCCAAATTTCCCCGCGGCAGGCTCCCTCGGGCGAAGGCCCGCAGAGTCCGCCCCGGCAGTGATCTTGCCGCCGAACTTGCCAGGCAAGCCAGCGGGAATGGGGGGCAGTCAGCCACATCCCGGCTGTGGCAAACCCTGTCGGTCGCCCGCCCGACGGGCCCGTTCCAATTCTGGCGGATGGCACTTCGAAGCCGGAGGCCCGGGAATCCGGTGCCTCCGGAGAAATCGCCCTACAAAAACGGTACATTTGAAGGGGAGAGGCTCGGCAGGAGAAAAGACGCCCCGGATGGCGACCCTTACGAAGTCTGCGGCGTACCTCGTGTTGTAGACTTTGTAAGGTTGGAGTTGACCGGCGGGCCAGAATGAATTCATGAGTGACGCTGACTCCACCATGGATGCGCCCGTTCCACCGACCCAGCCGGGTACGAGCGCGGGCACGCTGATGGTCCGCGACACGGCGATCTCGCCCTACCAGCCGCCCGTTCAGGGACCGTTCGGCCGCGCTGAGGATCCGCTCGCCGGCGGAGTCGACTACCTCCGGGTGTGGCACTCGTTCCGCCGGCGGTGGCTTTCGTCGATCGTCGTCGGGATCTTGCTCGGGACGACCGCGGGGGTGCTCACGTGGCTCTTCCTTCCCCGGGGCTACGAGGCGGTGGCGTGGCTGCGAATCGGTGAGAAGGGGGGGATTCTCGGCGGCGGCGGCGGCATGGCCGGTGAGTACGAGTCGTACCGGAAGACGACCATGCAGCTCATCAAGAGCCCGTTCGTCCTGACTTCGGCGCTGCGTCGTCCCGGAATCGCTGACCTTGGCATCCTCAAGCAGGTCGAGGATCCCATCACTTGGCTGCAAAGCTCGCTTCAGGTGGTCGCACCCTTAGAGTCGCAGGTGCTCCAGATCCGCCTGCGCGGGGAATCGGCGCAGGACGTGACGAGGCTCGTCAACGCCGTGACGAGCGCCTACCTCGACGACGTCGTCAACAAGGACCGCGCCGACCGGCTCGGCTTGCGGGAGATCCTGGAGCGAAAGCACAAGGAAAATCAGGCCGAACTGCGGCAGCGGCGGGAGACGTTCCAGACACTCGCCCGCCAGCTGGGAACTCGCGACTCTTCGGAAGTGGCTACCCAGCGGAGCCTGCTTCTCGACCATCTCGGATTGCTGCGGTCCCAGGCCGCGCAAGCAGAACGCGAGATTACCGCCATCGACACGGAACTCGTGATCATCGAGGCAAAGCAAAAGAACGAGTTCACGGTCGAGGACACGCTGCCCGAGGAGATTGTCGAATCGGCCCTGGCCCGTGACCCCGAGATCGTCTCGCTCATGCAGCAGAGGAACGAACTCGACCAGCAGATCGCGATGCAGGAGCAGCGCAGTGCCCGTGGCTCGAACGAACCGGTGGTGAGACGGCTGCGTTCACAGCGAAACGAACTCTCGGAGCGGATCGACCTACGGAGGGCCGAGGTTCGGCCGATGATCGCGGCCCAGCTCTCCGTCGATTCGCGGGGCAATCGTCAAAACCCGATCATCGCCGAGAGCCCGGCCATGCTCGCGATGCGGAGGGAGATTCTCGCCCGCAAGCTCGAGCAGACCTCGAAGGAGCTCAAGAAGGTCGAGGCCGAGGTGATCACGCTCGGGAAGGTCGATGCGGAGCTCGACCTCCGCCGCAGCGAGATCGAAAATCTGCAGAGCGTCACCGACAGGATCGGCAACCAGCTTGAGACCACGGCGATCGACCTGACGATGCCAAATCGTGTCACGCTCATCGAGGAAGCCGGCGTTCCGATGGGTAGCGACACGCTCTTCCGGATGATGATGTCGATCCTTGCCGGCGGCGCGGCGTTCGCGGCCGGTGGTGGCGGAATCGTGCTCTTCGAATACCTCCGCAACCGGCTCAGCTCTCCCGAGGAGATGACCCAGCGGGTGGGAATCCGCGTGCTCGGAACGCTTCCGAAGCTCAGCCGGGGACGACGATCGGCCAACGAGGCAGTCGTGTCGGAGACCATGGACGCCATCCGCACGCTGGTGCTGCAGGCCGGGAGGCAGCCGCCGAAGGTAATCCTCGTGACGAGCGCCGTGGAACAGGAAGGGAAGACGACGGTTGCCTCCCGGCTCGCCGCCAGCTTGGCCCGTTCCGACAAGCGGACGCTCCTGCTCGACGGCGACCTGCGGCACCCGAACGTTCACCTCGCCCTCGAACTCGAACTCGGCTCGGGACTCTCCGAGGTGCTCCGCGGGGAGATCTCCGTGGACGAGGCGGTCCAGCCCTGCGCCATCGAAGGGCTCTTCGCGATGACCGCCGGACAGTGCGACTATGCGGCCGTGACGGCGCTCTCCAGGCCCGAACTCGGCAAGGCCTTCAAGCATCTTCGCGAGTCGTTCGACCACATCGTGATCGATGCCGGACCTGTGCTCGCATTCGCCGACGCCCTGCTGCTCGGCCAGCAGAGCGACATCGCAATCGTGACGGCGCTCAAGGATTCCAGCAGCGTTCCGGCCATCAGCGCCGCGATCGAACGGCTGCGGGCGGTCGGCATCCGCGTCGTGGGCACGGTGATCAACGGCATGAAGGAGTCGGGGCCGAGGAGGCTCTACGCCTCGCCGTTGCCGAGCTGATGCTGCGGGCCGCGGCGACACGTTGGATTTCGGGAGCGGGTGAACGATGAAAGCTTCAGCGTCGAGCCTCGTGACGCTTCTGCTCGGCGTCGCGCTCGTCGGTGGCGTCACCGTGGTCCAAGGGCTGTGGACCGACCGGTGGACCGGCCGCAACGTGAAGGCGGAGCTCGCCGAGGCGGCGGACCTGCTCGAGAAACGTTTCCCCGTCCGGTTCGGCGACTGGGAATACGTTCAGGATCTCGAGGGCGATCCAAAGGAGCTCGAGCGCGCCGGCGCCGTCGGGCACGTCTCGCGGTTGTTCCGCAACATCGACACGAAGGACCAGATTTCCGCGTTCGTCGTCTGCGCCACGCCGCACGACGCGTCGGGCCACACACCCGACCGCTGCTACCCGGGGGCCGGCTTCGAGATTGCGGAGGCCGAGCACCGCCAGAGCGTCCCGCTCGACGACGGCCGCACCGCAGAGACCTTCACCGGTACCTTCCGCAAGAGCGGCCAGACGCTGCGGGTCTACTGGACCTACGGCGTGGACGGGAAGTGGGTGGCGCCGCAGATCGCGCGGATCGAGCTGGCAGGGGCGTCGTCCGTGAACAAGCTCTACGCGATCATCGACGAAACCCGCACCACGAAGCCTCGTGCGCAGGCTGCCTGCAATGATTTTCTCGCCTCGCTCCTGCCCGAAATCGACCGATCGCTCGGGATCGCGCCCGAGACGCCCGCCGCGGAACCGGCGGCGGGCGAGTCGCCGGAAAAGAAGCCTTCGTCGGACGCGGCTCCGGCTGGAAAGCCCTCTGGCGCGGCAGTTGGGGGTGATCGCATCGGCCAGTTGCGGTAAGGTTGCATCCGCGAACCCCCAAGAAAGCCGAGGGATTGGTGAGTGCAAAACGGGCGTTGATTACGGGAATCACCGGGCAGGATGGCTCCTACCTCGCCGAGCTCCTGCTCGACAAGGGCTACGAGGTTCACGGCGTCGTCCGCCGCTCGAGCACGTTCGGGACCCAGCGAATCGAGCACGTCTACCGTGACATCCACGACACCGACCGCACGCTCGCACTCCATTACGGGGATCTGGCGGACGGCAACGGACTCGCGAGGCTCATCCGCGAAATTCGCCCCAGCGAGGTCTACAACCTCGCGGCCCAGAGCCACGTGAGGGTGAGCTTCGACCAGCCGATCTACACCGCCGACGTAACGGCCGTGGGCGTGCTGCGGCTGCTCGAGGCGGTCCGCGACGTGCAGGACGCCATCGGCGGTCAGATCCGGTTCTACCAGGCCTCGAGTTCCGAGATGTATGGCAAGGTCGTCGAGACGCCCCAGAGCGAATCGACGCCCTTCTACCCGCGGAGCCCCTATGGCGTCGCCAAGCTCTACGGCCACTGGATCACGGTCAACTACCGCGAGAGCTACGGCCTCCACGCCTCCTGCGGCATCCTCTTCAACCACGAGAGTCCACGCCGCGGCGAGACATTCGTGACCCGCAAGATCACCCGGGCCGCCACGCGGATCAAGCTGGGTCTGCAGAGAAAACTCTACCTCGGCAACCTCGACGCGCTTCGCGACTGGGGCTTCGCCGGCGACTACGTCGAGGCGATGTGGCTGATGCTCCAGCAGGAGGAGCCCGACGACTATGTCATTTCGACCGACGAGACCCATTCCGTCCGGGAGTTTTGCGAGAAGACGTTCGGCCGCCTCGACCTCGACTACCGCGACTTCGTCGAGGTCGACCCGCGGTACTTCCGGCCGGCGGAAGTCGACCTGCTGCTCGGTACGTCGCAAAAGGCCAGGAAAAAACTCGGCTGGAGGCCGCGGGTCTCCTTCGACGAACTCGTGGCGATGATGGTCGACGCCGACCTCGACCTCGCCCGCAAGGAGCAGGTGCTCGTGGCAGCGGGACACGACGCCTGCGTTCCAAATCGCTGACGCGGTCCCCGGGTCCGTCTCGCGGCGGCCGAACGACATGAACAACCACCCGATCGAGAGCCTCGCCGGACGCAGGGTGGTCGTGACGGGAGGCGCCGGGTTCCTCGGCCGTGCAGTCTGCCGCCTCCTGCTCGCCCGTGGCGTCAAGACCACGGATCTCTTCGTGCCCCGCCGCCGCGACTACGACCTCACGCAGGAGGGCGATGTCGAGCGGATGTACGCCGCCGCCCGGCCCGAGGTCGTGATCCACCTTGCCGCGGAGGTCGGCGGCATCGGAGCCAACATGGCCCAGCCCGGGCGGTTCTTCTACGCCAACATGGCGATGGGGCTGCACCTCGTCGAGCATGCCCGGCTCCGGGGCGTCGCGAAGTTCGTCCACACCGGAACGGTCTGCGCCTACCCGAAGTTCGCGCCGATTCCCTTCCGCGAGGATGACATCTGGAACGGCTACCCGGAGGAGACCAATGCCCCCTACGGCGTCGCCAAGAAGGCCCTCTTCGTGATGCTCGACGCCTATCGCAGACAGTACGGGCTGGCGAGCGCCGTGGTCGTGCCCGTCAACCTCTACGGCCCCGCTGACAACTTCGACCCGGCCACGAGCCACGTCATCCCGGCGCTCGTCAGGAAATGCGAGGAAGCCAGGCTCTCAGGGGCCGACTCGATCACCTGCTGGGGCACGGGGGCCGCGACCCGTGAGTTTCTCTTCGTCGACGACGCGGCCGAGGGAGTCGTCCGCGCGGCCGAGACTATGGACGACCCGGTACCGATCAACCTGGGCGGCGGACGTGAGATCGCCATTCGCGACCTGGTGCTGGAGATCGCCGATGCCTGCGGCTTCGACGGCCGGATCGAATGGGACGCGACGAAGCCCGACGGGCAGCCGCGACGCTCGCTCGATATCTCGCGGGCGAGGACGTTGCTCGGCTGGGAGCCGAAGGTGGATTTCAAGACCGGCTTGGCCGCGACGGTCGAGTGGTGGCGGGTGCAGTCACCCGCGGCCGCCGCGGTCTGAAACCCCATTTTCTGAAAGCGTACTGGCGACCCGCTCGGCCGTGACAGGCTCGATGACCCCCTTTTCCGTGACGATCCCGCGGATGAGCCGGGCGGGGGTGACGTCGAAGGCGGGATTGAAGGCGGCGGCGCCGGGCGCCGCCGTCGGCACGCCCGCGGGGGAGGTCACCTCCGCGGCGGCCCGCTGCTCGATCGGGATCTCGTCGCCCGATTCGAGCGCAAGATCGAACGTGCTCGACGGCGCCGCCACATAGAACGGGATTCCGTGGGCGGCCGCCAGGACGGCGAGGCCGTACGTACCGATCTTGTTGGCCGTATCACCGTTTCGTGTGATCCTGTCGGCCCCGACGATCACGCTCGCGACCCTGCCCGATCGCATGAGGTGGGCCGCGGCGGCGTCGACGAGCACGGTCACCGGGATTCCCCGCTCGAGCAGTTCCCAGGCCGTGAGCCGCGAGCCCTGGAAGAGCGGCCGCGTTTCGTCGGCGAAGACGGTGAATCGTCGACCGCGCCGCCACAGTTCCACGATCACCGCGATCGCCGTACCCTCGCCGCCGGTCGCGAGGGCGCCGGTGTTGCAGTGCGTGAGCACGTTGCCGTCGGGAAGCACGGCCGCGCCGTGGCGGCCGATCGCCTCGCACAACCGCCTGTCCTCCTCGTGGATCCCGCGGGCCTCGGCGAGGATCGCGGTGGCAAGGTCGCGGGCCGACGCGTTCGCCGGAAGCCGATCGACGACGCGGACGCATCGCTCCACAGCCCAGCGGAGGTTCACGGCCGTCGGCCTTGCGGTCGCGAGTTCTTCCGCACGGGCAAGCACGTGCGCCCGGGCTGCATCGGCTGAAAGCCCACCCCGGACCGCCTCCCCCGCCGCCACCGCGAGGCCGTAGGCCCCGGCGATCCCGATCGCGGGCGCGCCCCGAACCCGTAGGCTCCTGATCGCCTCGACGACCGTCTCGACGTCACCGCACGAGACCCACGTGGCCGCATGGGGAAGCCGTGTCTGGTCAAGCAGTTCCAACCGGCCGTCGTCGCCCCCCTCCCAGCGAACGGCGGTGATGGAAACGGGCGGAACGGTGTCGGCGGCGTGCACGGGAAGACCTCCTGGAAGTGGCAGCATACAATCCCTTTCCATGATCGTCGGAATTCCGAAAGAGACGAAGCGGGACGAATACCGCGTGGCCATGCTGCCGGTGGGGGTGGAGGAACTCGTCCGCGCGGGCCACCGGGTCATCGTCGAGCGGAATGCCGGCAGCGGGTCCGGCCTTCCCGACGAGGCCTACGCCGCCTGCGGCGCGCGACTCGTCGAGACCGCAGCGGAGGTCTTCGGCGAGGCCGACATGATCGTGAAGGTGAAGGAGCCGCAGACTCCGGAACTGCAGCTCATCCGGGCGGGCCAGACGGTCTTCACGTATTTTCATTTCGCCGCGAGCCGCAGCCTCACGGAGGGCTTCCTGGCGACCGGGGCGACGGCCGTCGCCTACGAAACGCTTCGCGATGACCGCGGACGGCTGCCGCTCTTGATCCCGATGAGCGAGGTGGCGGGCCGCATGAGCATCCAGGAGGGGGCCAAGTATCTCGAGCGGCCGCAGATGGGACGTGGCATCCTGCTCGGTGGCGTGCCCGGCGTGGCGCCAGCCAACGTGCTCGTGCTCGGGGCCGGGACGGTCGGGGCGAATGCCGCGAAGGTGGCCGCAGGCTTCGGCGCGAACATCGGCCTGCTCGACACGAACCTCGAGCGACTGCGGTATCTCGACGACGTGACGCCGCCGAACGTCGACTGCCTCTACTCCGACCGTCACACGATCCGGGAGCATCTCGCCCGGGCGGACCTCGTGATCGGAAGCGTGCTCATCCCGGGAGCCCGGGCCCCGCACCTCGTCGAGCGGGCCGACCTCGCGGTCATGAAGCCCGGCGCCGTCATCATCGACGTGGCGATCGACCAGGGAGGCTGCGTCGAAACGAGCCGGCCGACGACGCATGCCGACCCGACCTACGTGGTGGACGACGTGGTGCACTACTGCGTGACGAACATGCCGGGCGCCGTCGGCCGCACGAGCACCTATGCCCTCTGCAACGCGACGCTCCCCTACGTGCTCGAACTTGCTTCAGAGGGTGTCGAGGCGGCGGCCTCGCGGTCCGCCGCCATTCGGTCGGCCGTGAACGTCTTCCGGGGCCGGCTCACCTGCCGAGCCGTCGCCGACGCCTTCGGGATGGCGTGCGAGGACGTGCCTACTTCTGCTCCGGGGAACCGCGGCCGCGGACGTGGAGTCGGATCGGGACCTCCTTGAACGGCGTCTGCTTTCGGAAGACGCCGAGCAGGTATCGCTTGTAGGGATCCGACACGCTCCTGGGCGCGCTCGTCGAGAGCACGATCGTGGGCGGGGCCTCTTCCACCTGCGTCGCGTAGTAGATCCGCACCGGACGGCCGCGGGGATCGGCGGGCGGCTGGTTGGCTTCGACGGCGGCCCGCACGATTTCGTTGAGCTTCGCCGTGGGCACACGGGTGCGGCTCTGCCGGAAGAGCCGCTGCGCCGTGTCGATGACCGTCTTGACGTTGCGGCCCGACGTCGCCGTCACGAACTCCACCGGGGCGAAGGGCATCGTGCGGAAGGTGTCGCGGAGGTGCTCGATCCACTCGCGGCGTTCCATCTCCCCCTGCTTGCAGAGATCCCACTTGTTCACCACGAGCACGACCGGCTTTGCCTCCTCGGCGATCGTGTCGGCGAGCTTCTTGTCGACCCGGCCGACCGGCTCCGTGCCGTCGAAGACGAGCAGCACGACGTCGGCGCGGCGGACGCTCCGCTCGGCACGGTGGGTCGAGTAGAAGTCGAGGTCGGTCTTCTGGCTCTTCGTCCGCTTGAGGCCCGGCGTGTCGATCGCGAGGAACGTGTGGCCGTCGACGTCGAACCGCACGTCGACGCTGTCGCGGGTCGTGCCCGCGACCGGGCTCGTGATCACACGCTCCTCGTGGGCCAGGGCGTTCACGAACGTGCTCTTGCCGACGTTCCGCCTGCCGACGATCGCGAGCTTCATCTCCGGCAGCTCGGGGCCCACGTCCTCGCCACCCGCCTCAGGCAGGTGCGAAAGGATCGCCGCGACGAGGTCGTCGCGGTTGCGACGCTCGCGCACACTCACGACGAGCGGCGGACCGAAGCCGAGCGCGTCGAACTCATGGGCGTGAACATCGTGCTTCTTGTCGTCGGACTTGTTGGCGACGAGGAGGACGGGCGCCCGGGTCTTGCGGACGCGGCGGGCCACCTCCTCGTCGGCCGGCACGAGCCCGGCCCGAACGTCCACCACGAACACCACGACCGCCGCCTCGGCGATGCCCGCCGTGATCTGCCGGTCGATCGCCGCGGTGAGGCCGTCGGGGTCGTCGAATCCCATGCCGCCGGTGTCGACGAGTTCCAGGATGCGTCCCTCGAGTTCGATCCGCTGCACGAGACGGTCGCGGGTGACGCCCGCCGTGGGATCCTCGATCGCCACCCGCTTCTCGACGAGCCAGTTGAACAGGCTCGACTTGCCGACGTTGGGCCGGCCGACGATCACGACCCTGGGGAGCCTTCCGCCGGACCGACCTCCAACCGGACCCGCGGAAGCCATCCTCACTCCTCGTTGCCGCGGAGCTTGGCGAGAACGCTGTAATCCTCGAGCGTGGTCGTGTCGCCGACGGTCTCCTTGCCGGCGGCGATGTCCCGAAGCAATCGCCGCATGATCTTGCCACTGCGGGTCTTCGGCAGCGTGGCCGTGAAGTGGATGTCGTCGGGCACGGCAAGCGCGCCGATCTGGTGGCGGACGTGCTTGCGAAGCGCGTCCTTGAGCGAGTCGTCAGGCTCGCCTCCGCGGAGCGTCACGAACACCGCGACGGCCTCCCCCTTGACGTCGTGCGGACGACCGACGGCGGCCGCCTCCACGACGGCAGGGTGGCTCACAAGCGCGCTTTCGATCTCGATCGTCGAGAGCCGGTGACCCGCGACGTTGAGCACGTCGTCGATACGGCCCATGATCCAATAGTAGCCGTCAGCGTCGCGGCGGGCGTTGTCGCCGGCGAGGTACTTGCCGGGCACCCGCGACCAGTAGGTCTCGCGGAAGCGGGCCTCGTCGCCCCAGACACCGCGGAGCATGCCAGGCCAGGGCCTCTGCATCACGAGCCAGCCCCCCTCGCCATCGCCCACGGCCTGCCCCTCGGCATCGACGATCTCCGGCACGACTCCCGGCAGCGGCAGCGTGCAACTGCCCGGCTTCGTCGGCGTGCAGCCGGGGAGCGGGCTCATCATGATCCCGCCGGTCTCGGTCTGCCACCACGTGTCGACGATCGGGCACCGCTTCCCGCCGATCACCTCGTGGTACCACATCCACGCCTCGGGGTTGATTCCCTCGCCGACCGTGCCGAGCAGCCGAAGGCTGGAAAGATCGCGTCCGTCGATGTGCTCCATCCCCCACTTCATGAACGAGCGGATCGCGGTCGGGGCCGTGTAGAAGATCGTCGGCTTCTCCTGCTCGACGATCTCCCAGAAGCGGCCTTCGTGCGGGGCGTTCGGCGCGCCCTCGTAGATGAGAATGCTCGCGCCCGCGGCGAGCGGCCCGTAGGTGACGTAGCTGTGGCCGGTGATCCAGCCGCAGTCGGCCGTGCACCAGAAGAGGTCGTCGTCGCGGAGATCGAAGACCCACTCGGCTGTCGTCTTCGCCCAGAGGAGGTAGCCGGCCGTCGTGTGCTTGATCCCCTTGGGTTTCCCGGTCGATCCGCTCGTGTAGAGGATGAAGAGGGGCGACTCCGAGTCCATCGGCACCGGTTCGATCCCCTGCTTCACACCCGCCACGAGATCGTGCCACCAGACGTCGCGGCCGGGCGTCATCTCGATCGGCTGCCCGGTCCGTTTCAGCACGATGACGTGCTTCACCGTCGTCGGCTCGTGCGACTTCGAGGCGAGCGCGGCGTCCACGTTCTTCTTCAGGGGGAGCTGCGATCCCCGCCGCCAGCCACCGTCGGCGGTGATCACCGCGACGGCCTTCGCGTCGTGGTTTCGGTCGGCGATCGCCTCGCTCGAGAAGCCTCCGAAGATGACCGAGTGCACGGCGCCGATCCGGGCACAGGCGAGCATCGCGATCACGAGCTCCGGCGTCATCGGCATGTAGATGGAGACCACGTCGCCCGCACGGATGCCGAGGCTCGCGAGGCCGGCCGCGAACCGGGACACCTCCTCCTTCAACTCTCGGTACGTGAGCACCCGCCGCTCGCCGGTCGGCTCGCCGACCCAGACGATCGCGGGCTTGTCGCCCCGGCCGAGGGCCACCTGCTGGTCGATGCAGGCGGCCGACGCGTTCGTCCGCCCTCCGACGAACCACCTCGCGAACGGCGGCTGCCAGTCGAGCACTTGCGAGTAGGGCGTCATCCAGGGGAGCATCTTCGCGCGGGCGTCCCAGAAGCCGTCGGGGTCTCCCTTCGCCTCCTCGTAGAGCCTCCGGTAGTCCTCGAGCGATCCGATCCTCGCCTTCGCGGAAAACTCCGCTGGCGGCGGGAAGACCCGATCCTCGTGCATGACCGTGGCGAGCCGGCCTTCAGCCTTCTGTGGCGATGACATGATGCCCCTGTCGTGATGCGGGAAAGACGACAGTATATCGGCCGTTCGGCGGGTCTTCACCCGGGCTGCCGAGACGCGGCGTCAAACGAGGATCTCGGTGACAACCCGCTGCGGCTCGACGCCCGTGAGCCGCTGGTCGAGCCCATGGAACTTGAACGTGAACCGTTCGTGGTCGATCCCCATGAGGTGCAGGATCGTGGCGTTGAAGTCGTTCACGTGGACCGGGTTCTCGACGACGTTGTAGCTGAAGTCGTCGGTCTCGCCGTAGGAGACGCCCCCCTTCGCGCCGCCGCCGGCCATCCACATGCAGAAGTTGCGGGGATGGTGATCGCGGCCGTAGTTGTCCTTCGTGAGCACCCCCTGCGAGTAGACCGTGCGGCCGAACTCACCTCCCCAGACGACGAGCGTCTCGTCGAGCAGGCCGCGGGCCCGCAGATCCTGCACGAGCGCGGCCGTGGCCTGATCGGTGTCGAGGCACTGGGCGCGGAGGTCGTTGGGCAGGTTGCCGTGCTGATCCCAGCCGCGGTGGAGAATCTGCACCGTCCGCACTCCCCGCTCCACGAGTCGCCGGGCAAGGAGGAGGCTATGGGTGAAGGAACCGGTCTTCTTCACGTCGTCGCCATACATCTTGAGCGTGGCCTCGCTCTCATCGGAGATATCGACGAGTTCCGGGACGCTCGCCTGCATCCGGAAGGCCATCTCGTACTGCGAGATCCGGGTCTGGATCTCCGGGTCGGCATACCGCTCGAAGCCGCGGGCATTGAGGGCGCCGAGCGTGTCGAGCGTGCGGCGGCGATCGGCCCGCGTCACGCCCTCCGGATTTTGGAGGTAGAGCACCGGGTCGCCCGAGCCGCGGAGGGCCACGCCCGTGAACCTGGTCGGCAGATACCCGCTCGACCACATTCGGGTGAAGATCGCTTGGCTGGGATTGATGTCGGGGAGCGGCGTGAAGACGACGAACGCGGGAAGGTCGTCGCTCTCGCTGCCGAGGCCGTAGGAGAGCCAGCTGCCGAGGCTCGCCTTTCCCGGAATCTCGCTGCCGGTCATCACGAACGTGCAGGCCGGGTCGTGATTGATGGCGTTCGTGTGGAGGGTCTTCACGAGCGCGATCTCGTCGACGATCTTCGCCGTGTGGGGCAAGAGATCCGTGCAGATCCACCGGCCACACTGCCCCACCTGCTCGAACTTGAACTTCGACGGTGCCACCGGAAACCGCGCCTGCCCGCTCGTCATAGTGGTGAGCCGCTGCTCGCCGCGGACGCTCGGCGGGATGTCCTTGTCGAAGTAGTCGGCCAGCTTCGGCTTGTAGTCCCAGAGGTCGATCTGCGAGGGACCGCCGTTCAAATGGATATAGATGACGCTCTTCGCCTTCGGGGCATGGTGCGGTAACCCGGGCAGGGGCGGATGGACGCGGCCGGACTTCTTCGCCGAGGCCGGGGGGGTGGCCGCCTCGCCGAACGCCCGAGACTCGAGCAGCGAGAGGGCCGCCGACCCGACGCCCACGCCAGAGCTACGGAGAAACGCCCTGCGGGCCATCGCGGTGCGAAACGCATCGAAGGATGAATTGCCGTGCATCGGATCAGTTCCTCGTGAGGGCCTCGTCGAGATTCAGAATCGTGTTGGCCACGAGCGTCCAGGCGGCCAACTCGGCCGGCTCGATGTGGGCCGGCGGCTCGGAGTCGCCGATGCGGATGAGCATCCCGGCGGCAGCTGCGTCGGCCTTGTACCGCTCGCGGTGCGAGGCCAGCGACTCCACGACGAGCTTCGCCTCGGCCGGCTCGGGCTCGCGGGCGAGCACGGCCCGGAAAAGCCAGTCGATCCTCGCGGCATCGTCGACGGCGCTCGCGGCAAGCGACCGGGCCGCGAGCGCCCTCGCGGCCTCGACGTGCTGCACGTCGTTCATGAGTTGCAGGGCCTGCAGCGGCGTGTTGCTCCGCTCGCGCCGAGCGCAGAACTGCTCGCGATTGGGGGCATCGAAATTCACCATGAAAGGGGGCGGCGCCGTCCGCTTCAGGAACGTGTAGAGGCTGCGGCGATAGAGATTGTCGCCCGAGTCACGGTAATACGTGCGCGTGTTCGAACCAGCGAAGGCCACCGGCTCCCAGATGTTGTCGGGCTGGTAGGGCTTCAAGCCGCGGCCGCCCGTCGTCGGCACGAGGAGGCCCGACACGAAGAGCGCCTGGTCGCGGATCTGCTCGGCGTCGAGCCGGATCCGCGGGCCACGGGCGAGCGTGCGGTTCTCGGGATCGCGGGCCAGATGCTCCGTCCGCACCGCACCCGACCGCTTGAAGGCGTCGCTCGTCACGATCAACCGCACGATCCTCCGCGTATCCCAGCCGCTCACGCGATATTCCGCCGCGAGCCAGTCGAGCAGTTCCGGGTGGCTTGGCGGCTCCCCCTGGAGTCCGAAGTCTTCGTGGGTCTTCACGAGACCCGTGCCGAAGAACTGCTGCCAGAGCCGGTTGGCCGCGACACGGGCCGTGAGCGGATGCTCCTTCGACACGAGCCACTTCGCGAGATCGAGCCGCGAGGGCGTCTGCCCTTCCGGCACCGCCAGCGGTGGCAGGAACGCGGGCGTGCCACGGGTCACCTTTTCGCCCGGCTTGTCGTAAGCGCCCCGCTGCATCACGAAACTCTCCCGCATCTTCGGGAGGTCGTTGAAGACCAGGCTCCGCGGGACGAGGTCGTCGATCCCGTCGCGGATCTTCGCAAGCGCGTCGAACTCGGCGGCCGCGGCGATGAGTTTCTCAGGAGGGCTCGCCCACACCTGCGTGAGCCAATGCCGCTTGAGCCTCGCGATATCGGCCGGATCGGTCGTCTTCTCCGGGCCCAACTGGGCGATCGACCGCAGCGAGACCGGAAGGTCCTGGAGTTGGGAGTCCGTCAGTGACGACTTCTGCCTCCACCAGGCGATGAACGACCTGGACGGATCCGTGGCGGCAGCGTCGGGCACCGAGACGCCGATCGAGTCCCAGCGGGCGTGGCCGCGGGCCTGCGCGAGCCCCACAGCCGTCACCCGCATCCCTGGCCGGAGCTCCATCCGGCCCGGATCGATCGCCAGCCGAGCCCACGCTCCCGCCTTGGGAAGCGGGCCGGCGTGGACGAGGCCGTGGTCGGTCTTCCGCGTGTCGGTGAACGGCACGTCGGACCAGTCGCCCCAGACGACGCCATGCCTCCACGACTTGCTTCGCAGCTGCAGCATGACCGCCTCCGGCGGATCGTCGGGGTCGAGCCAGACGTGCAAGACGAGTTCCCCTTTTTCGGGGATCGTGAACGTCTGATCGCCGTCGGTCGCCACGACCTGCACCGGCGCCGTCGCCACGACGTCGAGGCAATGGCTCCCCGCGTGTGACGGTGCGGTGGGCGTTCCCGCGATCCACTCTGCCGTGCCAAGCGGGCTCGTGCGGGCAAACGCCCCTTCCGGCCAGCCGTCGGCCAGCCAAGAAGTCTCGCGCTTGCCCGACGGCGACGCGCCGTCGGCCGGATCGACGTAGCCCGAGGCCGCGATCGCCTCGTCGAGGGCTTTTTCGTAGGGAGCCATCTCGCGGTCGATCGCGGAGAGCAGCTCCTCCTGCGAAGGCGTTTTCACCGGCAGCGACGGAGCCGTCCGCCGCGTGTTGCCGTCGAAGCCGGGGTCGGCCGCCGAATTGAAGAAGGCGTAGAGCGAATAGAACTCCTTCTGCGAGATCGGGTCGAACTTGTGGCTGTGGCAGACGGCGCACTGGCCGGTGAGGCCGAGCCAGGCGTTCGTCATCGTGGCCGTGCGGTCGACGGCGTAGCGGAAGAGCAATTCCTCGTTGATCGATCCCCCTTCGCTCGTCGTCACGTTGCAGCGGGAGAAGCCGGTGGCGATCTTCTGGTCGGTCGTGGCGTTCGGCAGCAGGTCGCCCGCGAGCTGATGAATCGTGAACTGGTCGAAGGGGAGATTCTCGTTGAAGGCCTTCACGACCCAGTCGCGGTAGAGCCACATCTCCCGCTCGTTGTCGAGGTGGAGGCCGTGGGTGTCGGCGTAGCGGGCGTTGTCGAGCCAGTGGCGGGCCATCTCCTCGCCGTGGTGCGGGCTCGCAAGCAGCCTGTCGACGAGTTTTTCGTAGGCGTCGGGCGACGCGTCGGCGACGAACGCAGCCACCTGGTCGGGCGTGGGCGGCAGGCCGGTGAGGGCGAACGAGAGCCGGCGGACGAGCGTGGGCCGGTCGGCCTCAGCGTTCATGGGGAGCTTGGCAGCCGCGATCTCCGCTCCGAGGAACCGGTCGATCGGATTGGCCGCGTCGCCTGCCGGAACGTCCGGCCTCACAATCGGTCGGTACGACCAATGCTGCTCATACGGGGCGCCCGCGTCGATCCACCGCGTGAGCAGTTTTTTCTGCTCGGGAGTGAGCGTCTTCTTCGAGTGCGGCGGGGGCATGACCACGTCGGGATCGGTGGCGTTGATCCGCTCGATCAGTTCGCTTGCCGCGAGGTCGCCTGCCACGATCGCCCGCGAGCCGCTGTCGAGTTCCCGCGTCGCCTCCTCTGCCGAGTCGAGCCGCAGGCCCGCCTCCTGGTCTCCCGGCCCGTGGCAGGCGTAGCAGTTCTCGGAGAGCAGTGGCCGGATGTCGCGGTCAAACCTGACCACGACCTCTTCGGCTCTTGCGGCCGTGAGGAGGACGGGAAGCACCAGGCAGATCCGGCCGATGGCCCGGATGCCTTGCCTCGCATGCCGCGAGATTCCCGGGATTCGCCTTCCGCGCAGCAAAATTTCCAGCGTGTCCATTGGGGCGGTCCTTTTCAGGTCGCCCGCGTCGCCGATTCCGAGCGTGCGGCCGGAATCGCGGACCAAAGGATGGTCGATCGGCGGGAGTGATCCAGTATAGATATCGGTGGATCGCAAGCAAAAAAACAAGGATCGACCTCCATGGCCCGGAACGAGACCCGCGTGAAGGCCTGCCCCGTCTGCGGCCGCGAGTTCGCCTGGAGGCGAAAATGGGCGGCCTGCTGGAACGAGGTGCGGTACTGCAGCGACCGCTGTCGCATGCGGAAAAAAGGGCGGCCTGCCGAAGGCACCGGCACGGAGGGCGATCCGCGATGAGGCCGCTTTCCCGCGACGAGGTCCGTTCGATCGACCGGCGGGCGATCGATGCGTTCGGCATGCCGGGCGTGGTGCTCATGGAGAACGCCGGCCGCAATGCCGCGGCCGTCATCGACTCGCTCTCGCCAGGCGCGTCCGTCCTGATCGCCTGCGGCAAGGGCAACAACGCCGGCGACGGATTCGTGATCGCGCGGCACCTCGAACTGCTCGGCCACGACGTGCGGCTCGTGCTCGCCGCGAGCCCGCGGGAACTCGCGGGGGACGCGGCCTTGAATTACAGGATCGCCGAACGGTCGGGCATCCCGATCGCCGATCTATCGGCGGCAGGATCGATCGGCTGGCGGGCTGCGCTCATCGAGGGCGACGAGTCCGCCGACTTCGTTCTCGTTGACGCACTGCTCGGCACGGGCGCCCAGGGGCCGCCCCGCGCGACCGTAGCCACGGCGATCGCGGCGATCAACGCCGCCCGCACGACCTCGCATCGGACGAGGGTGGTCGCGATCGACCTCCCCTCGGGGCTCGACTGCGATACGGGCACCGCGGCCGGCGAGTGCGTGCGGGCCGATACGACCGTGACATTCGTCGCCCGCAAGCGGGGCTTCGACACGCCGGAGGCAGGCGGGTTCACCGGCACCGTCCACGTCGTCGGCATCGGCGCACCGAAGAAGCTCCTCGCCGAGTTCGAGTAGCTACCGCGTCGGTTCGGCCGTGACGAGCGAGTCGATCGGGTTTTCGACCAAGACGAGGCCGCGGAAGCGCACCTCCTGCGGCACCGCGTTCGAGTGGAGCTGCAGGCCGATCGGTCCCTCGCCGCACAGTTCCGGATTCGGGTCGGTCCAGTCGAGCACCTCCCTGCCATTGACCGCCAGCCGGATCCGGCTGCCGATCGCCAGGATCTCCAGCCGGTTCCAGTCGTGCTGTCGGCCCTCGGCGGCCGCCTTGGCGCGGCCCTCCTGGTCGCCGGAAAGGCCGTTGCGGCGGAAGAGGTCGTAGAGGCCCCAGCCCGACGGGAACATGACGAGGTGCCCCTGGTAGCTCGACGTCTCGCCATCCTTCTCGAACTTCTTTCCCCAGATGGCGACCCCCGAGTGCATCTCGCTCGTCACGAGCTTTCCCTCGAGGAGGAGCCGGAAGTTGCGGTAGGGCTTCTTCGTGAGGAGATACGTGCTCACCTTCGGAGCGTTCGCCGTCGTGTTCTTCGCGACGATTTCCCCGCCTTCGATCGACCAGTAGTCCATGTGCCCTTCCCAGCCCTCGAAGTCGCGGCCGTTGAAGAGGGAGACGCAGCGGGCCTGCTCCTCGGAGGGAAGCTTGACGCCGTGCGACCAGTCGGCGACTGCGGCGATCTCGCCCGCCGAGAGCGCTAGTTCGGCCGCCGGTGAACCGTCGGCCTGGAGCTTCCTGGCGGCCCAGAGCGTGCCTCTCGTGACGAGGTCGAGAAACTCGGGCGTCTCGACCGTGTGGGTGTAGTGCCCGATCGTCGTGCCGAACACCCGCGCGCGGCCATACTCGTTCGTCCAGGCGACGGTCTGCATGGCGTTGCGCTCGCGGCTCATCGCCTCCGCGAGCGGCTTCGCCGTCTCGAAGAGCTTGTCGCAGTAGTACAGCTCCTCCTTCGGCAGGCTCCACTCCTTCGGCAGTCCGTTCACGATCGGATGGTCGGCGATCACGTTCGCCGTGTATTCGTAGTGGGCGCCATGGCCCGGCGACTTGATGCCGCACAGCTTGAACCAGTCGTCGTTGCCCGCACGGTAGCAGTGCATCGCGCAGTGCATCATCACGGCCGGCGTTCCTTTCTCGTGCTCCACGACGATCTTTTTCAGGAACTCGGGGTCCTTCACGTGGCTGAAGCACTCGTTATGGAACACGACGTCGTAGCCCTTCGACCAGTCCGGCTTCTCGTAGATCGAAATCCTGTGGTCGTTGCTCGACCCTCCCTCGTGGACCACGGTCGTCTTGATCCGAGCCCGCGACGCCAGGGCCTTCGCAATGACCGCCTTCTGCCCTTCGTAGTCGTGGCAGCAGCCGCCGGTGATGTAGAGCACCTCGAGCGTTTTTTCATCCGCCGCGGACGCCGCCGATCCTGCGAGCGGCGTCGAGAGAGCCGCGGCCGCAGCGACCATGAAGGCGGGCAGGCAACCGAACGGCTTTTTCGACTGACGCATGACGGGCTCCACGGGGACTTCGACTTCCAAGTGGGAGCATAGAAGCAAACCCATGCCCGTGGGAACAGCCCCGTCGAGCCACGAGTCCCTCCGGCCCGGCCTTCGGGCCGCCACTTGCCCGACGGGCTCGACTGCCGTATTTTTTGATGGCTCAAAAAACTTTTTTTGAGGAACAAAAATGGCTTTCGCCGTGAATCCAAGCTGTTTTCGATCACTCGCTCATGGTCGGTCCGCTCGCCGAAACCCCGGCATCGCCATGGGCCGGCGACCGCTCGAAACAGGGTTCACCCTCGTGGAGCTCCTGGTCGTGATCGCCATCGTTGCCGCGCTCGTCGGGCTCCTGCTGCCGGCCGTGCAATCGGCCCGCGAGTCTTCCCGCCGCTCTGCGTGTGGCAACAACCTCCGCCAGATCTCCCTCGGCGTGACCGCGCACGAATCGGCGAAACGCCGGTATCCGGCGGGTTACGTGAGCGGTCCGACGGGCGCTGCCGACCCGGACACCCGTGATCGGCCGCCAGGCACCGGCTGGGGGTTGCTCGTCGCTCCGTTTCTCGAGGAAGGGGGCTTCGCGTCGCGATACCGCGGCGATCTGGGCATCGCCCATATCGACAATCGAGATGTCGTCACGGCGTCGCCGGCCATCTTCCGCTGCCCGTCCGACGGCGGCCCTCGCGAGCCGTTCGAGCCGCTCGTCGAGTCGGGCTCACCGCACCCCTCGGCCGCGAGGCTCGGCCGCTCCAGCTACGTCGGCAACGCGGGCCAACGGGAGCCGTGGTCCGAACCGCTCGACACCTGGGAGGGGGTGGCGAACGGGCCACTCTACCGAAACTCCTGGCTTACGAGTTCGAGAATCACCGATGGCTCATCGAAAACCGTCTTCCTCGGCGAGCACACCTCGAAGCTTTCGCAAAAGGCGTGGGCCGGAACGATCCCGGGCGCCTGGTCGCACCCCGGCGGCGGCATCCGTGGAATCTCGGCCACCGAGCCCGACGCCGCCGCCACGCTTCTTCTCGCTCACAGCGGCCCCACCCCGAGCGAACCCGGCATCGTTCATCCTCCGAACGATCCGGTCGCCCACGTGTGCCAGATGTATTCCGACCATCCGGGAGGCTGCAACGTGGCGCTGGGGGACGCGGCAGTCCGGTTCGTCGTCGATTCGATCGATCGTGCGATTTGGGCGGCGCTGTCGAGCTGCGACGGGAAAGAGTCCATTCCCGGCGATGCATACTGACGCCGGCCCGTCGGGCTGCGAGTCAGTACCAGAGCCCGGCGCGAACCATGAACGTGTCGGCGGGGTGGTAGTCAGCCGTGTCAGTGACGTAGTACTCGACGAGTCGGCCGGTGACCCAGCCCCCCTCCAGCCGCCAGCTGATCCCGAGGTCGGCGGGCCGACGCTCCCAGCCGCCCATGAGCCGGTAGTCGTGGTAGACGACGACGTCATTGGCGCCGCTGTCCCGCCGCACGGCCCATTGGTTGCCACCGAATTCCCCCGCGAGATACAGCCAGTGGCTCGCGCGGGCGGTCTCGGAGATCCGCCAGGCGAACCGCGGCCGCGGAAAGAGGATCTCGTGCCGCTGCGAGTCGGTCGGCGTCCAGAGCAGGCCGCCGGCGGGGAGGATGTTGACGTCGTAGCGGTCGAGGTAGATCACGCCCGCGACGACGCGGAGGTTCTCCGACCACTCGTAGGCGCCGAAGCCGTGGCCGGTGATGCGGAAGGCCTGCGAGGTGTCATTGACGAAGTCGCTGTACCATCCCGGCGCGACCGCGAGATCGACGCCGAACTTGTCACCGATCTTCCGCATCCATCGCGCCTGGATCCAGCCGTCGTAGAGCTGCGCCGGCAGACCGGGGTCGTTCGGTCCGGCCACCTCGTCGACGAACGTGGTGCCAAAGCCCGCGGTCACGAGCAGCGGCGACTGCACCGTCGGTGCCGGCATGCCGATCGTGGCACTCGACTCGAGCACCGTGAGCCCGAGGCCGTTCGAGCCGAGCCTGGGCAGTTCCGTCGCCGTGAAGATGAGCGACTGCAGGGCCCCGGGCTTCGCGCCGGGCGGCAGCTTGCGGCCGGTCGGCGGCTCGAACTCCTGCCGCGGTTGCCCCGGGGGAGCGACGTCATCGGGCAGGAGCGGCTCCGTGAGATCCTGCGGGTCGGCAAAGCCCGCGAGCCGGAACGTCGGCAGCATCGAAGCAAAACCGCCGCGGTCTGCAGCGGCACCCTCACTCGCGTTCGCAGGAGGCACCGTCGGCAGCGGCGAGACGTCATCCGCCGCCGCCGCCGCCGCCGACAGGGCGACGAGCATTGCCGCGACAGTTGCCTGAAGAAGGCCGCATCGGTTCGCCGGTCGGTAAACCGCTCCGGCGCCTCCGGCGATCGCTAGTCCCTGCGCCTGCGGCATGGCTCGCTTCTCGTAAGCCGCGTATCGCCTGCGGCTTCTCCGCGCTTCACCAACCAGCTCCTCAGCATCTATGTGCCTGTGTGACCCATTGAGCGCCACGTTTGACCGGTTCGGGGCTGCCCGTGTGCCCGAGACGGCGTAGCTAAAAGGAACGCGAGGATGAGGGGTCGGTGTGAGGATCGCGAGCGTGTCAGCGAGCGAACTCATACCGCCCCTCAGCCGGACCACCCGAGCGTCCGGCGAGCGGCATACGGGCAGCCCCGAACCCCCC
>JBIIOJ010000141.1:0-7778 GCA_044337015.1 Pirellulales bacterium
ATCGGGTCGATCTGCTCGGCGGCCCGCTCATGGGCGAGAAGTACACACGGCAGCTCGCCGCGGCCGACGCGATCCTGCTCGCCTACGACCAGGCCCGCTACCGCTGCCGCTGCTCGGGCGTGACGCTCGAAGCGATCGCCAGCGGCGGCCTGCCGATCGTCACGGGGGGCGGATCGATGGCGAGGCTCCTCGCCGAACCGATCGCGGAGCACACGGCCACGGTGACGGCGGCTTCCCGGGCCCTCGCGGGCGGCCGCACAGGTCGCGTGCGGATCCGCGCGGGCCAGCCGCTGCGAATGTCGATCACGATCCCGGCGAACGCGACGGCGGTCCTCGCTTCTGCAGCCTGGCCCGCGGCCGGCGACGACGCCCTCCAGCTTCCGGGCGTCGCGGTCTGCCTCGACATCGAAGGCATGCCGCGAAAGACGTTGTCGCTCCAGCCAGATCGGTCCGGACGGCCCGCCCGCGGCCTCGCGACGCTCCCCGTTCCACCGGATCGGGCCGGTGTTTCACATCCACGATCGATGCGGGTCGAGGTTGGCCCGCTTCCCGGGGCGACCTCGGTCGATCTCGACTCGCTGGCCGTCGATCCGCTCGACACCGGAGCCCCCCTGCCGTGCTCGGCCGCCGGCATCGTGGTCGCGCCGGGCCTCGGCCTTCTCGACGCGATCCTCGACGCCATGCGGGAGTATGTGCGGTTCGAGGACCACTACCGTCGCTCGGCCGCGTCGCTCGCCGCCGCGACGGCCGAGCGTCACTCCGGCGACGCGGTGCTCCGCGCGATCCTCGAAGCGAGCCCGCTGCCGCACGCAGGAGGATCGCGATGACGCCGACGAACCCGGAGGCATCACTGATCGTCAACACTTTCGAGAAGCCGAGGCACCTCTCGCTCGTGCTCGAGTCGATCGCTCGGCAGGAGGGCGTCGACGGCGCGTTCGAACTCATCGTCACCGACGACGGCTCGACCGACGACACGCGGGAGATCGTCGAATCGTTCGCCCGCTCGTCCCCCTTCCGCGTCGCCTTCACGACCCTGCCGCACGACGGCTTCCAGCTCGCCCGCAACCGCAACCAGGGGGTGAAGCTCGCCCAAGGACGCACGCTCCTATTTCTCGACGGCGATTGCGTCCTGCCGCGGGACCACGTCGCCGCCCACCTCGCCCGACGCAGGCCCGGCCGTGCGCTGCTCTGCTTCTGCGCGAGGCTCGGCGAGGCCGAGAGCCGCTCGATCGACGCTTCCGATCTCACGCCCCGAACGGTCGCGGGCCTGACCTCCGCCTCGGAGCGGGCGGCGCTTCGATCCCGCCACAGGAAGATCGTCTGGTACTCCCTCATCCGCCATCGGACGAAGCCGCGACTCGCCGGCGGCAACTTCAGCGTCTGGCGAGCGGATTACGAGCGGGTCAACGGGTTCGACGAGCGGTTCCGCGGATGGGGGCAGGAGGACGACGACCTCGGCCTGCGGCTGCGGGCCGCGGGCGTGAAGCTCGAATCGATCCTCGACCGCACCTTCACGCTCCACGTCTGGCATCCGACCGACCCCACGGCCACGAAGCGATGGAGGGATGGCGCGAACGTGGCCTACTTCCATCGCCGCGGCAGGCTCACCGTCTGCCGCGAAGGTCTCGTCCACAGGCCGCTCGAGAGTCTTCGCTGGAGGCTGCCCGCAGACCTCGAGGCCACGCAGCTTGGTCGCACGGTGCGGGACCTGCTCGGCGAGGCGTCACGCCGCGAACGACCTGTCGATGGCAGGCCCGAGATCGATCTCGTCGTCCGACCGGGGACGGGACGATTCGAGGGACGAAGCGACTGCCGCATGCTCGTGACCGCGGAGCCGGCGGCGCGAATCACGCAACACGCCGACGTCGTCGTCGATGTCCACTCCGGTGTCCACTCCGACGCAGATTCCGGCGAGCCCGCCGTCGAGCGGCTTCGGGCACGAATCGATGCAGCGGTCTGACCGGCGGTCAACGAGGGCGTTTGCTTTCCCCCGTCGAACCGTCCCTACTTCCTCTTCTCGACGTGGAGCGTGTGCTTCCGTAGCCGAGGGGAATACTTCTTGACCTTCAGCTTCTCGCCCCCCGTCTTGCGGCGGAGCGTGTAGTTCTGGTCGCCCGTTTCCTCGCAGACGAGCTGGACGACTTCGAGCTTTTTCTTGCCTTTGGCCATGTTTGGGAGCCTTCGCTGACGGCTTTGTTCGATTCCTGGGATAGAGTCTCAACCGGTCGCGAAGCGTACCCCGGGCTGGCCGCGACCGCCAGACACCCCCGCCCGCGACCGGACGAAACGGCCTGGGGCGGGCTGCGGAAAAACCGGAATAAACCCGTCCGGACCGTCCGAATAGAACCATGGTCGACGGTTCGGGTTGTTTGCGGCCGGGCTGGCGATCGATACGATCTGGGATGCGGTAAGATTAAAGGAGCGTTCGAGCAGCACGTCTTTCCGGGAACAGCCATGGCCAGCTCCATCCGAACCGACGCAGCGTCGCAAAAGCCCGCGGCCGCCAAGGCCGCCCCAGTCAAGCCGGCGGCTCCCGCCAAGTCTCCTGCTGCCCCCGCCAAGCCTCCGGTGACCGCAACGAAGCCGCCTCCTCCGGCCCCGCCGCAGCAGCAGTCGGCCGAAGAGGAGCCCGTGGAGGAAGTCGTGGTCGGCAGTTCGGTCGCGAGCCGGCTCGTGCCGCCGTTCGCGATCAGCATGCTCGTCCACATCGTGGCGCTTCTGGCCCTCGCACTCATCGTGACGGCGCCGCCAAAGGTGGAACCGCCGCGGCTGATCACCTCGTCCTCGGAGCTCGAGTCGGAGGATATCGGCGAAGACGTTCCGGAGGAGACGCCGCAGGAGGAGGTCACGGAGGCGACCGAAGCCTCGAGCGATGTCGTGCTTCCCGAGACGACCGTGTCCGTGGACGTGCAGGTCGCGCCCGCCGCCGAAGCCGTCGAGGCCGCGGCGGTCGACGTCGAGTTTTCCGACTTCAGCACCGAAACCGCACCGACGGGCACCTTGCTGGAGACGGTCGGGGCGGTCGGCGGCCAGGCCGGCGGCATCGGCGCACGATCGAACGCTGCGGCCCGCAAGCAGCTGGTGGCGAGGGGCGGCGGCAACGAGCAGAGCGAGACGGCCGTGGAAGCGGCGCTCAAGTGGCTCGTGCTCCACCAGATGCCCGACGGCGGCTGGTCGTTCGACATGAACGACTGCTGCGGCGGCCAGTGCAAGCACGGCGGCACGCTCAAGGCCGATCGTGGCGCCGCCACGGCGATGGCGCTGCTGCCATTCCTCGGCCGTGGCTACACGCACACGACCGGCCCCTACAAGGAACAGGTCTTCAAGGGCATCAACTTCCTCGCCGCGCTCGTCGTGGCTGGCAATGGCAAGATGGCCGGCTCGGGCATGTATTCCCAGGGCATCGCCGGCATCTGTCTCTCGGAAAGCTACGCCATGACGCAGGACAATCGGCTGCAGATGCCGGCGCAGCTCGCGCTCAACTACATCATGGCGGCACAGGATCCGGTCGGTGGCGGCTGGCGGTACGCGCCGAAGCAGCCCGGCGACACGTCGGCCGTCGGATGGCAGCTCATGGCCCTCAAGAGCGGCCACATGGCGTACCTCGACGTCAACCCGCTCGTCATCAAGAAGGCGGTCGAGTTTCTCGATAGCGTGCAGGCCGACGATGGCGCATCCTACGGTTACACCGGCCCCGGCGCCGGACCGGCGACGAGCGCGGTCGGCCTCCTCTGCCGGATGTATCTCGGCTGGAAGAAGGATCATCCGGGGCTCGACCGTGGCGTGACGAAACTCGCAAAGATGGGCCCCTCGAAGGATCTCTACTTTGACTACTACGCGACCCAGGTGATCCACCACGTCGAAGGAGAGCGATGGGTCGCCTGGAACTCGAAGATGCGCGACATGCTCACCGATGCCCAGGTGAAGAGCGGCCACTCCGCCGGCAGCTGGTACGACGGGGTCGACGGTGGCCACGGCGCCCATGTCGCCGGCCGTCTCTACTGCACATCGCTGGCCACGATGATTCTCGAGGTCTACTACCGTCACCTGCCGATCTACGGCGCCCAGAGCGTGGACGAGGAGTTCAAGGAGTAGCCCGGCTTCGCATCGGCGAATCGCCCTCACCCGGACGAAACAGCCTCGCTTGCGTGATCCGCAAAGTCGGGAGCCGGCCGGCTGCGAGGCTTGCCTTCCCCGTGAGTTCCACGTGAGTTCGATCGTTCGTGCCCCAGCCGGGTGGCCGGCCGACTCGGTGGTGGCCGATGACTCAGGTGATGCGTGAGCCCTCTGCCCCGCCGTTTCGCAGGCCGCTCGTCGAGCGGCTCGTCGGAAACCGCTCCGTCTGGAGCGGCTACTGGAGCCTCGTTGCCCATCTGGCCATCGGCGTGATCCTGGCGTTGATGGTCTGCGAATCGCGGCCGGAGCGTGCGCGAGCCCGGCCGATCGTGATCGACGGCCGCGGGATGCGGGGCGACCCGGCCGATCGGCAGGATGGCGGCGAATCCACCGTCGTCGTCGCCTCCACTGGCCCGGCCGCCGGCGAGCCGGCCGATCCGGAGACGGATCCGCCGCCGCCAACGGATACTCCGCCGACCGTCGGCGCAACCACCGGCGATCGGAGGGCGACCGACGTCGGAGAAGCGGTTGCCGCCGGATCCGCTCCGCCAACGGAGGACTCCCTCGCGATCGATCGGCCAAACGTCGCCGAAGGGGGTCCGATCGCAGAGGAAGCCGGCCGTCCCGATCGGTCGTCGTCGGCGGCCTCCGGCAGCGAGGGTTTCAAAACGCGGCGGGGCGATGCCCGGCTCGCGGCCGCCCGCCGCAACGGTGGAACAGCCGCGAGCGAGGTGGCCGTGGAGCTTGGTCTCGCCTGGCTCGCCGCGCACCAGGCGGTGGACGGCTCCTGGCGTTGCGATCTCTCCGGCTGCCGCTGCGACGGCGCTTGCCGCGACGCCGGAACGATCGCGAGCACGACCGCGTCGACGGCGATCGCGCTCCTTCCTTTTCTCGGGGCAGGCCACACCCACGAGGACGGCACGCACCAGCAGACGGTCTCGCGGGGCATCTACTACCTCGCCAGCCGCCTGAAGGAGACGCCCCACGGGGGCGATCTCTGCGAGGGAACGATGTATGGACAGGGCCTCGCCACGCTCGTCTTCGCCGAGGCGTTCGGCATGACCGGAGACGATCTCCTGCGAAAGCCTCTCGCCGACTGCATCCGCTTCATCGAGACCGCGCAAGACCAGTACAGCGGCGGCTGGAGATACCTGCCGGGCCAGCCGGGCGACCTCACGGTCACCGCCTGGCAGATCGCCGCGCTCAAAAGCGCGCAGCTCTCCGGTCTCACGGTCCCCTCGCCCGCCATCGACGGCGCGGCGAGGTTTCTCGACCGCGTGCAGTCGATGGGGGGAGCCGCCTACGGCTACCGCGCCCCTTCGGCGAAGCACTCGACCTCCGCGATCGGCCTCCTCTGCCGGATGTACACCGGCTGGAAGCCGGGCGACGAGCCGCTCGACCGCGGCATCGAGCGGCTGGCATCACGTCCGCCCGATCCGAATGCAATCTACGAGAACTTCTATCTCGCGCAAGTTCTCATGCAGGCCGACCACCCGGCCTGGCCGCGGTGGAACGCGAGGCTTCGCGACTCGCTCGTGCGTTCGCAGGCGAGGGTCGGCCACGAGACAGGCAGTTGGACCTTCGCCGACCGCGAGACCGCACCGGGTGGACGGCTCGCGCACACCTCGCTCGCCCTGCTCGTGCTCGAGGTCTACTACCGACTGCTGCCGATCTACGGCGAGGAGGCCGTCGCGCCGGGATTCTGATCGATCGGGCCGGCGGCGACGACCCGGCTATACTCGGCGTTTCCTTGGAGCGGATCGGCCCGGAACCGTCGATGGACATCGCGATCAGAAGGCACGAGGCCGCCGACACGCTGCTGTTGACCGTGTCGGGCCGTCTCGATGCCGAGCATGCCGACGATCTCGCCCGCGCCGTGGACGAGGAACTGCGGCGGGGCCACCACGCGATCGCGATCGACCTGCGGGAGTGCGGTTTTCTCAGTTCGGCGGGGATTCGGGTGCTCTTCCAAATTCACCGTGCCGCCGAGCGGGTCGGCGGCCGCTGCCTGATCCGCGACGCCAGCGCCCCCGTCCGAAAGGTGCTCGAACTGACGAGGCTCGCGGCCCTGCTGATGGAGCAGCCTTCCGGTGACGCGGGGCGAACGCCACCCGGACCGCCCCCGGCGACGGCGGAAGAGATCGCCCTCGGCAGCGTGCGGCTGATCGGCGTCGAGCGTCCGACCGCGACCGTTCAAGGGCGGCTCGTGGGGTCGGCCGACATCGCATCGTGCGATCGGCCGCTGCCTGGCCGACGGCGACCGCTCACCCGAGACTCGTTCGCCCTGGGGCTGGCGGCCCTCGCGGAGAACGGGCCGCTCGCCGATCGGGCCGGCGAAATGCTCTCCGCGTGCGGCATCGCCTTCCACCGTCGGCCGCATCCCTTTTCCGTGGTCGACTACATGGCCACCGCGGGCGACCTCGTGCCCGAAATCGACATCGCCCACGGCCTGATCTGGACGGGCGTGCCTACGGGCAGGATGGGCTTCGAGTCGGTCTCCGACGAGCCCGTCGCCGTCGACGAGCTCGTGGCGAGGCTGTTCGAGCAGACCGAGGCCGACGTGCTCGCGGTGGTCGTGGCCGGCGAGACCGCGGGACTGGTGGGTGCCGAGCTGATCCGTCCGCTCGCCGAGGTTTCGGCCACCGACCGGCCGGGCTCTACGGACCGCGCCGTCGCCGCGCGGTGGCTCAGCTTCTCCCGTGAACCGGTCCATGCCCGGCGAGCGGCCGTGGTCGTGGGGGTGGCGACCCGCGACGCGCCCTCGGCGACGCTCGCCCCGTTCTTACGGCCGCTCGGGCATGGCATGGTCCACGGTCACCTCCATGCCGTCGTCTTCCCGCCGCGGCCGCTCGCGCGGGGCGCCGGCGACCTGTCCGCCACCGTGGAGGATCTGGCCGCCTCCGCGCCGCTGGCCCTCATGCACCTGCTTCGCGACCCGGAGCCGGTGCTCGGCAGCGGCAGGTCCACGATGGAACGCGGACGATGCTGGTTCGCGCCGCTCGTCGTCGAGGGAGGCACCACATGATCACGCTGCTCTCGACCTGGACGTTCGGCTTGGCGCTGGCGCTGGTGGCGTTGGGAGTGTTCGTGAGCTACCGCTTGTTCTCGTTTCCCGACATCACGACCGACGGGTCGTTCACGCTCGGCGCCGTGGTCACGGCCGTGGCCCTCACCGCCGGCGTCGATCCGGTCATCGCCACCCTCGCGGCCCCGGCCGCGGGCGCCGCCGCGGGCTGCACCACGGCCCTGCTCCATGCGTTCCTCGGCGTCGAGCGGCTGCTCGCCGGAATCCTGGTCACGACGGCACTGGCGAGCGTCAACCTCGTCGTCCTCGGACGCAGCAACGTCCCGCTCTCGTCCACGACGACGCTCCTCGACCGGGCGGAGGCGGCGCTTGGGCCCGTGTTGGAGCGGGCTGGGCTCTCCGCAACGGTCGCCGGCGAGGCGGCGAGGCTGGCGTTCGTGGCGGCCCTGGTGGCGATGGCGGTCGTCGCCCTCTGGGTCTTTTTCCGCACGCAGATCGGCACGGCGATGCGAGCCGGCGGCGACACCCCGACGATGGCCCGCGCCCTCGGCCGCGACACCGGGGTGATGACGCTCGCCGGGCTGGCGATCGCAAACGCCCTGACGGCTTGTTCCGGGGCGATGGTCGCACAGTACCA
>JBIIOJ010000142.1:0-7760 GCA_044337015.1 Pirellulales bacterium
GGCGGCGGGGGGGGCCCGGTGCCCCGCCGCCCGCGTCCGGGGAGGGGCCCGGGCAGCCCCGAACCCCAGCACGTTTGACCTGCAGCGAACGTCCGGCGATGGGTATGGGCAGCCCCGGCCCATCAACGCGGGCTTTTTTGCGGTTGGAGCGTTTGCGAGGCCCCCGTTACATTTTTCCCAGTCCCCCTGGAGGCCCTCGCGTGGCTGACATCGTCCTCGCCTTCGACGCCCGACTCGACCGCCCGATCCCGATGCCGGCCGACGGGCCCGACGCGATCGATCGCATCGTTTCCGACGCCCCGTTCGACGCCCTCGATGCGGCGGCGTCGGCCGCACGGCAGGGCCGCGCCTCGGCGCTCGTGCTCTTCGGGGAATCGCTCGATCCGAAGCGGGCGAGCCCCGCGCAGGCCGCTCGGATGCGGCGGCTCGTCCTGAGCCTCGCCTCCGAGGGCTGCCGCACGGTCTGGGTGACCGTCGAGGAGGCAGCGGCGACGGAGGTCTCCCGCATGCTCGGCTCGCCCGACGGACTGTCGTTCGCGAGCCCGTCGGGCCCGGCGAGACTGTCGATCCGCGGTCGCGCGGTGGACATCGTCGCCGACGGACCGGCGGGAGTGGCCGTGCTCGTCGAGGATCCGGGAGCGGGCGGCCACCCTCTCCGCTGGCACGCGCACGGCATCACCGGCGACGGCCGCATCCGCGGCACGGGGCAGCCGCTCGAGTCGCTCCAGCCTCGGAGTTCCGACGAACCGCAACCCGGGCGGTGCGGCGTGCTCTCCCTCTTCGATCGCCGAGACCCGCTCGCGCCCGCCGGCGGCTCGATCGTGGAATCGTTCGAGAAGGTGCCGACGCAGCAGGTCGCATGGCGGACCGTCCGCGTCCCCGGGGGAAGCCTGACCGGCGAGGAGGATCTCGCCACCGATATCTGGAAGGCGATCGAGGACGTGGCGCCGGCGGACCGCGCGGTCGTCGAGTTCCTGCGGGTCGTCGTCGACTGCGGCGGGAGCGTCGCGAAGCGGCTCTTCGTCTCGCAGATCGCGGCGGGAACCCTCGCCCGCGTGCAGTCGCTCTTCGACCCGCGGAGCTTCCGCGTGTGGTGCCTCTCGATCGAGGCCGACCGTCGGGAACCGCTCGAGCGGATCGAGCGGGCCGTGGCGGCCGGGAGCGTGCCGGGCGTGGCGACGTTCGCCGCATCGCTCGCGTCGCTCGCGCGGTCGATCGAGCAGCCCGCCGATCTCCGCGAGTCGGCCTGGCTCGCGCTCGAACTGCTGGAAGTGGCCTGAGGAAAAGATCGCCATGCACATCGAACGCATCGACATCGACCGCTTCGGCGGCCTGCAGCGGGTCCTGATCGATTCCATCGTCCCGGGCGTGCAGGTGTTCCACGGCACGAACGAGGCGGGCAAGACCTCGCTGCTCGAGTTCGTCCGCGGTGTCTTCTTCGGGTTCGGCCCGCTCTTTGACCGCGGCGTGCTCGACCCCCGCGTGAGCACCAGCGGCAGGCTGGTCGTGCGGGACCACGACCAATCGTGGACGCTCGAGCGGGAGCACGACACGATCCACTCCCACGAATTTCTCTCGGGTCTCGTCCGCGGCAGGGGTCGGGAGTCGGCCGGCGAGCACCTGCGGATCACCGATGCCCGCGGCACGATGCATGTCGTGGACGAGTCGGGGGGCGACGCCCCCGGGCCGTTCGACGGCTGGACGGCCGGCATCGACTGGAAGACCTACACGTCCGTCATGGCCTTCGGCCTCGACGAACTGCACGAACTCTCTTCGCTCGACGCCGAGGGCTGCGGCGCCCGGCTCTATGAACTCGCCGGCGGACTCGACCGCGCGAAGGTGGCCCGCGTGCTCGGCGATATCGCCGATGCGCTCGCGCGGCTCGACGACTCCTCTCCTGAAACGTCGCCGATCGCCGCGCTCGAGCGGCAACTGGCGTCGGCGAAAAACCGACTCGCGGCGCTCCACTCGCCGGCCATCGCCGCGGGTGACGCCTGGACCGAGGCCGTGCGGCTCGAAGCGGAGATCGAGTCGCTCGCCCGCGCGGTGACGCGGGCGGAACGGTTCGAGCGGCTCGTCCTCGAGGCGATCGACGTCGAGCCGCTCCACGCCGCGAATCACCGCACCGCCGAGCGGCTCGCGGGCTTCGGCAACGAGCCGCTCGTGCACCCGGACCTCGAGGTCTGGCGGGAGCTCGTGCGGCTCCGCGACCAGGCGGCGAGGATCGCGGAGAAGCGGCGTCGGATTCGCGGCCGCGCCTCGGCCCGCTACAAGGCGGTCTCCGCCCCCTCGGCGGCCTGGTCGAAGCGTACCTCGATCATGGCGCTCGCCGACGACCTTCCGCGTCTCGACCGGCTCCTGTCGGAAGCCGCGCAGTCGGACGCCCACTCGCGGCTCGCCAGCCGCCGGTTCGGCGAACTGCTCGGCACGGCCGGCATCGCGAGGCTCTGGCGGGTCGAGCCGAAGGCCGTGCCGGCCGACGTCGCCCCGTGGGAAGCCGCCGATCCCTTCGGCGACACGTCGCTCCCGATCGGTTTCACTCGGCCATTCGGCGGGCTCCGCGCGAAGTCCCGCGCCGTCGCCGCCGCGCGGCGGGAGGTGGTGCAGGCGACGGCCGTCGTCCGGGAGGCGAAGACCGGGCTCGACGGCCTGCGATCGAGCCTCGTCGGCGCCGGCAAGGTGAAGCTCGCCGAGGCGATCGAGGAGGCATCGGCGAAGGCGACGCTCTATCGCAACCGCATCACGGCCGGAGACCAGCTCGCCGAACTCGACCGCGCGACTCAGCGGCTCGAGCGGGAGGTCGTGCTTGCCGCGCGTCAGCAGCTCGTGCCGGTGGAGTGGCTGCTCGGGCTCGGCGCGGTGTTCGTGCTCGGGGCGGGCCTCCTGCTCTCGGGTCTGCTCCTGCCGCAGGCCGTGCCCGGGTCGATGGCCTACGCGATGGCGGCCCTCGGCCTCGCGGGCGTCGTCGTCGCCGGGGCGACGACCTGGTCGCTCGACCGGGCCGCCACGGGCCGGCTCGACGTGTCGCGGCGGCAGCTCGAACTGGCCAGAAAGCAGCGGCAGGAGGCGCAGGCCGCCTGCGAACAGCTCGAACGACGGATCCCATCGGAGGCGATGCGGGCACTGGCACAGCGGGCGGCCGAGGCGCAGGCGGAGGTCGAAAGGCTCGAGGGGATCGCCGCCCGCGAGGGCACGCTCCACCTGCTCAGCGACGGCGTGTCGACCGCGGAGGACCGGCTCGCGAAGGCGATTGCAGCGACGAAGGCGGCGAAGGCCTCCTGGCGACGCGCGCTCGAGCAGCGGGGGCTGCCGCCGACGCTTCGTCCGAGCGAGGTGCGCGAGCTCGCGCGGCACCGCACGGCCCTGCTCGCGCTCGACGACGAGCGGCGGCGGGCGGCCGAGGAGGCCCGCGTCCGCCGCGAGTCGGTCGCGGCCTACCGCCAGCGGATCGAGCAGCTGCTTGCCGACTGCGACATGCTGCCGGGAGGATCGCTCAACGACGGATTCTCGGCGACCGACCAGGTCCGCAGGCTCCGCGAGCGGCTGGAGTCCGATTCGACGCACGCCCGTCTCCGCAGACGCCGGAAGCGAAAGCTGGTCGCAGCCCGCCGGCTCCACCGGCGCGCCCTCCGGTCGCTCCACGCGGCCGAGTCGAAGCTGTCGACGCTCTTCACCCGCTGGGGCGTCGCCGACGAGGCGTCGTTCGTGGCGCTCGTGGACCGCAGGCAGGAGTTCGAGCGGCTCCGCGAGGAGGCGAGGGTCGCCGCAGCGGAGTTCACCGCGGCCCGAGACCGGCTCGCGGCGAACGACGACCTGCCCGAATCGCGGCTCGAGGACCTCGACCGATGGCTCGCCGAGTCGTTGCGTGCGGCAGACGCCGCGACGATTTCGCTCTCCGAGCGGGCACGCGAGGCTGACCGGGCCGTGGCACAGGCCCGAGACGCGGTGGCCCGCGCCCGTGAGCGTCGGGCAGCGGCGCTCGCACGGGCGGAGGCGTCGGCACAGGATCGTTCCGGCGAGCCGCTCCAGCGGGAGATCGCGGACGTCGAGGAGCGGCTCACGGCGCAGCAGCAACGCCGACGGAGCCTCTCGCTCGCCCGAGACCTGCTCGAGGAGACCCGGCTGCAGGTCGCGAGGGACCACCAGCCCCCGGTGCTCAAGGAGGCGTCGCGGTGGCTCGCGAGGCTCACGGGCGGACGGTACGTCGCGATCACGACCCTGCTCGACGAGGCGCTTCTCGAGATCCACGATTCCGACGGTCGCCACTGGAAGCCCGACCGTCTCAGCCGCGGCACCCGCGAGCAGGTGTTTCTCGCACTGCGGCTCGCGCTCGTGTCCGACCTGGAGCGGCGGGGCGTCCGCATGCCGGTGATCATGGACGACGCGCTCGTCAACTTCGACGACGCGAGGGCCGCGTCGGCCGCGAGAGTGCTCGTCGAGTTCGCCGAGGAGAGCCCCCGCTTCCCGCGGCAGCTGCTCGTGCTCACCTGCCATGCCCACGTCGCGAGGCTCTTCGACCAGGCGGGCGCGACGGTGCGGTCGCTCGACGGCACGCTTCGCCGCTGGCTGCCGGAAAAAAACCCGGCTCCCGAGCCGGTGCGGGAAATCGCCCCCGAGCCCGTGACCGTGACGTTCCACGAGCCGGCCCACGAGCCGGCGACGTGGCCCGAGCCCGAGTCGGTCGTCATTCACAGCCCGCCGAAGAAAAGCCGCGTCGTCGTCGCGATGCGCCGCCACCGCCGCTGAGCGGCAACCAGGCCGCCAAGAAGGTTCCTCGCGGGAGGCCGCATTGCCGCCGGGGGAGCGGACGCCTCGTCGCTGGCAGCATCAACGAGTTCGCGGAAAAAACCGGGACGGGCTGCCCGTATCCCCTCGCCGGACGTTCGCTACAGCCCTCCGGGCTTCCGCTCACTCGGAGCTGACTGGCGCTTCGGCATCCATGCCTGCGCTGGTCAGCTACGCCGTCTCGGGCACACGGGCAACCCGTCCCTCCCCGCCAAACAAAATGGCGAGGCGGAGGGGTCGGTGTGAGGATCGCGAGCGTGTCAGCGAGCGAACTCATACTGACCCCTCGGCCGGACCAAGCGAGCGTCCGGCGAGTGGCATACGGGCAGCCCCGAACCCCGCAGCGAACGTCCGAAGAGGGGGCAGGAGCACCCCCGACCCACGGAAAACCCTGTGGGACAAGGTTTTTTGTGGCCGTGCATCCAACCTCCGACCGCCTGCGAAAGCTTCTTTCGTCGGGGTCACGTGGCACCGGCGTTTGTTCTCCCCAATCCCCTGAAAGGGAATTTTCATGCGTTTCTCAACGTTCCACCTCGCTCTCGGGGCCACGCTCGTACTGTCCCTGGCATCCGTCACCGTCGCCGGCGAGTGCCCGGTGGCCGCAGCCCAGAAGGCAAAGGCCCGGGCGACCCACGTGCAGACGGTGGCCTACAAGGCCGAATCGAAGGACATCGTCGACACCGCCGTCGGTGCCGGCAGCTTCAAGACGCTCGTGGCGGCCGTGCAGGCGGCCGGACTCGTCGAGACCCTGAAGGGCGCCGGGCCGTTCACCGTCTTCGCCCCCACCGACGAAGCATTCGCCAAGCTGCCGGCGGGCACCGTCGAGACGCTGCTGAAGCCGGAAAACAAGGACAAGCTCGTCGCGGTGCTCACGTACCACGTCGTGCCGGGCAAGGTGCTGGCGGCGGACGTCGTCAAGCTCACCGAGGCGCCGACGGTGCAGGGTTCCAAGGCGAAGGTCAAGGTCGCGAACGGCACGGTGATGATCGATGGAGCCAAGGTCGTGAAGACCGACATCGAGACGAGCAACGGCGTCATCCACGTCATCGACGCGGTGATCCTGCCGCCGGAGAAGAAGTAGGCAAAAGACTTCGGCCAACCTCGGGCGGGCCGGTCATCCTGGCCCGCCCGAGCGGCTGCGCGGATCTCGTCGACGGACTTTGAAGGGTATAAGCTTCTCCGCGAACGATGAACCAGGGACACGAGGCTCGTTTTGCAAGACCTGCTCCTACCGCGAATCGCCGGCGGTGACCAGTCGGCCGTACCCGAGTGCATCTCGCGGTACGGCGGTCTGATCTGGTCGCTCGCGCGGCGACGGCTTGCGAGCCGGGAGGATGCCGAGGACGTGGTGCAGGAGGTATTCGTCGATTTGTGGAGGTCCGCCGACCGATTCGATCCGCTCGTTGCCCAGGAGGTCACGTACGTGGCGATGATCGCCAGACGACGCATCATCGACAGGCTCCGTCGGCGGGCGGTGCGTCCGCAGACGTCCTCTCTCGACGGGGGCCACGCGGTGGACCTGCCCGATCCTGCCGACGATGCCCCGGTGGGAAAGCGGCTGGAGTTGGGCGATGAGGCTCGGCTCGCCGACGAACATCTCGAGCAACTGAAGCCCGAGGAGCAGCGGGTGCTCAGACTCTCGATCTACGAAGACCTCTCGCACTCGGCGATCGCCGAGTGCACGGGCCTGCCCCTGGGCACGGTCAAGTCGCACATCCGCCGTGGGCTCGACAGCCTGCGACACAAGCTTGCCGGCCGTGGCCGGACGAAGGCTGAAAGGAGCACGCGATGAGCGGCTTCGACGAAGCACGCGACAACGAACCCTGGATGGCGGCCCCCGGCAGCGCCGCGAGCGACTGGGAGCTGGCCGCAGCGGCGGTCGAGCTGGCGGTTTTGCGGCGGAGCTCCACTCGGTTGCCCGCACTGCCTCCCGAGCTTGCCGAACGCATCCGCCGCGAAGCGCCCGCGAGTCTGCCGCGAGCCATCACGATCGGGCCCCGCTCCGCATCGCCGTCGCGTGGCGGCCGGCCGTGGCTCGCGGCCGCCGGTTGGTGGACGGCTGCATGCCTCGCGGGGCTGCTCTGCTGGCAGTGGATCGGTCCGCGGCGCATCGAACCGCCGCCTGTTGGCCCGGCTGCACCCGTTGCCCCGGCGGCAACGCCGTCACTGGCGGAACTCCGCGACAAGCTTCTCGCAGATGATCCCGAGGCGGTGACGGTCGCGTGGAAGAAGGCCAAGGACGATCCGGCGGTCGTCGCCGGCAGAGCCGATCTCGAGATGGCGGGCGGCTTGGGCGACGTCGTCTGGAGCCCTGCTCGGCAGCAGGGGTTCATGCGGTTTCGGGGGCTGGCGGCGAACGATCCGGCCGCGGCCCAGTATCAGCTTTGGATCTTCGACGCGGAGCGAAACGAAGCCCATCCCGTGGACGGAGGCGTGTTCGACGTGCCGTCACGGTCCGACGGCGACGTCGTCGTGAGGATCGACCCACGGCTTCCGATCGGCCGCGCCACAGCCTTCGCGATCACGGTCGAACGGCCCGGCGGTGTCGTCGTGTCGAGCCGCGAACGGCTGCCGTTGCTCGCGGCACTCCCCTGAGGCCGAAGAACAGGCCTGAAATCGCGACCGGATTACTTCGGCAGGCTGAAGCAGGCCCGATTGGTTCGCCGGCCGAAAGTCCTCTCAACAGGATCAGCGAGGCTCTCTGGGGCATTTGAAGGATGCCGCATTGCCGCCGTGGGAGCGGACGCATCGTCGCTACGGTGAGGATACACCTGATGCTCCTCAACGTTCCCCCCCCTCGACCACGCTCCCCCAGAGCGTTCAGCATCAAAGTGCCTGTGTGAATGACTGTGCACCACGCTGGACCGGTTCGGGGCTGCCCGTGCCCAGGAGCCGGCGTATGCAGACAAGCGAAGCAAGGATTGCGCAGCGAAGTCTGCATCCGAGCGAGCGGAGGGCAGGATGCCCGAAGCGAG
>JBIIOJ010000143.1:0-7751 GCA_044337015.1 Pirellulales bacterium
CTACGCCTACAACGTCGGGTCATCGACAGTCGCGGCATCGACCGTCAACGAAGTCACGTTTGCGGCCTATCCCTTTCCAGTCAGTCCATCGGCACAGACCGTCACAGTCGGGAATGTCACGATGACGGAGTCCCCAGACTTCCTCGTGGTATTCAACGTGGCCAGCACGTCGAGTCCCTACTCCGGGTTGAGCAACGCATACAAGACGATGCTCGACGCGGGGGGAGGAGCCGGGGCTCCTGACGCGATCACGATGACTTTTGGCGGGCTTTCGATAGGGCAGCCGTACCTGTTTCAGTGGTGGGCGAGCAACGCCGGAAACATTCCACCAGTGAGCGCGGTGAGTGCGTCAGCCACCAACAGCGTCACTCTTGATGCCAACATCACGGGTACCACGGGAGGCCTCGGGCAGTTCGTGACGGGCACCTTCACCGCAGACGGCGCGACACAAGACATCGTCCTCGCGGGTGTGGGTGGTCAGCCGCTCATCAACGCCTTTCAAATCCGTGCCGTCCCCGAGCCCTCCACCTGCGCCATAACCCTCGCCGGTCTGGCCTGCGGCGGCTATCTCGTGAGGCGCCGTCGCAAGCGGGCCTGACGCCAACGTGATTCCAACAAGAGGGGAGTAGGTCGCCATTACCGGGGGCCTGTACCCCGGCGAGTGGTGCTGCAACTCGTGCGGGCGATTCTTCGACGCTCCCTACGAGACTCAGGCAGGAGCGACAACATGAGCAATCGCGGCGTTGAAGGAGGAGGCCCAGGGCGCTCCGAACGCGGCCCTCGGATTCGCCCGACGCGATCCGGCGACGTCGCTAAGCCCGATCGTGCGTGGCGCCGGCGTCCACGACGGCTTGACGAGGCTCTGATACCAGTCCATCCAGGGAACGTCGGTCATTCGAGCCCCGCACACCCGCCCATGCCACACTGCGGACGGCCACGGCCCTCGGCGGCGGAGTTTCCGCCGACGACGCTCGAGAGCTTGGTGAGCCAGGAATACTCGTACAACGACTTTCTAGGACTTCCCAAGCGCACGCGCGGCTTCGAGCATGGTCGCGGCATGGATCTCGGCGATGTCGGCGAGATCGCTCGCGTAGCCACCGCCGCAGACGATTGCCAGGGGCGTGCCAGCCCGCTTCGCTGCGCCGAACACGATCCGGTCGCGTTCGAGCAGGCCCGCCTTCGACACGCGGAGCCGGCCGAGCCGGTCGCCCTCGAAGGGATCGGCACCGGCGATGTAGAGCACGAGATCCGGCTGCGACCGCGCGAACGATTCGGCGACACCGCGATCGACGGCTTCGAGGTAGCCCTCGTCGGCCGTGCCGTCTGGCAGCGGCAGGTCGAGCGAGCTCGGCTGCTTGCGGAGCGGGAAATTCTTCTCGCCATGGATCGACATCGTGAAGATCGTTTCGTCGCCCGCGAAGATCTCCGCCGTGCCGTTTCCCTGGTGGACGTCGCAGTCGAGGATGACCACGCGGCGCACCGTGCGGGCCGCCTGCATCGCCCGGGCCGCGACGGCCGTGTCGTTGAAGACGCAGTAGCCCTCGCCGAAGTCGCGGCCGGCGTGGTGCGTGCCGCCGGCGAGGCTCGCGGCCACGCCCTCCTCCAGGGCCGCGGCGGCCGCATCGACCGCGGCTCCCGTGCTCCGCCGCGAGCGTTCCACGAGTGCCTCGCTCCACGGAAAACCGATCCGCCGGATCTCGTCGCGGGAGAGCGTGCCGGTGACGACGCGACGGACGTACTCGGCGTCGTGCACCCGCAGGAGCTCCTCGTCGGTCGCCGCGTGCGGCAGGTGGAACGTGAGCGGCGCCCCCGCCGCGGCCGCCGCCTCGAGTCGCTCCCGCAGCCGGCGATACTTCCCCGCGGGGAAGCTGTGCCCCTCGGGCAGCGGCAGTTCGAAGCTGTCGGAGGGAAAGAGCCGCATCGGCAAGCGACCCGGGAGCCGGACCGTCCTCTCTGGTGAAGAGACCTTATAACCTTGCGGCCGCCCCGGCCACCTCCCCGGAATCCCGCCGTGCTTCCGCCGACGACCGACCCTTCCCTCCTCTACCGACTGCGCGATGGCATCGCCGCCGTGGACGCGATGGCTGCCGCGATCGTCCACCTCGACCTTTTCACGTCACTCGCCCACGAGCCTGCCGGCGTCGAGGGCGTCGCCCGCCGCTTCTCGCTCCACCCGCGCCCGACCGACGTGCTCTGCACGCTGCTTGCATCCCAGGGCCTGCTCCACCGGGACGCAACCGGCGGCCTCGAAGTCACGCCCACCGCCAGGGAGTTTCTCATCGCGGGAAGCCCCTTCGACGCGCGGGCCTACTACGCCGCGATGCAGGACCGGCCGGGGGTCGCCGACTTTCTGGCGGTGCTCCGGACGGGCCGCCCGGCCGGCTGGCCGGGCGAGGAGGCGGAGGCCGACTGGCACGCCGCGATGCGAACAGAGGCGTTCGCCGAGGCGTTCACGGCGGCAATGGACTGCCGCGGCCGCGTACTCGCGCCCGCACTCGCGGCCACGGTCGACCTGTCGGCGTCGTCGCGGCTGCTCGATGTCGGCGGCGGCTCGGGCGTCTACTCGATCGGGCTGGCTGAAAGCTTTCCGCAGCTGCGGGCGACCGTGCTCGAAGCCCCTCCGGTCGACGCGATCGCGCGGCGGACGATCCGCGCGGCGGGCCTCGACTCGCGGATCGCGGTCCTCGCGGCCGACATGTTCACCGACGCCTGGCCCGCCGGCCACGACGTCCACCTGTTCTCGAACGTGCTCCACGACTGGGACGAGCCCGACTGCCGGCGGCTCCTCGCGAGGAGCGCCGCGGCGGCTCCACAGGAAGGTCGGATCCTCGTCCACGACATGCTGCTCGACGACGCCAAGGACGGCCCGCCGTGGGCGGCGGAGTATTCCGTGCTGCTCTCGACGGTGACGCAGGGGCGGCTCTACTCGGCGGCGGAGATCGGCCGCTGGCTCGGCGAGGTCGGCTTCGCGATCGTCGCGAGAAGCCCGACGTCGCTCGGCCGATCGGTCCTTACCGCGACCCGCGTCCGTTCGTGAAGAGCGAGACGACGACGAGCACGAGGAACCCCAGCGGGATCGTGACGAGCCCCGGCTGGCTGAAGGGCACGATCGACGCCTCGCGGGAGAAGCCGTAGACCTTCTCGAACGTGTCGGCCGAAAGCAGGATCCACGCCAGCGACGAGACCATGCCGACGGTCACCGCCGCGATGATCCCCTGCTTCGTCGTCCGCGGCCAGAAGAGCAGCATGACGAGGGCGGGCAAGTTCGCGCTCGCAGCGATGTTGAAGGCCCAGCCGACGAGGAAGCTCACGTTGAAGCTCTTGAAGAGGATGCCGAGGGCCATCGCGATCCCGCCGAGACCGACGGCCGCGAACTTGCCGCACCGCACCTTCTCGTGGTCGGTCATCCGCATACCGAAGACGTTCTCGGCGAGGTCGTGGGCCACGGCGCCGCTGCCAGCCATGATGAGGCCGCTCACCGTGCCGAGCACGGTCGTGAAGGCGATCGCTGAGATCACGGCGAAGAGCGTCTCGCTGAACGTTCGCGCAAGCAGCGGCGCGGCCATGTTCGAGTCGGTGGGGTCGAGCGCGCCGCTGGTCATCGCGCCCAGGCCCAGGTAGAGCGTGAGCACATAGAAGGCGCCGATCGCGGCGATCCCCACGACCGTGCTCTTCCTCGCGGCGGCGGCGTCCTTCACGGTGTAGTAGCGGATGAGGATGTGGGGCAGCGACGCCGTGCCACAGAAGAGGGCGAGCATGAGGCTCGCGAAGTCGAGCCGGTCGGCGAGCTTGCCGGTCGCGAGCCCCTTGAAGTAGACGCCGGGCTTGAGCAGGTCGGCCCCCTTCCGCTCCACGGGCGAGTAGGTCGTGTGTACACCTTCGGCGTCAGCTCGCTTCGTGGCCGACCAGGTGACGACGGTCGAATCCTCGAGCGTCGAGAGGAATTCCAGAGGCGAGAGCGGCCCCGTCGAGGTGCCGGCGAACCGCTCCGGCAGCTTCACGACCGTGCCGACGGCCCGCAGGTCGTTCTCCCGCGACTGCGGCCGGCCGTTCACGAGCACGCTGCCGTCGGGCCGCACCGTACGGACCTGCGGCGTGAGGTCGTCGCCGCCGGGACGGCCGCCGTGGAGGGCAAACCCGCGGGCAAGGATGAGCGCGGTGAGCAGGCCGCAGAAAAGCACCAGGAGTGAACCCTTGATGAACTGCACCCACGTCGTCGAGACCATGCCGGCAGTGACGACAATGAGCGTCACGACCACGCCCACGATGATCACGCCCGCCGCGTGCGGCAGGCCCAGAAGCGGCGTGATGAGCGACCCCGCGCCGACCATCTGCGGGATCAGGTAGAAGACGCTCACGACGAGCGTCGAGATTGCGACGGCGAGCTTGATGCCGCGGCTATTGAACCGGCTGTCGAGCGCGTCGGCGAACGTGAACCGACCGAGGGCCTTGATCGGCTCGGCGATGACGAAGAGCGCGACGATCCAGCCGGCGAGAAACCCGATCGAATACAGGAAGCCGTCGTAGCCCGCGGTCGCGATCATGCCGCAGATGCCGAGGAACGACGCGGCGGAGAGGTAGTCGCCCGCGAAGGCGATGCCGTTGACGAACCAGTGCACCTCGCCGTGGGCTGCGTAGTAGGCCCGCGCCGACTGCTTCTTGCGGCCGAGCCAGAAAGAGAGCCCGACTACGCCGAGCACGAAGGCGGAGAAGATCGCGATCGCGGCGGCACTCGTCTCGTGGAGCATGGCGGCGTTCCTGCCGGGATTCCTAGATTCGGCGGTCGGCCCACCGGCATGCCGCCATGTAGATCGCCGCCAAGACGAGCGCCGCGGCGATGAGCCCGAGGCCGTAGGCGATCGCGAGGTTCACGCCGCCGAAGGGCCGCCAGGAGAGCCACTCCGGCCGCAGCAGCACGAGCCCCATGAAGCCCGCGTAGAGCAGCACGTATAGGAAAAAGAGCGTCAGGCCCGCGCGGGCCCGACGGGCGGCGGCGGATTCGTCGTGGGAGGATTGGTTCACGGGCGACATCATAACAGGCCGTGGACAACATCCCGCGGGTCGGCTTACAAGGGCTCATCCAAGGGCAATCGAGGCAGGCGATGGCACGCGAATGGCTGGCAATCGAGGAGCGGGTTCCCGGGCCCGATGGCGCCGTCGAGCGGCACGTCGGGATCGGTCCGCCCGGGGGCCCTTCCCGACTGGTCAAGGTGATCGCCGAGGCCATCTCACGGGAGCCGCGGTCGCCAACCTGGCTCGTCGCACCGAGCCGCCGCGTCGCGAGGCAGTGGATCGATACGATCGCGCTCGCCGGCACGCCCGTCTTCAACCTGCGGTCCACGAACCCCCGCGCCCTCTGCTACGACCTCGCGGCTTCGTCGCTCGCGCTAGCGGGGCTCTCGGTCGCCTCGCCGCGGGCGGCGGTCGTGCTCGTGGAGAAGGTGATCGTGAAGGCCGACCGCAGCGGGTCGCTCGCCTACTTCGCGTCGCCTCGATCCTACCGGCGGCTCGCCGAGCGGATGCTCGCGAGCCTTGCCGCCATGCGGATGGCGGGCCTCACGGCCGAGTCGATCCTTCGCCGGGATGGATTCGGAGGGTCGGCCAAGGGCCGCGACCTCGCCCTGCTGCTTCGGGCCTACGCCGCCGAACTCGCCGCCGCAAAGCTCGTCGATGCGGCCGACATCGCCGGCTTCGCACTCACGGCCGTGAAATCGGGAGTCGTGTCGACGGAGTGGCGTCGCATCCTGCTGCCAGAGGGCACGCAGCTCCAGCCGCTCGAACGGCAGGTGTTCGAAGCGCTCGGCGAGCGGGTGAGCGAGCTTGCGATCGATCCGGAGCCGCAGGCGTTCGGCGATCCATCGCGGGGGCCAACGCCGAAGTTCTTCCGGGCGATCGGCGAGGTCAACGAGATTCGCGGTGTGCTTCGTCGCTGCCTCGCCGGTGGGATTCCGCTCGACACGGTCGAGTTCTTGCACACCGACGCCTCCACCTACCCGTCGCTCGTGCAGGAGGTCTTCGCGACGATGGCGGAAGACGTCGAGGGGCCGCAGGGGCCGTCCGAAGAGCTTCCCGTGACGTTCGCCGAGGGGCTCCCGATTCGTGAGTCGCGGCCCGCGCGGGCGCTGCTTGCGTGGCTCGCCTGGAGGGCCGAACGGCATCCGCAGTGGCGGCTCGTGCGGATGCTTCGCGACGGGCTCATTGATTGGTCAGGTGAACGCGATGCGGTTATCACGCCGCCGAAAGTCATCAGGGAGCTGCGGCGACTGCGGATCGGCTTCGACCTCGCCGCGACGGCCGACAAGGTGCGGTCGGCGATCGCCGCCGTGGAGGCGGCACCACTTTCCTCGTTCGTGGCGGGCAGCCGCGACCCCGATGACGACGTGGAGTTCGACGAGGAGGCGGCGCGGCGGTGGCGGGCCGACCGGCTCGCGGCGCTTGGGGTGCTTGCGAAGCTGGCGACGCAGCTCGTCGAGTGCGAGCCCGCGGCCGATGCGAACGCCCGCGGGATCGTGGCCGGCGCGCGGAGGTTTCTCGAAGAGGTCGCGGCGTCGAAGAGCCAGTTCGACAACAACGCCAAGAACCGCCTCCTCGCCGAGGTCGCCGAGATGGAGCGGTGGCTCGCGATCCATCCAGACGCCTCGGCCGTGGAGATCCTCGACTGGCTCGCGGGCCTCGCCGACACGCTCGTGGTCATGGGCAGTGGGCCGCGTCCGGGCTGTCTCCACGTGGCGTCGATCACCACCGGCGGCCACTCCGGCCGCCCACACACCTTCATCGTGGGCCTCGACGAGAACCGATTTCCCGGTCCGGGCTCCTCCGACCCGGTGCTACCCGATGCGGACCGCGCCGCACTCTCCGAAAAACTCGACCTGGCCGCCGGTGCGACCGCGAAGGCGCGAACGGAGTTCTGGCGGCTGCTCGGCCGGCTTCGCGGCGAGGTCCATCTTTCCTACAGCTGCCGCGACCTCGTCGAGCAGTCGGAGGTGTTTCCAAGCCCGCTCTTGCTCGAGGTCTACCGTCGGCAGGCGGGCGTGCCGCAGGCGACGCTCGCCGAATTCGTCGCCGCCATCGCTCCGGCGACGGAGTCGTTCGTCGCCGAATCCGCCGACACGGCGCTCACACGGCAGGAGTGGTGGCTTGCGACGCTCGGCGAGGATCCCTCGCCGGCCGCGGTCCACCAGGCGATTCATAGCCATGGCGAATCGCTCGCGCGAGGGCTTGAAGCCGAAGCTGCCAGGCGTTCGCCGCAGTTCACGCCCTGGGATGGCCTCGTGCCCGCGGCAGGGGCGGAGCTCGATCCCACGAATCCGTCGGGCCGCGTCGCCTCGGCGCACAGCCTCGAATCGCTCGGTGCATGCCCACGACGGTTCTTCTTCCACTATGGTCTCGGCATCAAACCGCCCGAGGCGCTCGAGCCGGAGGAAGACCGCTGGCTCGACCACATGGAGCATGGCAGCGTGCTCCATGCCGTGCTCGAGCGGTTCATGCGGGCGTTTCTCCACGAGGGTCCGGGCCGGCCCGCGGTCGACGCACCGCGGCCCACGTTCGCCGAGCACGAAACGACGATCCTAGGGATCCTCGACGATGTGCTCGAGGCGAAGCGTGCCGAGAAGCCGACGAACGACGAGGTGGCTGTGGCAGCCGGCCGCCGCGAACTGGCAAGCGCCGTGCGGACGTTCCTCCGCGCCGAGGAGGAGTATTCTGCGAAGACGGGATCGCTGCCGGTGGCGCTCGAGGCGGCGATCGGATTC
>JBIIOJ010000144.1:0-7723 GCA_044337015.1 Pirellulales bacterium
ACCTTCTTGAATCCCATGCTCTTCGCGATCGCGCCAAGCTCCTCGAACTCCTCCGGCGGCACGTACCGCTCGACCGGGAGCGAGTCGAGGGTCGGCCGGAGGTACTGTCCGAGCGTGAGGAAATCGACCCCGTGGGCGACGAGGTCGGCGAAAACCGCGAGCAGCTCCTCCCGTGTCTCGCCGAGGCCGAGCATGAGGCCGCTCTTCGTCTTCACATCGGGGCTGAGCCTCTTGGCACGAGCCAGCAGCTCGAGCGTCCAGGAGTAGACGCTCTTGCGGCCACGCACGGTGAGGTAGAGACGCGGAACGGTCTCGGTGTTGTGGTTGAAGACATCGGGCCGCGCCGCCATGAGCCGCTCGAGGGCGCCGTTCTTGCCCAAAAAATCAGGCACGAGCACCTCGATCACGGCGCCGGTGGCCGCACGCACCGCCTCGACGGTCCTCCGGAAATGCTCGGCGCCGCCGTCGGGCAGGTCGTCCCGCGTAACGCTCGTGATCACGACGTGCGCGAGGCCCAGCCGCCTCGCCGCCTCCGCCACCCGCTCCGGCTCGTCCTGTTCGAGTTCCTCGGTCTTGCCCTTGGGCACCGAGCAGAAGCCGCACGGACGCGTGCAGACGTTGCCGAGAATCATGAAGGTGGCCGTCTTCTGCGACCAGCATTCGAGCCGGTTGGGACACTTCGCCGACGAGCAGACGGTCTCGAGGCCGAGCTCCGCGATCAGTCCGGCCGTCTCCGCATGCCCTCCCCCGGCCAGCAGGTTCTGACGGAGCCACGGCGGAAGCCGCAATGATTCCTGCGGAAGCCGCAATGAATCCTGTGGCAGCCGCACGGCACCCGTTTCGGGCCGACCTGCGTCGAGCTCGACGATCGGCAGCAGCCCCTGCCCCTCAACCTGCATGACGGTGGCCTCCTCCACTGTTTCTGCGGCCATGCGGGAAGCCGGAGTGGATGTTCGTCCTCGCGAAGCCGAAGGCATCGGCGAACGACTGCACGATCGCCGACCGAACCTCGGCAGGCCGGGCCCGCCTCTGCAGGTCCGCCTCGATCGAGCCCATCGGCCCGTCGGCCGTCGAGCGAATCCTGTGCACGAGCCGCATCGACGGGCAGACGTTGAGAAAGCCTCCGTGGCTCACCACGCCGCGGCGGACGGCGACGCCGACCGCCGCGAGCAGTCCGCTGCGGCCGAAGACGCCATGCACTCCCGGCCGCACGACCGGCGAGCAGCGGAGCGTGCGGATCGCCCCCGCCAACGCCTCCTGGAACCTGGCCAAGTAGCATCCGACACCGTCGGGCGGGAGCCCGAGGTCTTCGAGCCTGGCGTGGAGTCCGATCGCCACCTGTCCTTCGACATGCGCGACCGCCCCGCCGCCCCGCCCCACGAACCTCACACCGGCCCCTTCCTTCCGCAGCTCGTCGTCCGTGAGCGACACGTCCGCCCGGGAGCCGCCACGGCCGATCGAGATCGCGCCGACGATCTCCGAAAGCACGAGCGTCGGGCCGCGGCCCGACGGCTCCGACACCTCCCACGCGAGCCGTTCGGATGCGGCGACCGCCTCGTCGAGCGAAGTGCGTCCTCCGAGCCAGACGGAGAGCCGTCGGGCATCCTCGCGGGGCTCCGGGCCCGGGACCGGGAAATCGTCGGCGGCAATCATGGCGTCAATCTACCACGCCATCCTGCCCGCTCATGCCGGACGCTTCGAGAATTGGCCCGAAAGCTCCGCCCACGGAATCGGCTTCCAGGGAATCGCGTCGGGCAGGCCGGCCGGCGAATCCCCTTCGTGGTCCGAGCCGTCGAGCGACGCCTGCACGACCCGCTCGAGCCGCTCGAGCCACTCCGGCAGTTCGACTCCTGAGCCCGACGCCACGCCGAGCCACTGCTCGGCCCGCGTTTCGAGCGCCGCCCCCGCGCCTTCCGGCTCCCCGGTCAGAAGCTCGCGGACGGCGGGAGCGGCGAGCGCCTCGAGTTCGTCCTGCTCGAGGGCGGCGGCGAACGGCCGGCCGACGCGGTCCGCGATGCTCGCGAGCCTCACGCCATGCTTCCGCTCGAGCGCCGCGAGCCGTTCGACGAGTCCGCGATGCGTCACCTCCGTCTCCTCGTGCATCCGTCTTCTCCAGGCCGCCGCTGCGTCCGATGCCCCGCGCCTGGCGAGCACGCGATGGGCCATGTTGACCGGCCGGAGGGTCCAGGCGATCCGGTCGTACTCGGCCTTCAGCCGAAGGAAGTCGAGCAGGATATGAAGACACTCGCCCCGGTCCGACTGCGAGGTGGTCGAGTTCCAGTCGCGGTACTCAGCGTGGTTCTCGGCGATGCTCTCGAAGACGAACCGCAGCCGCGCCGCCGCCTGCTTGAGGCCGATCTCCCCCGCGTTGATGGCGTCGACGAGACGTTCCGCATCGGCCGCCTCGTGGGAGCCCTCGGCCTTCTCGATCGTCGCCTCGATCCATCGCCGCACGCCACCCCGCAGGATGCCCCGCAGGGCCCCCGGCGCGAGGATGTGCTGCGTGAAGAGGCCGTTTCCGTACCGTTCGACGAAGTCCCGGATCGTCTCGAACGCCCGGTCGTCGCGGACCCGCTCGAGCACGCTCAACCGCAGTTGCCGAGCGTGCGTCATCCAGGTCTCGAGCAGCCGCGGCACGAGGAGCGCGAGCCCCTCGAGAACCCGCGTCGTCACCGTGGCGGCATCGGCCGAGTCGGACGCGCTCTCGACGATCCGCTCGACGAGGGCCGTCGTCGCCGCCTCGAAAATGCGATCGAACTCGCTCACGCTCGCGGCCCCCTTGGGCCGATTTCGCTCGAGCGACTTGGCGAGGTTCACGATCGCGATCGTCTCATCCACGAGCCCCAGCCTCGGCAGGCCGGCGCCGATCCGCTCGAGCAGCCGCTCGCGGCAGCGGGCATGCACGATCCGGTCGGGGCGCCCGCCCCGTGACAGCGGGACGTAGAGAACCTTCCTGCCGACCAGGCGGCTCTTCACGATCTCGAGCGCGGCCTTCGTCCGCTCGACGTCGCCGGCGAGCATCGCGGCGACGAGCTTGCCGGTCGGGCTCCGCTCGGGCGACGACGGCGCAGCGGCCGCCGCCCCCGGTCGCGCCAGCCGCGCGGAGAAGCCCCAGAGCGTTTCGGTGATCTGCACCGCCGCATCCGAGAGCCGCTCGGCCGCGGCATCCCTTCCCAACCGGGCGCGGTCGTACTCGCTCGGCGACGATCCCGGCAGCGGCCGCGACGCCCCGGCGGCCACCTGCATGGCGGCCCGGACGAGGCCTCGCCGCAGTCGCCGCAGCGAATGTCGCCAGCCGACGACGGAATCCCTCTCCGCCTCGAGCGAGTCGGCTTCGTTACGTTCCGGGCCGAACGCGGAACCCGGCAGGCACCAGCGGATCACCGTGCCGCGGACGAGCCCGGCGACGCCGGCGAGGAAGACTGCGCCGTCCTCGACCACGTCGAATGCATCGGCTTCCACACGGTCGCCGCCACCTCCCTCGGTGTCCGCGAGACCTCCCTCGACGCCGTCGTCGGCACTGTCCTGCCAGACCATCGATTCGTACGCAGCCGCGACGCTCTCGCCGCCGGCGGGATCGTCGGCGAGGCTCTCGTCGTCGTGCTGCCCGCCCTCGAATCCGGAACGGGACGCGTCGGGCCTTCCACCCGAGGCGGTGGCCCGCTCGATCGCATCGCCGATGCCCGAGGTGTTCGCATCGACGAGTTCGAGAAAACGCCGCTCGCGGTCCCGTGCATCCGCTCCGGGCATCGATCGCACCGCCACGAGCCAGCGGGCAGCGGCCTCGAGCCAGTCGTCGCCCGACGTCTCCAGCAGGCTTTCCTCGAGGAGCGTCGCCCAGTGCACGAGCAGTCCCATCGCGCCGTCCAGGTCCCCCTCGTCGAGCAGGGCCTCGACCGCGTCGGCGTGGCTTCGCGTCGAGGTGAACGCCGCGACCTCCCGCCGCCAGAAGCCCGGAGCAGGCACGTCGCCTCCGCTCGCCCGCCGCCGCTCGAGGGCCGCGATGACCTCGTGGGTCGAGTCGAAGACCTCCCGTCCCGAGAGATGCGGCACGCCCGACACGTCGTCGGTGGCGTGGCGGTCCCACCATTCCGCCAGCCGCTCGAGCGCGCCAGACGCCCTGGCGGAGAGCGTCCTCTCGCCGGCGAGAGCCGTCACGCGGCAGATTCGGGCGTACCCCTCGAGGATCGACTCGGTCATCGACACGAGGTCGTCCACTCGCGGATCGGGCAGGCTCTCGCCACCCGGCTCGTGCAGCGGAAACTGGCCGCCGAGCCCGAGGATGCTCCACGGATCGATGGTCGCTCCGCATCCGACCGCGCGAAAGAGCAGGTCGGTGGCCTCGTCGAGCAATTCAATGGCGGCCTTCGCGTCCACGGCGGCCTCCCGCCTCGCCGCGACCACGCGGCTCATCACCCGCGAGAGCATTCTCGCCGACGCGGCCGGCACCATGCCCGCCATCCGCTCGGCCCCCTCGGCCCGGCCCAAGCGCGCGAGCACGCTCGCGAGCGCCACGCTCTCCACCTGCCTCGCCCGCCGCGTTGCAAGCAAGGCGTTGATGTGGCGGCGGACACCGCCGAACGGCTGCCGGAACCGTCGAATCTCCTCCTCCAGCCGCGCGCGGTGGCCTTCGGGCAGTTGCGTCATGAGCCAGCGGTAGAAGGCGTCGCGGTAGCCGGCGATCCGCGGAAGAAGTTCCGAGAGCGGCAGCGCGGCCTGGTAGGCCCCCGGACCATGGCCCGACAGGCCGGCCGCCATGAGCATGACTCCGGCGAGGACCGCCGACGCCTCCAGCCCAAACTCCTCCTGCGATCCGGCGGCATCCCGGGACGCAATCGCCCCGTCGCCGACCGACCAGGAGAGGATGCCGTCGAGCGTGGCCTGCTGTACCACCATCCGGCGGTAGTTGCCGTGGCGGTCGATGCAGGCCGGATCCCAGAGGCCGAAGAGATAGTTGGGACGGCTCGCCGCGGGATGGAGAAAGTCGAAGGCGCGGGGATCGATCGCGAGTTCCTCGAGCCGCTCGAGGTCGAAGTCGGCCTGGGCGGCCAGTTCGCGAGGTGCCCTCGAGAGGATGTCGATCGCCCCTGAAACGAGCTTCGCGTAGCGACCGTGGGCGGCCCCAGCCCCGGCGATGTAGAGCGGCACCGGGCGGACCCGTTCGTGGGGATACGGCTCCGAGAGCCGGTTGTTTTCCAGCACGGCCACGGGCCGCCATCCCACGTAGTCGTTCAGAGACGCGATCGCCGCTTTCTCGATCCGATCCGCATCGTCCCACGGGGAGCCCGCCGCGAGCACGGCCTGGGCCGCCGCCATCACGAAAAACGGCCGCTCGAGCGCCCCAGGAGGCTGGTGTTCGAGGAGATCTCGGTGGAAGCCCCGGTAGGCGGGCAGCACGCGGTCGAAGACCAGTTCCAGGAGGGCCGCCGCCTGCCGGGAATCCCGAAATGGCGGCTCGGTGGCGGCAAGCGCGACGAGCCGCTCCTCGAGCTGTTCGGCCACCAGGGCGGCCGCATCGGACCGTTCCCCGTCCGGCTCAACCCGCGAAAAAAGCTCGCTCATTGCCCGCCAGACCGTGGGGTCGAACGCGCCCGACGAGAAGTTCAGGTAGCCGAGCACCGTGGCGGCGGCGTCGATCGAACTGGCAGGCTGGCTGGGTCGAAGCACCGCGGCATCCTCGGAACCGATGGGTCGAATGTAACAGAGGGGCCGGCATGTCTCGCCGCGGGGGCGGTTCGCCGCGACTTTTCGCGGGCAGCATGCCGCTCCCGCCCCCGGCGGCCGTTTCGTGGGCTATCCTTTCGACACGGAGTTTCCGCCGATGCCGATCGTCCGCGCCCTGGCCCTTTGCCTGCCCCTCGCGGCCATTTCCCTGGCCGTGCGGGCGGCAGACTGCGGCTGCATGCCTCTCGCCGACGCATCCGTGCAGAGCCGCACCGGCTGGCGGACCGACTGGACGGTGCAACTGCCCCTCGACTCGACGCGTTTCGCCCTCACGCACGTCGTGGCCGAGGATGATCTCGTGATCGCCCAGACGTCGGACGGCGGCGTGCATGCGATCGACTCCGGCGAGGGGCCAACGCGGGGGACGATCCGCTGGTCGCGAAGGATCGGTGTGCCGGACGGCTCGATGCACCCCGCCTCGGTCGGCCCCACGGTCGTGTCGGTGGCGAGCGACCGGGACGTGCACGGGCTCAGGAAGAAGGACGGCTCCACCGTGTTCACCGAACGGATGCCGACTCTCGTGGAGGCCTCGCCGACCGAGGCCGGCGGGTTCCTCTACGTGCCGAAGGCGGGCGGCACGATCGAACGCCTGGCTGTGGATCGATTCGTGGATTCGTCGCCGAACCTCGCGATTTCCGCCGAAGGATCGCTCCTCTCGGCTCCGCTGACGCTCGGCGAGGAAGCCATCGGCTGGATCACGACGAACGGCACCGTCGTCGCGCTGCAGCCCTATGCGGATGCGTGGCACCGCTCCACGATCCAGCTTCCCTCGTCGGCCGCCGGCCGGCCGATCGTGAGCAAAGACGACATCTTCATCACGACGACGGTCGGCGACCTCGTGCGGCTGCGGCTCCGGCGGGCCCCGCCGCTGGGGCTCGAGCCGGTCTGGCGGATGCCGCTTCCCGGACGCCCCGACGGCTCCATGATCCGCGACGGCGAAACCGTGTTCGTGTCGCTCGGGCTCGACGGGATCATCGCCCTCGACGCTGGCACCGGCGGCATCCGCTGGCACGAAAATGGGGCAACTCTGCGGTTTCGCGATCGGATGGGGCTCGTCGCCGCCGGTGGCGGACGGCTGTGGTGCGTCGATGCCGTCGGCAGGCTCTCGCTGCTCGACGCGGCAACCGGCAAGCGGGTCGGCTGCGTCCCGCTCGACGGGTTCACGCCGATCGCAATCGGGGGAGTGCCCGGGCGGCTCGTCCTCGCCCGCCCCGACGGCCGCCTCACGTCGCTCTCGCCACAGAAATAACGGCGGGGTTCGGTACGCTGCGGCCCTGTCGGCGACGGGCACCATCCGACCCGGCGAGGACCAGTCCCCCGGATTCGGCCCGGCCATGGACGCCGAAAAGCCCGGCCGCATGCCCGGCGAGTTCGAAAAGATCGACGCCCTCATGCTCGGCGTGAACGAACTCGTCGAACTCCATCCGAGACGCTCGTGGAGATCGTCGCCCTGATCTCGAAGCCCGAACAGGAGCAGCGGGCGATCGAGCTGCTTCGCACCCGCGACCTGTCGAGCGACACGATCAGCTTCTTCCTCTGGCAGCTTCTTCCTCTGGCCCGCGGCCACGACCTCCAGGCCGTCGGCCGGCTTCTCAACGGCCATTTCGGCTTCACAAAGTGGTCCTATGTCCCGCCGCTCATCGGGGAGACGACCAGCCACATCGACCTGTTTCTCACGCTCGGCGGGCCATCCACTGCCTGTCGCTCTCGATCCCAAGCCTTACGAGCGTGGCACGCGGCGGCGGGGATCCTGCCGCCAGGCCTCGGCGAGCAGGTCGTAGAGTTCCTCGTCGAACCGTGCGAGGCGGTGCGGCGACTGGAAGAAGGCCTCGCTCGCCACGGCGAAGAACTCCGACAGGCTTTCCGAGGCGTAGTCGTCGAGCACGACCGCCCTTCCGGCGTCGAGCGCATCGAGAAACCGGTCGTGGCACGCCTCGAACGACGCGACCCATCGCCTGCGTCGGCCCGACGAGCCGACCGGTGGCACGCCGTCGATGTC
>JBIIOJ010000145.1:0-7711 GCA_044337015.1 Pirellulales bacterium
CCGGCGTAGACGGTGTGAGCGTGGCCCGCGGCGCGATCGGCAATCCCTGGATCTTCTCGCAGGCCAGGGCCCTGCTGGCGGGCGAGCCCCTGCCGCCGCTGCCCACGATCCACGCGCAGCGGGAAGTGCTCCGCGAACACTTCGCGCTTTCCGTCGAACTCCACGGCGAGCAGGTCGCCGGCCGATCGATGCGGAAGTTTGCGATCAAGTACGCCCGCTGCCACCCCGACCACCTCGCCGTCCGCGATGCCTTCATCACCGTGAAGGTGAACGCCGACTGGCAGGCCGTGCTCGACCGCCACTACGCCGTCGACGGCCCTGGACGCGATCCCGCCTCCGACGTCGATGAAACCGTGGAGTGCGGCTAGCCCGGCCGCTCGGCTTCGCAGACGCCCCGGTCAGTACTTCGTCGGCATCGCGGGGGTGGCCCTGGCCGGCGGCACCTGGCTGGGGCTCGTGAAAGGCCACCAGTTGCCGTTGGCGGTCTGCTGGGTCGGCTGCTGCGGCCAGGCCTGCTGGAATGCCTGCTGCGCCTGCGTGTTGGCCTGCTGCATCGAGTTGTTGAACTGCTGCTGCACCTGGTTGGCCGAGTTCTGGACCTGGTTGCCGAGTTGCTGTTGCTGCGCGGCCAGGTTCTGCTGGGTCTGGTTCGCCCACTGCTGCGGCTGCTGCGAGAGCTGCTGCTGGTACTGGTTGGCCGTGTTCTGCCACTGGTTGGCCATCTGCTGCCCCTGCTGCGAGAGGCCCTGCTGGGTCTGGTTGAACTGGTTGTTGAGCTGGTTGCCATACTGCTGGAGCGACGGGGCTGTCGGCTGGTTGCCGGTCTGGGCCCAACTCCAGGTGTTATTGTTCGCTGCCGGCGCGGGAGCTGCGGGCGTCGAGCTGGCGAAAGTCGGTGGCGGGGCCGGAGGAGCGGCGCTTTGCCACGAGTTGGAGGGCCCCGGCAGTGGCGCACCGGCCGGATAGGCCGCGCCCTGCGGAGTCGCGACGAACGACGCGTAGGGAGCCGGCTGACCGATCATGCCCGTCGATGGCGGAGGCACCGTGCCCGCATAGGCATTTTGAGGCGGCGTCTGGCAGCCTGCGACCGCGGCGACGACGCAGCAGGCGGCGATGGCCGCGACGACGAGCGGCACCCGGGCGGTCGCCATGAAGGCCTCGCGCGAGTTGGGGTGTGTTGCAGTCACGACATCGGGTCTCCGATGGGCCTTGCCAAATGGGGGTGGCGGCGGGAGAGTAGCGTTTCGTCCGGTGCGGTCCAGAGCATTTCGGACAGCCCATTTCTTCCGGCAAGGCCCGGCCTCCCCAGCCGCCCCAACCCGCCGGTTTCTCGTGTTCGTCCATGCCTGCCGCCCCGCTCGACACGTCCACCGCCCGGGAGATCGCAGCCGCGCTCGAGGCCGAGGCGGTGGGGCTCGGCTTTTCGCGGATGGGCATCGCGCCGGCCGTCGAGACACCGCGACACGAACGGTTTCGCGGCTGGCTCGCCGAGGGCCTCGGCGGCGTGATGACGGGGTGGCTCTCGCGGCACGAACCGATTCGACGACATCCATCGGGCCTGCTCGACGGCGTCCGGAGCGTCGTGATGCTCGCGACCGATCACTCGACCGTAGCCGCCGACTGGCGCGCTCCCGACGAGCCGGGCCGCGGCAAGGTTGCACGCTACGCCTGGGGCGACGACTACCACGATCTGCTCCGCAGCCGCGTCAACGCCCTCTCCAAGTGGCTCGGCGACCGCGTACCTGGATCGCGGTGCCGCGGCGTCGTCGATTCGGCGCCGATCGCGGAGCGGGAGTTCGCCCGGCTCGCCGGCCTGGGATGGTTCGGCAAGAACACGATGCTCATCAGCCCGGAGGCCGGAAGCTGGTTCTTCCTCACGGCCCTCCTCACCGACGTCGAGCTTCCGGCTTCGACCCCGATCGAAACCGACCACTGCGGCACCTGCACGGCCTGCCTCGACGCATGCCCGACCGGTGCGCTCGTCGCACCGCGGGTGCTTGACGCCCGGAAATGCACGAGCAGCCTCACGATCGAGGATCACGGCCCGATCGACGAGAGCCTTCGTGGAAAGCTCGATGGCTGGATCTTCGGCTGCGACATCTGCCAGGAGGTCTGCCCCTGGAACCGCCACGCCCCGGTGTCGGCGGAGCCGTCGCTGACCCCGCGGGGTGGAGAAAAGTCGCTCGGCCTGGCCGATCTGCTCTCGCTCGACGACGAAGCCTTTCGGAAGCGTTTCAACGGCTCGCCGATCGCCCGCGCGAAGCGGCGGGGCCTCGCGCGGTCGGCCGCGATCGCGCTTGGCAACGCCCCCGACGCGGCGGCCGCGGAACCGCTTGGCCGGGCCCTGCTCGACCCCGAGCCGGTCGTCCGCGAGGCCGCCGCCTGGGCGATTTCCCGCTGGATCGACCTCGGCTTCATGGCGGACTGGGCCCGAAAGATATTGAACCAAATCGCCGATCCATGACGGGTCGTCGCGTACAATCCATCGATCGACTTCCAATCGTTTCCCGCAAGCCAACCATCTCCTGTTTGACCGAGCGACGGCCATGATCGAGTGGTTGAAGGGCATCGCCCCCGGAAGGCGGCCGGCGATCGACGCCGCGGCCCGCCGCCTCGTCGCCGAGATCGGCGAGCTCGAGCCGAAGATGCAGTCGCTCGACGAGGTGGCCCTCAAGCGACTCGGGCGGTCGCTCTCCTACCGGGCCCGGGCGGGCGAGCCGCCGGAGTCGCTCGTCCTGGAATGCTTCGCGGCGACCCGGGAGGCGGGCCGCAGGGCGCTTTCAATGCGGCATTTCGACGTGCAGTTGCTCGCCGGCGTGGCGCTCGTCCGCGGCGCGATCGTGGAGATGCAGACGGGCGAAGGGAAGACACTCGTGGCCACGCTGCCGCTCGTGCTCTACTCGCTCTACGGCAAGGGGGCCCACCTCGCGACGGTGAACGACTATCTCGCCAAGCGAGACGCCGAGTGGATGGAGCCGATCTACGAGGTGCTCGGACTGTCGGTCGGCATCATCCAGACGGAAATGGACTTCGACGAGCGGCGGAAGAACTACGCCAAGGACGTCACCTACGGCACGGCGAAGGAGTTTGGCTTCGACTTCCTGAAGGACCGTCTCATGGGACGCGAGATCGCGGAGGGCCGGGGAGACCTCGGGGCGACGCTCGTCGGCGCCTCGGCCTCGGGCTCGTCGAAGCTGCTCCAGCGTCCTTACTGGTTCGCCCTCGTCGACGAGGCCGACAACGTCCTCATCGACGAGGCGAGGACCCCGCTCATCATCGCCTCGCCGCCGGGCGAGGCGCAGGCCCAGCAGCAGGCGGTCTTCCGGTTCGCAGCCGCCGCAGCCGAGGATCTCATCCGCGACGAGGACTATGAGTTCGACCGGCAGAAGCAGACCTGCGAACTGCTCGGCCGGGGCCGCAGCCGCGTGCGAGCCATGCCACGCCCCGCCCTGCTCGAATCGACGAGCCTCCTTGCGATCTACGACGCCGTCGAGCGGGCGATCCGCGCGAAAGAGTCGTTCATCCGCGACCGTCAGTACGTCGTCCGCGACGACAAGATCGTGATCATCGACGAGTTCACCGGCCGTGCCGCGGAGGGCCGCACCTGGCGGGACGGCCTCCACCAGGCGGTCGAGGCGAAGGAGGGGCTCGAGCCGACCGTGCCGAGCGGCCACGCCGCCAGGATCACGATCCAGGATCTCTTCGCCCGCTGGCCCCACCTCGCCGGCATGACGGGCACGATCGCCACGAGCGCCCCCGAGATCTCGCGGACCTACGACGTCGCCGTCGCGGTCGTGCCGACGAACCGGCCCGCGATCCGCAAGCAGCTCGCGCCGGTCGTCGTCGCCGACTACGCCACGAAACTCCGGCGGATCGTCGAGGAGGTGAAGCAGATGCACGCCGAGGGCCGCCCCGTGCTCATCGGAACCCGCTCGATCGACAAGTCGGAAGACGTCGCGAAGCTGCTCGCCGAGGCGGGGCTTTCCTGCACGGTGCTCAACGCCAGGCAGATCGCGAAGGAGGCCGAGATCGTGGCGGAGGCGGGCCAACGCGGAAAGATCGTCGTCTCGACGAACATGGCCGGCCGAGGCACCGACATCAAGCTCGGCGAGGAGGTCAAGGAGCTCGGCGGCCTCCACGTGATCTGCACGGAACTGCACGACTCGGCCCGCATCGACCGGCAGCTCGTCGGCCGCTGCGGCCGGCAGGGAGACCCGGGCACCTGGCGGCAGTACGCCGCGTTCGACGACGACATCCTCACGATGGGCTACGGGCCCGGCCGGGCGAAGCGGATCGCCGCGAGGCTCGCCGGTCGCGTCGCGAGGCAGAACGGCGGGGCGTCGAGCCGCCTCCTCGGCCTCTTCAAGAAGGCGCAGCGGCTCGTCGAGGCGAGGCACGCACGGCAGCGGCGGGTACTCGAGTACCACGAGCGGCAGCGGGCCGAAGCGCACATCCAGATGAGCCAGGACCCCTACCTCGACGCCGCGAGCTGACACGCTGCGGTGCGCGGTGGGTATTCCTCACGGCCGTGCGAGGATCTCGGGAGGGTGGACCACCGGCCCGGTGGATGCCGCATTCGGCAGGCCGCAAGCCTGCCCAACCGATTCCGTCCGTACACGAAGCCCCGATTTGGGTCGCACCGGACGCTCCGCATAGACTCATCGTTTCAGTGATCAAACCGAAGATGCGACTTTTCCTCACACCACTCCTCGTTCTCCTGCTCGGGTCGCCGACGCTGCGCGCCGAAGACCCGCCTTCCCCGCCTCCGTCGCAGGCAGTTGAGTCGCCGCCGGCCGCTGCGGCGCCGGCAGCCGAACCACTCCCGACCGCCGCGACCCCTGCGGCCGACGGGACGGTCTCCGTCGTCGTGCCGCCGGCGAAGCCCGCCGAACCGGCCGGCCCACGCGGCCCGATCTCGCCGGAAACCTCCGGCGCGAGGAGCCCGGTATCGAGCGGCGCCGCCCCGCCTCCGCCGCCTGGCCCCGCCTCGCTGCTCATCGCCGCCGCCTTCGAGCCGCTCAAGCGACCCGCGGTCGCGGGCGGCGGGCCCGCCGTCGATCCTGCGGTCTACGCGAGGCCGTTGCCCCTCCGTGAGGCGTTCGAGCGATCGGGCGACCGCACGCGGAGGCTCTGGGTCGCACAGGCCTACTGGAAGGCGTCGGTTGCCTTCGCGTCGCTGGCCTGGGCGATCGACGCCAAGGAGCGGCTCGAGACGACCGGCCCGGGAGGCGATCCCTATGACCGGGCCGCGCTCGAGGTCGCGAACGCATCCGCCACCGCCGCCGTCGCCGAAGCGAAGGCGGATCTCGCCGTCGCGCAGCAGGAACTCGCCGACCTCGCCCGCCTGCCGGTCGTCGAACCGCTGCCATGGCCGGTCGACCGGCCCCTGGGCTCGCCCTACACGACGCACTTTGACGCGATCTTCGCGCAGCGGCTCGCCACGGGCCGCGTGCGGGCGATCAACCGTGCGCTGCCGATGAAGCAGGAGTCGCTCGACGCTCGCGCGAAGGCCGTGGCCGCAGCGGAATCGGCCCTCTCATCGGCCGAGCAAGACCACGCACGGGGCGAGCGGCCGGTCGAGGCCGTGCTCGCGGCCCACGCCGCGCTCGCGACCCAGCGGAGGCAGTTTCTCGAACTCGTCCGAGGCTACAACACCGACATCGCCGAGTATGTCATGGCCGTGGCCGACTTCTCGGTGCCCGACGACCGCTTCGCGGCAATGCTCATCGGAAGCCCTTCGCCGTGAACGCAGCGCAGCTCGAATTGAACACGGCACAACACGAGTCCGCGGGAGAAGCCGAGGCCGCCAGTCCGCAGCCCCGTGCGGTCCCGCCGCTTTCGATCGGCCCGCTTGCGGTCGACCCGCCCGTGCTGCAGGCCCCGATGGCCGGCTACACGAACTACGCCTATCGGCAGGTGGTCCGCGAGTTCGGCGGGGCGGGCCTCCTCGCCACGGAGATGATCGCCGCACGAAGTGCCACCTGGCTCGAGACGCACCGCGGCGAGCATCCCGACCGGCTCTGGGGCGTCCGCGAGGAGCCGCGGCCCCTGGCCGTGCAGATGTGGGACAACGATCCCGACAATCTGGCCGCGGTGGGTCGCCGGCTCGCGAAGGATTATCAGGTCACTGTCGTCGATCTCAACTTCGGCTGCCCGGTGCGGCAGGTCACGGAGAAGGCCCACAGTGGCTCGTGGCTCCTGCGCGACCCCGAGCGGGTCGGCCAGATCGTGCGGCGGGTGGTCGAGGCCTGCGACGGCGTGCCGGTCACGGCGAAGATCCGGCTCGGCTGCGCCGAGAGCTGCCGCACGGGCGTCGAGGTCGCGCAGCGGATCGAGGAGGCCGGCGCGAGCTGCCTCACGGTGCATGGCCGGGTCGCCGCGCAGTTCTTCAAGGGGGAGGCCGACTGGTCGGCGATCGCCGAGGTGAAGCGGAGTGTCTCCCGGCTGCCGGTCGTGGGCAATGGAGACATCGACTCGGCGGAGACGGCGGTCCGGCGGCTCCGTGAGTCGGGCGTGGACGGCATCATGGTCGCCCGCGAGGCGCTCGCGCGGCCCTGGATCTTCTCGCAGATCGCGGCCGTGCTGCGGGGGGAGCCCTGCCCTCCCGACCCGTCGCTCGCCGAGCAGTACGAACTGGTCATGCACCATTACGACCTGGTCTGCTCCCGCTTCGGCGTCGAGCGGGGTACGCTCCTCATGCGAAAGTTCGCCTGCGCCTACGCCCAGGGGCTGCCGGGTGCACGCGACTTCCGCGGCAAGGTCTCCCGCGTGACGACCCGCGAAGAGTTTCTCGACGTCATGCGGACGACGTTTCCGGGCCGGTCGGCCCCAGCCGCAGACCGAGCGTGACGTCGCCCTCGCGGATCGGTCGGCACAAAGCAGTGGTCGCAGAGCACGCCGCGCGGGGGTAGAGGCCGACCCAGCGGAGCATTTTCCACAGCCAGACTTGCCGAAATTCGATCGGGGCCTAAGATCGAGGTATATGAGCAACCGAAACCCCAAACTCGAGCATGCCTCCGACAAGGCAGTCGTTGAGCTTCTGAGGACGGAAAACGTTCGTGGAATCAACGAGCTGGCCTCGGCCCTCGGCGTCACCGCGACGGCCGTCCGCCAGCGGCTCGACCGGCTCATCCGCGAGGGCATTGTCGAAAAGGTCGCTGACAGGGTCGCTGAAAAGGGCACTGACAAGGTCGACGCCCCCTCGGGGCCCCATCGCGGCCGTGGCCGCCCGGCCCACGCCTATGGGCTGACCTCCAAGGGCCGGCAGCTCGGCGGCGACAATTTCCGCGACTTGGCGATGGTGCTCTGGCAGGAAATCCGCGACGTGCGCGAGCCCGAAGTCCGCCGTGGCCTGTTCAACAGGATCGGCGAGCGGCTCGCCGGGCTCTATCGCAACGCGGTTCGCGGTGCGACCGTCGCCGATCGGCTCGAAAGCATCGCAACTCTTCTGCGAGACCGGGAAATCCCCTGCTCCGTCGGCGTGTCCGGCGAGGCTGCGGAGTCGCCCGGGCAGCCGCGCCGCCGCGATCGCGCCCCGGCGGGCCTGCCGGTCCTCACGAGCCATGCCTGTCCCTACCCGCAGCTTGCGGAGCAGGATCGGGGCGTCTGCTCGGCGGAGCGGCTCATGCTCGAGGATCTCGTGGGCGCCCCCGTGAAGCTCTCCGAATGCCGGCTCGACGGCGACGACTGTTGCCGATTCACCGTGCACGCG
>JBIIOJ010000146.1:0-7707 GCA_044337015.1 Pirellulales bacterium
GCCCGCTCGAGCGGACACTGGAAATCGCCGGCAGGCTCGCCAACGAGCGGCGGCTCTCCGAGGCGATCGAACTGTGCGACGCCCATGCGAGGTCCTTCGGACCAAGCCCGGAAATCTTCTTCATGACGGGCATGCTCCACCAGTCCGCGGGCGACCTCGACCGTGCCGAGGCGTGCTTTCACAAGACGCTCTACCTCGACCCCGCACACGAGGAGGCAGCCCTGGCGCTCGCCCTCGTGGCGAGTCTTCGCGGCGACGCCAGGATGGCCGAGAAGTACCGCGAGAGCGCCTCCCGCGTGTTCGCCAGAAAGGGATCCCCATGACCGTCCGCCCCTCCTCACCGCAGGGAATCGTGGCGCCGATGGCGGAATGCTGGAGCCGCATCGGCGTCGCCGGCGACCGCAGTTGCCCCGAGCTCGAAACCTTCATCCACTGCCGAAACTGCCCGGTGCTCGCCGAAGCGGCCCGAACCTTCTTCGACCGTCCCGCCCCGGACGGCTACGTGGAAAGCTGGTCGGCGATCCTCGACGAGCCGCCCGTCGCCGCGACGCCCGACGCCACGAGCGTCCTGATCTTCCGGCTCGCCGAGGAGTGGTTCGCCCTGCCGACGAGCGTGCTCGTCGAGGTAACGACACTCCGGCCGCTCCACTCCGTGCCGCATCGGACCGGCGGGGTGCTCGCGGGCATCGTGAACATCCGCGGACAGCTGCAGCTGTGCATCTCGCTGGCTTCGCTGCTCGGGATGGAGGCCGCTTCCAGGGATCGGGCCGACGAAGTGACCGGTCTCGCCGGCAGCACGGGCCGCCTTCTCGTGGTCGAGTGGAAAGCCCGTCGCTGGGTGTTCGCGGTCGACCAGGTGGCCGGCGTGCATTCCGTCGCCCGGACGACCATGCGTTCGGTGCCGTCGACGGTGAGCCAGTCTTCCCAACGCGCGACGCAGGCGCTCTTCGACTGGCAGGACGCATCCGTCGGGCTGCTCGACGAGGCGAGGTTGATCGATGGAATCGACGGGCTCGTGTCCGGTTAGGAACCCTGTAGGAACGTGACGTGGCCGAAGACCTGAGCGGATTCTCGTTGCTCGAGCTGTTCAAGCTGGAGGCGGAGAGCCAGACGGCGATCCTGTCGACCGGCGTGCTCGCGATCGAGGAATCGAGCCGCTCCCCGCAGACGATCGAGGCGATGATGCGGGCGGCCCATTCGCTGAAAGGTGCCGCGAGAATCGTGGCGCTCGAGCCCGCGGTCCGCGTCGCTCACGCCCTCGAGGACTGCTTCGTCGCCGCCGGCAAGGGGGCGATGACGCTTCAGGCCGGCCACGTCGACGTGCTGCTCGAGGCGGTCGATTTCCTCTCTTCGATCGCCCGCGACGCCGACGCGCTCTCGGTGGGAAGCTCCTGGCCGGCCCGTGCGGAACGGCTCGTGGCCGATCTCGCATCGCTCCCGGCACGACCGGCGACCACGCCGTCGCCTCCGGCCGCTGCCGCCGAGCCCGCAACGACGCCCCCGCCAGAGCCCCCGCGGCAGGCGACCGCCCCGCCGCCGATCGCAGCCGCCGAGCCGCCCGCAATGGTGAACCCGCCTTCGGACACGGCTGCGGCTCCCGAGACTCCACCCGAAGCGTCTCCCGCGAAGCCGCGGATCGCCGAGCCGGCCGACCGGGTCGTCCGGGTGTCGGCCGACAGCCTGACGCGACTCGTCGGCCTCGCGGGGGAGTCGCTCGTGGAGGCGAGGCAGTTGCGTCCTTTCGTGGACGCGATCCTGCGGTTGCGGGGACGCCAGCTCGAGCTCTGCGACGCCATCGGGCTGCTTGAGGAACGCCTTCGGGCGTCCGACTCCCCGATCCCGGCCGCCGACGCGGACCTCCTTGCGCGATCGCGGCGGCAGTCGGAGGACCTCCTGGCCGAGTTCACCGGACAGATCGAGGATTTCGAGGCGTTCGCACGCCGCAACGAGGATCTCTCGGCGCGGCTGCACCACGAGGTCATCCAGAGCCGGATGCGGCCGCTTGCCGACGGCATCCGGGGCTTCCCGAGGCTCGTTCGCGACATCTCCCGCACCCTCGAAAAGCAGGTGCGGTTCGAGGTGATCGGCGACCAGACGGGCGTGGACCGCGACATTCTCGACAAGCTCGAGGCGCCGCTATCGCACCTCATCCGCAACGCCCTCGACCACGGGATCGAGAAGCCCGACGAGCGGGAGTCTGCGGGAAAGTCGGCCACCGGCACGATCCGCCTCGAGGCCAGGCACCGAGCCGGCATGCTCAGCATCACGCTCTCCGACGACGGCCGCGGCATCGACGCGGAGCGACTGCGGGCCAAGGCCGTCTCCCGCGGCCTCGTCGCGGCACAGGTCGCCGGCCAGCTCACGGAGGTCGAGCTGCTCGAGTTCCTCTTTCTCCCGGGATTCTCCACGAAGGAGCAGGTCACGGAGATCTCGGGCCGCGGCGTCGGCCTCGACGCCGTGCAGACGATGGTCAAGGCCGTCGGCGGAAACGTCCGAATCGCCACGCAGCCGGGTCGGCAGACCACCTTCACGCTGCAGCTCCCGATCACGATGTCCGTCATCCGGGCGCTTCTCGTGGAGATCGGCGGGGAGCCCTACGCCTTTCCTCTCACGCGGATCGACCAGATCGTCTTCTGCCATCATGGCTCGCTGCGAACCGTCGAGGGCCGGCAGTACTTCGACCGCGACGGCACCGCGATCGGTCTCGTCATGGCGACTCAGGTGCTCGGCATGGACTCGAAGGGGACGCCCGCCGACCCCATGCCCATCGTCGTGATCAGCGACCGCGGCCAGCAGTTCGGCATGATCGTGGACGCGTTCCTCGGCGAAAGGGATCTCGAGGTCCGGCCGCTCGATCCGAGGCTCGGCAAGGTGCCCGACATCAACTCGGCATCGCTCCTCGAGAACGGCAACCCGGTGCTCATCGTCGACGTCGAGGATCTCGTGCGGTCGATCGACAACCTCCTGGCCGGCCGTCGGCTCTCCCGCGTGGAGATGGAGCGGATCGCAGAGCAGGAGCGCCGCCGGAAGCGGATCCTCGTCGTCGACGACTCCATCACTGTCCGCGAACTCGAACGGCAGCTGCTCCAGTCGCGAGGCTTCGCAGTCGACGTGGCGGTGGACGGGATGGATGGCTGGAACGCGGTTCGCTCTGGCCATTACGACCTCGTGGTGACCGACGTCGACATGCCCCGCATGGACGGGATAGGACTGGTTTCGCTCATCAAGGCCGACCCGTCGCGGAAGGACGTTCCCGTCGTGATCGTGTCGTACAAGGACCGGGAGGAGGACCGTCTCCGCGGCCTCGACGCGGGCGCCAACCGCTATCTCACGAAGAGCAGCTTCCACGACGAGACCTTTCTCAATACGATCATCGACCTGATCGGAGAGGCGTCCCCTTGAAAATTGGCATCGTCAACGACGTCCGCGCGGCCTGCGAGGCGCTTCGCCGCGTCGTCGACAGCCTTCCCGATCACGAGATCGCCTGGACCGCCGCCAACGGTGTCGAGGCCGTCGCGATGGCCAAGAGGGACCGGCCCGACCTGATCCTCATGGACCTGATCATGCCCCACCTCGACGGTGTCGAGGCGACGCGGCAGATCATGGCGAGCGCGCCGTGCGCGATCCTCGTGGTGACCGCCACGGTCAGCGGCAACATCTCGCTCGTGTACGAGGCGATGGGGCACGGAGCGCTCGACGCCGTCGACACGCCGATCCTGGGCCCCGCGGGGGAAGTGAGCGGCGCCGGAGCGCTTGTCGAGAAGATCGGGACGATCGCCAAGCTCATAGGCGCTACCGTCGTCCGCAGGCCCGCGGCGACCACGGCTCGCTCCGCGCCTCCCCGGCTCCTCGCGATCGGGGCCTCGACCGGCGGCCCGAAGGCGGTCTCTGACCTGCTCGTGGCCCTGCCGCGGGATTGGAACGTGGCGACGGTGATCGTGCAGCACGTCGACGTGGCCTTTTCGCAGGGGCTCGCCAAGTGGCTCGGCGACCGGACGGGCCGCCCGGTCCGCGTGGCCGAGCACGGGCAGACTCCACAGGCCGGGGACGTGCTTCTCGCCGGCACGAACGACCACATGATCCTCACGAAGTCGAGGCAGCTCGAGTACAGCATCGAGCCGAAGGACGTCTTCTTTCGCCCGAGCGTCGACGTCTTCTTCTCGAGCATCGCGGAACACTGGCCGAGAACCGGCGCGGCGATCCTGCTGACGGGCATGGGCCGCGACGGCGCCGCAGGCCTCTCCAAACTCCGCGCCCGCGGCTGGCATACGATCGCCCAGGACGAGAAGACGAGCGTGGTCTGGAGCATGCCGAAGGCCGCGATCGATGCGGGTGCCGCCTGCGAGGTGCTTCCGATCGACCAGATGCCCCGCGTGCTCCAGGCGAGGCTTCCCGACTGAAGACGGGCGGGGCGTCGGCGATCAGCCTCGCGACTCTCCTTCGAGGCGACGCATCACGTCGAGAAGGGTCGCCTCCCGGCCGTCGACGGCGATCACCTGCACTCCGATCGGCAGCCCCTCGCTTCCCTCGTCGGTCCGCGAGGCCTCCCGGAGAACCGGGTCGCGAGAATCGTCGCGGCCGCGACACTCGTCGAGCCGCACGTGGGTCACCGGCACGACTCCCGCCGGAAGATCGAGCAGGCTCGCGAGGCAGCAGGGAACGCCCGCCAGCAGCAGCGAGGAGGCCGTCCGGTGCCGCAGTGCCGGCAGGGCGAACGCCGGACAGACGATCGCATCGGGGGTCCGCCCGGCGGCATCCCGCCATTCCGCGGCCATGCGCCCGCGGATCTCCTCGCGGCGTGCCATGAGTTCCTCGAATCCCTGCCTCGAACGCGGCCCGGTCTCGAGCAACGCCCTCGCCTCGAGCCCACGGCCGGCGAGCCTCGCGAATGCCGCCAAACCGGGCCGGACGAGCCGGGGTACGCGGGCGACCGCCAGACTGCGGGCGACGCCCGGCATCGGGCGGTCGCCGGCGAGCAGATCACGGATGCATCGCCCGCCGTCGCTCGAGAGGATCGCCAGATGCAGCCAGGCCGCTTCCTCGGCCAATGTCGGCGGGACCGGCGAGACTTCCAGGCCGGCCCTCGCCAACCGCGCGACCGCCTCGCGAACGCCCCGACGCACGGCCGGTGACGGCGGAATCGGTCCGGTCTCGTCCCACCAGCCGACCCTCGGCCGACGTCCCTCGACGTCCGGGCCGGCCCGTCCGAGCGGACGGTCGAGGATGGCATCGAGCACGACCGCCAGGTCCGCGACGGAGCGGGCGAAGAAGCCGGCCCGCGGCTGCACGCACGAAAGATGCGGCATCGTGTCGAACGCACCGCACGGCCCCAGGGAGGAGCCGCTCGGCACGATGCTCGCGATGCCGCAGGCATGCGCCGGCTGCCGCATACTTCCGGCCAGATCGGTCCCGACGGCCAGCGGCACCACTCCTGCGGCGACGAGCGCCGCGTCGCCGCCACTCGATCCGCCCGGGCCCCGATCGGGACTCGCCGGATGGAGCGTCCGTCCCCAGACCGGGTTGTCGCAGTCGAACTGGAGCATCGCCTGCGGCACGTTCGCCTTGCCGACGACCACCGCCCCGGCCCGCGACAGGCGGCGGACCATCTCGCCCGACACGCCATCGACGTGGTCGACCCGCGACCGCATGCCAAGCGTCGTCGTGAGCCCCTCCACCGCGAAACATTCCTTCACGCTCGCCATCACCCCGGCGAGCGGCCCGCCTCCGCGGTCGTCGAGCAACGCCGCCTCGCGGTTGGCGGCCTCGTGCCGCGGCTGCACCAGGGCATTGAGCCGTGCGGCGGGAACGGCATGGGTCGCCCGGAACCGATCGACGTGCCGCCGCCAGAAGTCGACCACGGAGGCCCGGCGGGCACGAACGCACTCGACTGCACCGACGACCGTCGATGGAAGCCGCTCGCGACCAGCCGCAGCTTCTCGTTCCAAGATCACTCGAGCGGGAAAAGTTCCTCGCCGGTGGCGGGGGCCGACGCTTTCGGCTCTTCCGAAGAGGCGTCCTCGACGGTATCGCCGCTCACCGGCTCGAACCGGTCGCACGCCGCCGCCCAGACGACCCCTGGCTCGAATACGAGCCCCAGCACGACGACATCGTCACCTTCCGATCCTCCGGGCTGCGAACGCGATAGCACCGCGACCTCCGGCACCGCCGCATCGTCGCTGACCCGCACCCGCGAAACCCACCAAGAACCGACCTTGCGCGAAGAAACGAGCGTCGCGGGGAGGACGACCCCGTCCGACGTCCGGCCACGGGACTTGAGCCACATCCGGGACAGCTTCGCAAACTGCTCGCTCGCCCGCTCGTCGGCGAGGATCCGGCCGATCGTCCGCTTGATCGCCGGGGAGACGGCGACGAAATCGGCGGTTGAATCGGACGCCTGTTGCTCGAGCGACACGGTCTCCTCGCCGACCTTCGAGAGCGCCGTGTACCAATCCTTGAGGAGCTTCTTGTAGTCCGGATCCTCAACGGACGCGTCGAGCAACCGGGCCGTTACACGGTCGGCGGCCATCACGGCCCCGTCGAGTGCGGAGGTGTCGAGCCTGTCGAGCGCATAAGCATCGAGGGGCGGCGGCCGCCTCGGCTCCACGGCCTCCCGGCTCGACGCGACCGTTTCCGAGCCGGCATCGACCGCAGCCGGCTCGTCCTTCACGGCGATTTCCTCCGACGGTACACCGTCAGACACTGCAGCAGGAGCCGGCTCCTCCGTCGTGGCCGCTTCGGCGACGAGGTCCTCGACGGATCGGGAAGCTACGTCCGTGCCCTGCACCGCAGCAACACCCGGCAAAGTTCGGCCGCCCTGCCCCGCCACTTGGAATTGCGGAGGCAGCAGGAATGCGAGCGATGCCGGAATCTTTGGCGCGATCTGGAACGGATCCTTCTTGAAGCCCCAGAAGAGGATGGCGATCGTGATCGGGATCGCGAGCACGCCGCCGAGGAGCACGCTCACCATCGCGGCGATGCCGCCGCCCCCGGACCGTCGCTTGATCACCCGACGAGCCGGGGCCGCCACGGCCGCTGCACCGACGCCGGTTGCCAGTCCGGCCGCGTCGCCGAATCCGCTGTCGACTTGCACCGGTTCCGCGTCAGCGTCGAAGGCGGAATCACCGAACGGGTTATCGTCGCCCGACGGAGCCGACGAAGCGTCGGTCGCCGTCGCGTCCGCGCCGTCGCCCCAGTCCTCGAAGGGAAGGATTCCCGACTGGCCCGTTCCGATCTGGATGGCGGAAGAGTCGATCTGCGACTGTCCGACGAGTGACTCCTCTTCTGCCGAGGCAGCCTCGCCCACGACGAGCGATTCCCCGGCCTCGAATTCGCCTCCTGCCATCGGCAGTTCCGCGTCGGGCGGGGCGAACGCGACGATCCCTGGATCGGCCTCGGCGTCGGAAGCGTCCTCGAGGTGGGCAAGCGCGTCCGCGTCGTCTCCAACGCCGGGCCACTCCCCTCCCTCCGGAAACTCGCCTCCCGCCAGGAGCCCGGGATCCTCGTCGCGGATTCCAGGATCCTCCGCAGTGAGGCCATCGCCCGCAGGAGGAAACACCGCGAGTGGCGGCTCCGGCTCATCCGAAGGCTCGCTCGCTGCGACGGCGAAGGGATCGCCGGCGTTCCAGGCCGTCTCATCGGTGAACACGCCATCCTCCGCGCCGAGCGATAAGGCGTCGAAGGCCGGCACGTCGGCCGCGTCGGCGGCCG
>JBIIOJ010000147.1:0-7676 GCA_044337015.1 Pirellulales bacterium
CTCCGCAAGCAGGACCGACGGCGAGAGCATCGCGACGGCAGCCAGCATCGGAAGGATCGAATCGCACAGCGTGCGGAAAAAACGCGTCGTCTTCGTAATCACGGTCGGTTGGGCTCCCTGGGGGGGTTTTCAATGGGCGAACTGTACCCGCACGGAAAATCGACTGTCAAACGCCCGGCCGCTCAGGGGCGAACAGGGGCCTTGCCGATCGCGAAATACGAGAATCCTCGCGCTCGCATCTCGGCCGGCTGGTAGAGGTTGCGACCGTCGAAGATCACCGCTCCCCTCATGCGGCGGGCCATCTCGTCGAAGTCCGGACGGCGGTAGTCGCCCCATTCGGTGACGATGGCGAGGCACTCGGCGCCGTCGAGCGCCTCGAGCGGGCTCGAAGCGAACCGGATCCGGTCGCCATACAGCGCCCGCACGTTCGGCATGGCCTCGGGGTCGTGGGCGGACACGAGCGCGCCCCCGGCGAGGAGCCTGTCGATGAGGTCGATCGAAGGGGCGTCCCGCACGTCGTCTGTGCGGGGCTTGAAGGCGAGCCCCCACACGGCGATCCGCCTTCCCGAGAGCCCGCCCCCGAAGTGCGCCGCGATCTTCTCGCCGAGCACCTGTTTCTGCGCGAGGTTCGTCTCGTGAACGGCCGCGAGAATCCTCGGCTGCACGCCCTTGGAGCGGGCCATCGCCGCGAGCGCCTGCACGTCTTTGGGGAAACAACTGCCGCCGTACCCCGCCCCGGGAAACAGGAACGCGAAGCCGATGCGGCTGTCGTGGCCGATGCCCCGTCGCACGTCGTCGATGTCGGCCTCCATCCGCTCGCAGAGGTTCGCCACTTCGTTGATGAAGCTGATCTTCGTGGCGAGCAGCGCGTTCGCCACGTACTTCGTCATCTCGGAGCTCTCCGGTGACATGACGAGGAAAGGGTTCTCGGTCCGCAGGAACGGCAGGTAGAGGGCCCGCATGATCTCCGCGACGTCCACCGTCCGCACGCCGACGACCACTCGATCGGGCTTCTGAAAGTCCTCGATCGCCGCTCCCTCCTTGAGGAACTCGGGGTTGCTCGCGACCCGGCACTTCCGTCCCGTCCGCTCCTCGAGCCGTTTCTCGATGCCCGCGCAGGTCCCGACCGGCACCGTGCTCTTCGTGACCACGATCGCTTCGGGACGGAGATGGGAAGCGATGCCGTCGACCACCTTCCAGAGGGCCGAGAGGTCGGCCGAGCCGTCGGCCGCGGGGGGCGTGCCCACGGCGAGAAAAACGATCTCCGCGTCCCGGATCGCCGCGGCGGTGTCGGTGGTGAATCGCAGGCGGCCGGCTGCGGCGTTCCGCTCGACGAGTTCCTCGAGGCCCGGCTCGTAGATCGGAACCTCGCCCCGGTTGAGCCGCGAGATCTTCTCCGCGTCGATGTCGAGGCAGGTCACAGTGTTCCCGCTGTCGGCGAAACAGGTTCCCGTCACCAGCCCCACGTAGCCCGTGCCCACGACGCCGATTTTCATGATTCAAAGCCTCCCATGGATGCAGGCTGCTGAACGCCGACGAAGCGTCCGCTCCACCGGCGGCACTGCGGTGTCCGGCGGCACTGCGGTGTCCGGCGGCACTGCGGTGTCCGGCGGCACTGCGGTGTCCGGCGGCACTGCGGTGTCCGGCGGCACTGCGGCGTCGTTCGGGCGGCAGGGCTCACTCAGCCGGAGGCGCGTCGGCCTCCTCCTGCTCGCTTGGCGGCACCGGCACGACGGCCGCGAGCGAATCTCCCTCGTCGACACGCATGATCCTGACGCCCTGGGTGTTGCGGCCCATCGGCCGGATCTCGCGGACGTTCACCCGCTGGATCTTCCCGCGGGCGGTCATCATGAGCACTTGGTCGTCGTCCTTCACCGACACGATCGAGACGACCTCGCCGTTGCGGGCCGTCGCCTTGATGTCGCGAATGCCTTTGCCGCCCCGCCGCTGGGTGCGATACCGCATCCCGCTCGAGCCGCCGTCGCCCTCTCCGTCCTCGGGGCCTCCGGTCTCGGCGGCATCGGCCTCAGGCTCGTCGGCGGCCGGCTCTTCGCCCGCCCCGTCCTCGCCCGGGGCCGCCCCCGAGACGGGCGTGCCGAGGCCGAACGGGGTCCGCTTGCCATAGCCGTTGCCGCAAACAGTCAGGAGCGTGGCATCCGGATCGGCGACGACCATGCCAACGAGCCGGTCACCCGAGGTGAGCTTGATGCCGCGGACGCCGCTGGTGTCGCGGCCCATCGGCCGGGCGTCGGACTCGGGAAACCGGATCGCCATCCCCTTCGCCGTCGCGAGCACGAGCTCGTCGCCCGGCTTCGTGATCACGGCGTCCACGAGTTCGTCTCCTTCACGGAGCTTGACGGCGATCAGCCCCTTGGTGCGGCGGCGGCGATACTGCTCGAGCGCGGTCTTCTTCACGACGCCGCTCCGGGTGGCCAGCATCAGGAACTGGTTCGGGTCGTCGAAGCCGGAGACGCTTCGGCAGTCGGCCACCTTCTCGCCCGGCTCGAACTCAAGCAGGTTCACCAGAGCCCTTCCCTTCGCGTCGCGGGCCAGCTCCGGCAGCTCGAACACCCGCATCGAGAAAACCTTGCCGAGTGTCGTGAAGAAGAGCAGCCAGTCGTGGGTGCTCGCCACGAAGAGGTGTTCGATCGGATCCTCCTCGTCGGTGCGGGCACCGGTGAGGCCCTTTCCGCCGCGTCGCTGGGCGCGATAGACGTCGGCCGGCGTCCGCTTCACGTAGCCGGCCCGGCTGATCGTGACCACCATCGTGGCCTCGGTGATCAGCTCCGCCATGTCGCGGATGTCGGCCGCCTCGCCGCTGATCTCGGTCCTTCGATCGTCGCCGTGCTTCGCCTCCAGCGCCTGGAGCTCCTCACGGATGAGCGCCTTGACGTTCGCTTCGCTGGAAAGAATCCGGCGGAACTCGCCGATATTCGCGAGGAGCTCCCGGTGTTCCCCCGCGAGCTTCTCCTGCTCGAGGTTCACGAGCTGCCCAAGCGTGAGCCGCAGGATCGCGTCGGCCTGCACCGGCGAGAGCGGGTAGGCTTCCAACCTCCCCTTCTCCTCCACGAGGATCGAGAAGCCGTCGGACCCGAGCGCCCGCTCGAGCAGGGCGGCGGGCGTCTCGAGCGCCACCAGCCGTTCCTTGGCCTCGGCCTGCGACTTCGAGCTGCGGATGATCTTGATCACCTCGTCGATGTTCGCCAGCGCCACGAGCAGCCCTTCGAGGGTGTGCTTGCGGCTGCGGGCCTTCTGCAGAAGGTGCTGGGTGCGGCGGCGGATGACCGCCGTGCGGTGCCGGAGGAACTCCTCGAGCATGCTCTTGAACGACAGGATCCTGGGCTTCCCGTCGACGAGCGCGAGAAAAATCAGCGAGAAAGACGTCTGCAGCGGCGAGAACTGGTAGAGCTGGTTGAGGACGACGTCGGGGTCGGCGTCCCGCTTCAGTTCGAGAATCAGCCGCACCGGCTCCTTGAGGTCGCTCTCGTTGCGGATCGCCGAGATGCCCTTGATGCGGTCCTCGTTGACCAGCTCCGCGATCTTCTCCTCGATCGCGTCGCGGGTCTGCTGGTAGGGGATCTCCGTGACGACGATCCGGCTGCGGTTCTTGCCGAACTCCTCGACGTGGGCCCGGGCCCGGAGCGTGATCGTGCTGCGGCCCGTGAGATAGCCCCGGATGAGGGCTTCCCGGCCCATCACGATGCCGCCGGTGGGGAAGTCGGGGCCGGGCACGATCTCGAGCAGTTCGCCCATCGAGAGCCCGGGGTTGTCGATGAGGGCGACGAGCGCCCGGCAGACCTCGCCCAGGTTGTGGGGCGGGATGCTCGTGGCCATGCCGACGGCGATGCCGCCGGCGCCGTTCACGACGAGATTCGGGAACCGGCTCGGAAGGACCACCGGCTCCGTGTTCCGCTCGTCGTAGGTCGGCACGTAGTCGACGGTGTCGAGATCGAGGTCGTCGAGCATCATCGCCGCGATCGGCGAGAGCCTCGCCTCGGTGTATCGCATGGCGGCGGCGGGCAGGCCGGCGATCGAGCCGAAGTTGCCCTGCTTGTCGACGAGCACATGCCGCATGTTCCATTCCTGGGCCATGCGGACGAGCGTCGGATAGATCACGCTCTCGCCGTGCGGATGGTAGTTGCCGCTGGTGTCGCCGGAGATCTTCGCGCACTTCACCCGGGCGGCGCCGGGCGAGAGGTTGAGGTCGTTCATGGCGACGAGGATCCGCCGCTGCGACGGCTTCAGCCCGTCCCGGACGTCCGGAAGCGCCCGCGCGACGATGACGCTCATCGCGTAGGTAAGGTAGCTGTCCTTGAGCTCCTGCTCGATCGGCAGCTCGATCAGCCGGCCCCCGGAACTGTCCCGCAAACCCTCCGGAACGCCGGCGTCTTCGGACGGCTGTGATTCGTCGGCCAAGGGGTTGCCTCCCTGAAAATCCCGCGTGAAACTCCCGCGGCGACCGCCTGAACATATCCGCCTTGGGCCCACGGTCAACCGTCGCGAACGGCGGCCTTGAGGGGCTCCCGGATGGCTTGACCGTGGCCCCCTCCCCCCCTACCCTCCCGCCGCCTCGGCGGCCTTTATTCCCGTCCTCCTCGCCGCCCCGGATTCACCCCGCATGACGCCACCGTCGACCGATCGCCGAAGCGGCCCGCTCCACGCCCTGGCCATCGCCGGCACGGCGGCGGTTCTCCTGCTGCCCAACCTCGGCGGCCCGGCCCTCTGGGACGAGGACGAGCCGAAGAACGCCGCCTGCACGCTCGCGATGCTCGCGAGAAACGACTGGGTCGTGCCGATGTTCAACGGCCGGCTGCGGATCGAGAAGCCCGCGCTCGTCAACTGGGTCCAGATCGCCGGCTGCGGCATCGCGGGCCGCAACGAGGCGGGCCTGCGGCTCGGCTCCGCAGTGCTCACGATCGGCACCTGCCTCATGACCTGGCGGATCGGCTGCATGCTGGCCGGCACCGCCGCCGGGCTCGCCGCGGGGCTCGTGATGGCCTGCTCCACGTGGACGGCAATCGGCGGTCGAGCGGCGACCCCCGATGCACCCCTTCTCTTCTGCTCGACGGCCGCCTTCTGGATCCTCGCGGCCGCGGCCTCCCGGTCGTGCGGACCGGTCCTGCTCTCGCGATCGGAGGCGGTCGGCTTCGGAGTCGCCTGCGGGCTGGGCGTCCTCGCGAAAGGCCCGATCGGCGTGCTCCTGCCCACCGCGGCGATGCTAGTGGTCGGCTGCCTTCGCCTTGCGCGACCATTCCGGCCGCACGGCTGGCCCGCGGCCTGGAACGACCTGAGGATCGGCACGGTCGTGCTGACGGCGGCGGTCGTGGCGATGCCCTGGTACGCCTGGGTCAGCTGGCGGACGGGGGGCGAGTGGCTTCGCGGCTTCCTCGTCGTGCACAACGTCGAGCGGTTCACCTCGACGCTCGAAGGGCATTCGGGATCGCTCCTTTACTACCCGGTCGTGCTGCTCTTGGGGCTGTTTCCCTGGTCGATCGCGGCGGCCGCCGCGATCTGGCATGCGACCGCCGTGGCCCGGTCGTACGACCGGCCCCGCGAAGCCGCCGCCATCCTCGTCGCCGCGGTCTGGACCGCCACCTGGGTCGGCTTCTTTTCGGCGGCCGGCACGAAGCTGCCCGGCTACGTCTGGCCGGCCTATCCGGCCATCGCCGTGATCCTCGGCATCTTCTGGAACGACTGGCGGGAGCGTCGGCTCGAATCGATCGACCGGCTCATGCCGATCGCCTGGGTGAGCCTCGCAGCGGCCGGCATCGGTCTCGCCATCGGACTGCCGATCGCTGCATACCAACTCTCTCCGGGCTGCGAATGGTGCGGCCTGGTCGGGGTCGTGCCGATCGTCGGCGGCATCGTCTGCTGGAGGCTGCAGTCACGGGGAAACCGTGATGGGTCGCTCGCCTCGGTCGCCGTCGCCGGTGCGGCGACGCTCGTGCTGTTGTCGGCACTCGTCACCGACGTCTTCGGCGAGGGCCGCACGCCCCGGTCGATCCAGCCGCTCGTTGCCGGCATAGCGGGTTCGGGACCTGTCGCTTCGTTCCGCCGCGTTCCGCCGAGCGTCGTCTTCTACGCCGCAAAGGCCCGCGACGCGGAGCCGATCGCCGAACTCTGGCAGCCCGACGCCGTCGCCGTCCACTTCGCGCGGAATCCGGAGGCACGGCTGGTCACGGAAAGCCGCTTCCTCTCCGAAGTCGATGCCTCGCTGCCGGAAGGCGTCGGCGTGATCGAACGCTTCCACGCCCTGCCCTCCGCGACCGAGTTCGTCCTGCTCGGCCGAACGACCTCGAAGGTCGGCTCCCGGTCGGTCAGCCGCCCTTGGCGAGCGCCGCTTCGATGGCTTTGACGAGTGCAGGATCGTCGGGAGAAACACCGGAGCCGAATCGTCCGGCGATCTTTCCGTCGCGATCGACGAGGAACTTCTCGAAGTTCCACTTCACGTCCCCGGCTGGCTTGGACGATTCCGTGAGGGTCTTGTAGAGCGGCGCCATGCCGGGCCCCTTGACCACGATCTTCGAGAACATGTCGAAGGTCACGCCGTACTTCGACGAGCAGAAGGTGGCGATCTCGGCATCGCTGCCCGGCTCCTGCCCGCCGAACTCGTTGGCCGGGAATCCGAGGATCACAAGACCCTTGTCCTTGTACTTGTCGAAGAGCGACTGGAGCCCCTTGTACTGCGGCGTGTAGCCGCACCGGCTCGCGACGTTCACGATGAGCACGGTCTTCCCCTTGTACTGCGAGAGGTCGACCGCAGAGCCGTCGATCTTCTTCATCTGCCCCGTGAGCGGCGTCGGTTGATCTGCGAACGCCCGTCGAGACGACGATCCCATCGCCACGACGCCGATCGACAGGCACACGACGAACTTCCAAGTGGTCATTGCAGGTTCTCCTCGTGAACACGTTCGGAACCGACTCAAGCTACCGTCGCCGGCGGATGCGGTCAAAGCCCGCCGAGGCCCGACCAGGTGGCGGCGGCCAGGGCCATGATCCCGCCGAGGAGAAACAGTCCGCTCCACGGGCTCGAGGACACCCGCAGCAGCCCGACCGAGCCCCTCAACCGCCGCGTGAACTCGCTCCAGCCCTCCGGCGAGGGCCGCTTGCCGAGGGCCACGAGCGTCACGTTCCTCATCGCCGAGCCGCCATCGATGTGCACCTGCAGTCCGCGGGAAGGCATCGCAACCGTCTCCCCGGCCCACCGGGCCGACGGGTCGAGCGCGAGCACGACCTCCGCGACGGCCGGCCGCAGCTGTTCGACCGTTGCGTTGTAGACGACGAGCCTCGGCCGGGAGATGAGAATCGCGAGGGCCAAAAGCAGCACCGCCACCGCCCCCAGCACCGCCCAGCCGCCTCCCATCGCGTTCCAGCCCCACAGAGGCGGCCCCGCGAACGCGAGCCCCGACAGCCCAGCCGCCACGCATCCCGAGAGGCCCGCCGCGAGACACACGGCGTCGACCGCCCCCGAGACGGCGAGCGGCCGGCGGCGCAGGTGCACGAGCCCGAGGAGCGTGAGGTAACAGCCCAGCGGCAGCGCCACCGACCAGAGCGGAATCGAGGGCATCTTCACCCCCTCCACGCCATCCACCCGAGGAAGGCGAGCCATGCGGCCTCCACTCCGGCAATCGCAGCGAATGCGGCCGCCGACCCGCGACGACCGGATGACCGGAAAG